>JAKSML010000001.1 GCA_024400665.1 Bacteroidales bacterium
ATATCGCGGCTCCTGCCGCCTAATTGTTAACTATTTTCTACCGAACCATTGAAGCATAGAACTCTGGTTGCTTGTCCTATCAAAATCGAGGCATCGCCAAACGCCTATTACCTAAATAGAACTGAAGAAACTTTTATCCTATGCTATCCGATATGTTGACGCCACGGGGCGTAAACATACGAAACAACAAAAAGGCATCAGTATCTTTTGTCCGTAGGTATGAAAATTGGCGATTTTCGATTTTCGGACTTACAAATGCTTTCATGCACGAATCCACTTTTCTCTCGTGGATTGCGAGTGCAAATATACACATTTTTTTTGATACTGCGCCTTCGGGGGATAAAGTTTCTTCCAAATACAAGGAAATCAGGGTAATATTTTTCCCCTTTTTCTTGTATCGCTTCCCGCAAATGCGTGATTATATGAGAGATTTCGTATTTTTTATGGTCTGACATTGGTTTTGGAATGATATTGTTGTGGATTTGAATAAACGATTTTTGTATGCCATGACCCCGCAATCGAATACGGCGTTCGACTATTCGATTCGTTCGACTGGCGATAAGGCTGGCGATGGTGATTTAACATATACGTTAATTATTACTAATGAAAAATCACTGATGAGACACCCCAAAAAGGGCAAAAAAGGGGTTTTGAAACCTCGGTGAAGCTCCGCCTTAGCTCCGCCTTAACTCCGCTCTAGCTCCGCTCCCAGGGCGGAAGCAGGGCGGAGCCTTCGCGACCCTATCCTTACGCTATGGCGGAGGACTATTGAGCCGCAAAATTTTAACATTTGCCAGCCACGTCTCACAGCAGTGGCGGCAGGAGTCGAACGAATCGAACAGTAGAATGAGGTGTTCGACTGCTCGACCGCATTATTTTGCGTCTTGTGACTATAGGTGACTTCTAATTATGCGTTTTTGATGGACATGAATCACCCTGAATTAGCCATAAATTAAATCGTAAACCATTGTTGTACAACAGATTATTCATAAAAAATAGATTCGTGGATAATTCTTGCTCGAATATTCGCTGGATATTCTCGTATTTATAAAATATTAAAGGGGACTTCTAATTATTCATGTTAATTCAATATTTTGATAATCATAAATTAGGTGTCTCCCACACCGCTTCATACAAAGAAAAATGCCATATAGAGAAAATAAATATCAATAAATGGATTTTTTTTCGTATCTTTGCATTCCGTATTTTTATAAGAAACCTATCGGAAGGCATTATGAAACACGGTTTTGACAACAACAAGTATCTCAAGATTCAGTCTGAACACATCAAGGACAGAATCTCCAAATTCGGCAACAAACTGTATCTGGAGTTTGGCGGCAAGCTCTTCGACGACTTCCACGCCAGCCGCGTGCTGCCCGGCTTCGAGCCCGACAGCAAGCTGAAGATGCTCATGCAGCTCCGCGACGATGCGGAGATCGTCATGGTTATCTCCGCCCGCGACATCGAGAAGAACAAGGTGCGCGGCGACCTCGGCATCACCTACGACACCGATGTGCTGCGTCTGCGCGACGAGTTCATCAACCGCGGCTTGAGCGTCAACTCGGTGGTCATTGCCCAGTTCAACGGCCAGGCCAGCGCCGTGGCCTTCCGCGAAAGGCTGGAACGCCTGGGCATCAATGTCTATTATCACTATCTCATCGAGGGCTACCCCACGAACGTGGATCTGATATGCTCCGACGAGGGTTTCGGCAGGAACGAGTATGTGAAGACGACGAAGCCTCTCGTGGTCATCACTGCCCCCGGCCCCGGCAGCGGCAAGATGGCCGTATGCCTCAGCCAGCTCTATCAAGAGAACAAGCGCGGCATCAAGGCCGGCTACGCCAAGTTCGAGACCTTCCCCATCTGGAGCATCGCGCTGAAGCACCCCGTGAACGTGGCCTACGAGGCCGCCACCGCCGACCTCAACGATGTGAACATGATCGACCCCTTCCACCTCGAAGCCTACGGCGAGACGGCTGTGAACTACAACCGCGACATCGAGATCTTCCCTGTGCTGAACGCCATCTTCGAAGGCATCTACGGCGAGAACCCCTATAAGTCGCCCACCGACATGGGTGTGAACATGGCAGGCTTCTGCATCTCGGACGACGAGGTGTGCTGCCAAGCCTCTAAGGACGAGATCATCCGCCGCTACTATTCGGCACTGTGCGACTTCGCCCAAGGCAAGATTCCCGAGAGCGAGGTGAACAAGATTGCCCTGCTGATGAAGCAGATGAAGATCACGACGGACGACCGCCGCACCACCGTGGCTGCACGCCAGAGAAAGGAGCAGGAAGGCACCCCCGCTGCCGCCATAGAGCTGGCCGACGGCACCATCCTCACAGGCCACACCAGCGACCTCCTCGGCCCCAGCGCAGCCCTGCTGCTCAATGCCACCAAGCACCTCGCCGGCATAGACCACAGCGTGAAACTGATACCCCAAGAGATTATCGAGCCTATCCAGAACACCAAGACGAAGCTGCTGCACGGTCACAACCCCCGTCTGCACACCGACGAGGTGCTCGTAGCCCTCTCCATCCTGAGCCTCACTGACGAGAAGTGCCGCCGTGCCTTGGAGACGCTGCCGCAGCTCGACGGCTGCCAGGTCCACGCCACCGTGATGCTGAGCGAGGTGGATAGAAAGATTTTCAAGAAGCTCGGCATCGGCCTCACCACAGACCCGCTGCAAAAGAAACCTACACGCGAAAAATAATCCCCGGTCGGTCATTGGGACGCCACATCCCTATGCCGTCTCAAATTTATGGGTGACAATGTATCATGCCACTCATTTGAGCATTACCGATTTGGGCTAACTGAGTTAATATAAAGAGACAGTCCTTCTTCATGAAGGACTTTCTCTTTATTCAACTTCCAACTTCCTGCCGATGAGTGTGGCATCGTCCCTTCTCATCGGGAGAGAAAACGAGAAAGCGGGAATGCCATCTTATTGCGAATGAATGCCTCTCAACAAGTCACAGGGACTTGTGTTCTGCTATTTGAGGCTCTCAAGTATCTGCTCGGCGTGAATCTTGGTCTTAATCTGCTTCGAGGTGAAGATTTGAGTAATAATGCCGTTCTCGTCAGCCAAAAAGGTGGTGCGAAGGATGCCCATCGTTGTCTTGCCATAGTTGGTCTTCTCGCCCCAGGCGCCAAGCTCCTGCAAAAGCGTGGTGTCGGTATCTGCAATCAGGGGGAATTGAAGGTCGTATTTCTCCGCGAATTTCTGCTGGAGTTCCTGCCGGTCCTTGCTCACGCCGATAATGGCATAACCCTCGGCCTCTAACTCGGCTTTGTGTTCTTGCAAAGAGCAGGCCTCGGCAGTGCAGCCAGGGGTATTGGCCTTGGGATAAGTGTAGAGGATGATTTTACGGCCTGCAAAATCGCTCAGTTTGATATCGTTGCCTTGCTGGTCCTTGCCTAAGACCTCAGGAAGTTTGTCGCCTATATTCATGATTTAGAAGATTTGAAGGGGTTGCTGGATAGGTGGTGATAACTATAATGGCTACGATAGCTATGATAGCTACGATAGCCATAGCGGCTGACGCCTATCTCAAATATCTTAGTATTGTTCTTTTTCGTTGGGGAAACTGACGGTCTTCACATCGTTGATATACTGGCGGATGGCGTTGCTGATATCTTCGCCGAAGGTGCCGTAGGTGCGGAGATAGCGAGGCTTGAACTGCTGCGTGATGCCGAGCATGTCCTGAAGGACGAGAACCTGTCCATCCGTTCCGCTACCTGCTCCGATACCGATTGTGGGTATCTTCAATTCTTGCGTAACCTGTGCAGCCAGCTTGGCGGGTATCTTCTCTAAGACAAGGCTGAAGCAGCCAGCCTCTTGAAGCACCTTGGCATCATGGATGAGACGCTCTGCTTCTTCTTCCTGCGTGGCGCGGACAGCGTAGGTACCGAACTTGTTGATGCTCTGCGGGGTTAGTCCAAGATGTCCCATCACGGGAATGCCAGCCGTGAGAATGCGGCTGATGGATTCCAGAACCTCCTCGCCGCCTTCGAGCTTGATGGCATCAGCGCCTGTCTCTTTCATGATGCGGATTGCGGAGGCCAAGGCGAGCTTAGAGTTGCCCTGATAGGTTCCAAAAGGCATATCTACCACCACCAAGGCACGCTTGATGGCACGCTTGACGGAGGAGGCATAGACAATCATCTCGTCGAGGGTGATGGGCAGCGTGGTGTCGTAGCCCTCCATGACATTGGCGGCGGAGTCGCCCACAAGGATGACATCTATCTTGGTTGCGTCAAGCAGTTTAGCCATAGAATAGTCGTATGCGGTGAGCATGGCAATCTTCTCACCGTTCTGCTTCATGCGCTGAAGCACGTTGGTTGTAACTTTAGTTACATCAGTCTGCAAATAAGCCATAATGAATTAAGAGCTAAGAATTAAGCGTTGTGGCAAAGCCGGTACTTGTTCTTTATGTTACTCTGTATTATTTATGCGTTCTTGTTATTCTATTTCCTCGTCGCCGTCGTTACGAAAAGTGTCGGCAGGCGTGGACTCTATCTCTTCCTCCTCTGTGGGCACAATGCGCAACATGGCGCGGAATGGTTTCCTATAGTCGTATTCTCCTTTTCCATTGAGGCGGAAAGGCTTGAAGTAGCGTTCTTCGCCCTTCACCCTGATTGTGACGGCGCCCTGCTCAGTTGGAGAATCGGCAGAGAAGAGATATTTGGAGACCTCCTCCTCTGTGATGCGCTTGCCGAGATAGATGGTGTCGAACTGAGAGGCATTGATAGCGGCCTGTATCATCAGCACGGGGCCGCCCTTCACCTTCTTGGTGGAGACCTGACGATATTCGACGCCTCGGCTGCCCATCTTCTTGGCAAAAACTCGGAGGCCGGACTCAATCTGCTCCTCCGTGACGGGGAAACGCAGATAGATGGAGTCTGACAGATACTGACACTCACCAGGTTTGCGGTTGAAGCTAGAATGCAGCACAACATAGCCAATGGGCAGGATAATCTGGCGCTGATGCGGCACGAGTTCGTACTGGTCGAAGAACTGCTTGTAGTCGAGATGCTCATCGATAGAGATCTCAACAGGTGGCGGACATTCGTCCTTCGTATTATAGACAGAATATATGGAGCCTTTCTTGAGGATAAGCTGCGTGTAGTAGGCGCGGATATTGCTATCCTGGGCGGGGAGGAAGCATCCGCTATTGCCGCCGATGCACTCTATAGGATTGTGGCGGAAAGTGACCATCACAGACCCGTCGAGCGGAATATTTTTATTGAACATCTTGCGGCTCTCGGGAAGATCTGCACAGTCATAAATCTGCTTATCGGTAGGCACCTCGAAACGAATCAGCTCCACAGTATCTCCGTGGCAGCTGCAGTGAATGGGGTTGTAGGCATAGCGTACAGGCATCACCTCGTGGCCACGCATGGTGAAATAGCGATAGACCGACTCTACACGCATACGCATCAAGGCACTGTCGGAGCCATGCCCATAAGCCTCAATCGACATTGTGTAAAGACGCGGACTGTTCTTGTCGAAAGCGACATTGTAGGCAGAATCGAGCAGGTCGAGGTCGCCTTCGCGATATGCGCTGTCGCCTTCGTCGAAATGCAGCAGCAGACAGAACACCTCGGGATTAGTCCAAGCCAAAGGCAAATCCTTCGGCTTGATGGGCTTCTCTGAAGGGATGTGCAGACCAGAAGTCTGGGCGGCTGATGCGAACATCACCAGCATCGAGCAAATCAGTACAAGAGCCTTTTTCATATTTATCAGTTTTATTTGATAAGCTGTCCGACAATCTCCTCGGTAGAGATGCCTTCAGCCTCAGCATAATAGTTGCGGACAATACGGTGGCGAAGCACCTCGACAGCCACAGCGTTCACATCCTCTATGTCGGGCGAGTACTTGCCCTGCATGGCGGCATGGGTCTTGGCGCCCATAACCAGATACTGCGAAGCACGCGGACCAGCGCCCCATGAGAGGTACTTGGTGGCGAGTTGGGCGTCCTCTGTGCCCGGACGGGTTGAGGAAGAGAGCCTCACGGCATACTGGCACACATTGTCGGGGACAGGCATACGACGGATGACGCCCTGATAGCCAAGGATATCCTCAGCCGACATCACCACTTTGATTTCCTGCGTGTTATCTACTGTCGTACCCTTCACGATATCGACCTCCTCCTGGAATGAAGGATAGTCCATACGGATATTCAGCATGAAGCGGTCGAGCTGAGCCTCGGGAAGCGGATATGTGCCCTCCTGCTCAATAGGATTCTGGGTAGCGAGCACGAAGAACGGGGCGGCAAGGGGGTAGCTCTTACCCGAGACTGTCACGCATTTCTCCTGCATAGCCTCCAAGAGCGCGGCCTGGGTCTTAGGCGGGGTACGGTTAATCTCATCGGCAAGCACGATGTTGGCGAAAACAGGGCCTTTGATGAATTGGAAATGGCGGTTTTCGTCAAGTATCTCAGAGCCCGTGATGTCGGAAGGCATCAAGTCGGGGGTAAACTGTATGCGGCTGAACGAGAGTCCCAGAGCACGCGAGAGCGTGTTGACCATCAAAGTCTTGGCCAATCCAGGCACGCCCACCAGCAAGCAATGTCCGCCCGTGAAGATAGAAAGAAGAAGGCTATCGACAGCCTTGTCCTGTCCGACGATAACCTTGCCCATCTCGCTCTTGAGAGCGTGGTATTGCTTCACAAAATTGTCAAGAAGTTCGCTTTCTGACATTTCTTCTACAATTAATATATTGTTACAATATTATCTTGGCCAATTCACCTCAAAGTTGGGACAGTCCTTATACTCGTCGGCGATGCGGATATAGGTCGTTCTGACCATACGGTTGCACCAATCCACAATCTTCTTGGTCTTGGCGCTTTCCAGAGCGGCGTTATATATGCGGTCGTAGTCGTCGGTGAGGTTGGCGGTGTGTGCGGGAATCTTTTTGGTGAGCTTGATGAGGCAGTAGGCGCTCTTGCCCTCCATGGTGAGGATGGCCGTTGCGTTCGACACCTCTCCTTCTTCCATAGCAACGATACCGACGCCGGGATAGAGCTTGCTGAACGTCTCCTTGTCAAAGCGTCCGTTGCCCAAAGCCGGGTTGGTCACGGCACCGCCCTGGTTCTTGCTCACACCATCGGAATACTTTTTCGCAGCATCCTCGAAAGTGATGTGGCCTTGGCGGATTTCCTGAGCAAGGCTATCGAGCATGATGCGGGCACGCAGCAGGTCCTCTGACGAGGTCTTGGGCTGCATCAAGATGTGGCGGACATTCACCGTGTTGCCACGACGCTCGATGAGTTGGAGGATATGGAAGCCATACTGAGTTTCAATGATGGGCGACACCTCGCCGGGCTTGAGGGCGAAAGCGGCGGCCTCAAATTCGGTGACCATATCGCCACGGCCGAAGAAGCCGAGCTCGCCGCCCTTGGAGGCGGAGCCGGGGTCCTCGGAATAGAGTTTGGCAAGCATGGAGAAGCGGTCGCCTTTGAGGATACGCTCACGCAGTTCGGCAAGCTCGCCACGCACGCGGTCGCGCTCTGCCTCTGAGATGGTGGGCTGCACCACGATTTCGGAGACCTCATACTGATCAGCAATCTCGGGAAGGCTGTCAACATCGTATGCGTTGAAAAACTCGATTACCTCGGCGGGGGTAATCTTCACATTTGACGTGAGCTGCATCTCGACCTTCTGGCTTAGCATACGGTCGTGCAGCACGTCGAAATACTGGTCGTGCAGTTCGTCATAGCTGTAATGGAACACATCGCGGAGACGGTCCTTGCCGCCAGCCTGCTGGACAGCCATCTTGAGATAACGGTCCACCTGGTCTTCCACCTCATCGTCGGAAACTTCGACGCTATCGACGATTCCTTTATGGACCAGCAGCTTGCTAATCAGCATACTTTCCAAGAGGCTGCAACGTTCCTGATGCGCTCCTTCGATACCTTGACGGAGACGCACCTGCGCGTATGCTTGCTCTATGTCGGAGTTTTTGATAATCGTCTGTCCCACTACGGCTACTACGCCATCTACCACCTGCCTGTTCTGGGCATGGAGGCTGGCACCAAAACCGAGGAGCAGGACTGCTACGGCACACAGGGTTCTTTTCTTCATAGATGATGCTTTATTTATAGGCACTTTCGACTGTGTGAGAATGTCCTTAGTAGGTTATCTCGTCAATCACATCCTGGTGAATCTTCACATTGTATTTGTTGCGGAGGGCAGCGTTGTTCTGTTCCTCCAGATAGTTCTGATACTCGTTGAGGTAGTAGCCTCTTGCCTCTTCGCGGGACTTCAGCGTAGGTTCCACCATCTGTTCTACAACAAGGATGGAATAGCCGGCCTCAGAAGGCACATCAACCGAACCAAAGGTCTTCTTCGTTTTCTCGCTGAGGGGGTGGAGGTAGATGCCGGGGTGCCATTCATTGGGAGAGAGGAGGTCCTGATTGTCTTTTTCAACCAAGATGAGGTCTTCTGTAAAGCTGGTAGTGCCTTCCTTACACCTGCTGGCGAACTCGTCATTCACCCTCAGGCTGGTCCAACCTTTCTTTACTGCCTTCTTCATAATCTTCATAGCCTTAGCTGTCGGGAGCTGAGTGCTGTCGGAGACATTATAGATATGTACGCGGGCGCGTTCGTCCCAGAAATAGACGGCATCGTTGGTGTCGTTATAGTTGCGGGTTGCGCTGAACTTGGTGTAGAATTCCTCAAATCCAGTGGTGTCCTTGATGGCACGGGACCAGACTTTATGGTCGTTGTAGGCGAAAATCATCAGGCCGTGGCGGTACTCCTCGATGAGGCTGCCAAACTCGGGATTGTCCTGTTCGAGACGGCTGTCGGCATACTCCAAGACCTTGGCGTCGATGAACTCCTGGTAGCGGTCGCGAAGGAAGACATCGAGAGTAGAGAGGGCGCGCACTTTCTTATTCTTATAGATATAGCGGGCAAACTGGCGGGAGTTGAACTCTTTTTCGCCGATCTTGAAGAGCGGACGCATATCGGTGATAGCGTTCGAATCATAATGGAAGATGGCCGAGAAGATAGAATCGGAGATCACGTTGCGCACAGCGTCGAGGCTGGCGGCATACGGGGCGTTCTTCTTCTTTGAAGTCTTGACCTTGGTGTAATCGACGAAGCCGTAGGTGTTCTTGCACTGCTCAACAAAGATGTGCTGAGGCTTGGTGCTGCGCTCGCCGCGGGTCATGCGGGTTCTGTAGTAAGGCACGAGGCTCTCGAACGAGGGGATGGTGTCCTTCTTGAGCAGCTTGACGATGTGCCAGCCAAAGGGAGAATGGAAAGGCTCGGAATATTCACCCACCTTCAAGCCCTTGGAGATGGCGTCGATATAGGCGTAGGGCAGCTTGTTGCAAGGCAGCTCGGGCATGATGCCGCCATTCTTGGCAGTGTAGCTGTCGTCGCTGTAGTTCTTGGCAACCATGCCGAAATCGATGCCCTCTTGAAGCTGGCGGTATGCCGAGTTAATCTTGCCGCGGGCGCTGGGGTCCTTCTCGGAAATCCAGATATGGGCAATCTGAGAGTTGCCGTAGTACTCGTAGCGGTCGAAGAGCTTAATGATATGGTAGCCGTAGCGGGAACGGACAGGGTGGCTGATGTCGCCAGGCTTCATCATATAGGCCGCAGACTCAAACGGATAGACCATATCGAACACGGTGAAGCAGCCAAGGTCGCCCTCCATGGGGTTGACTTCGTTGGCTTTCTCGCGCACGAGGGGGTCGCGGTCTTCGATACGCTGGTCGTGCATCTCCTGCTGGGCCACAGCGTAGAAATCGGCCTCAAGCATAGCCTTGGCGCAGAGCTGGACAGCGTGGTTGAAAGCCTTGAGCGTATCCTCGGGAGAGGCAGTCTCGGGACAGGGCACCAGGATATGGGCAGCATGAAGTGCGTAGTGGTTGCGCTCGTAAGCCTCGCGGAGGAGGTTCTGAAGCGTAACAGAGTCAATCAGATAGGGAGCAGCAAGGTCTTTGCGATAGGAGCTCAGTTCGTCTCTGAGAGCCTTGGTAGTGTCCAAGCCGAGGGCGTATGCGTCGGCCAGCTTGGTCTGGAAGTTGACATAGAGCTGCACATAGTCTTCCAGAGCCTTGCGCTTCTCGTAGGTGCATGCCGTGGGGGCGGCAGCGGGGTCCTTGCCAATAGAATGAAGGAACTCCTTCATGAACTCCGACTTATGGATATTCTTTCCGTTGATTTCAAAGATGACAGGGTCATCGGCCTGCTGAGCCGTAGCACAGAGGGCCATGACCGATAACAGTAATGCTGCGAAAAACTTTTTCACCATATTTATATTATACCTTTTATACAATTTCTTACTTTAGGCGGCGCGCATCCTTAATGGCTCCAAGCCCTACCGCGGCACCGTCCTTATTGATTCCAGGTCCTACCGGGACTATCTAGAATAGTTCGGTGCCTCGCGGGTGATGGCGATATCGTGAGGATGGCTCTCCGTGCGGCCTGCCGCGGTGATGCGGATGAACTTGGCCTGCTGCAGGGCGGTGATGTCCTTAGAGCCCGTGTAGCCCATGCCGGCCTTTAAGCCGCCGACGAGCTGATAGAGCACCTCGCTGAGGGTGCCTTTGTAAGGCACACGTCCCACCACGCCTTCGGGCACGAGCTTCTTGGCATCCACCTCCTTGTCCTGGAAGTAGCGGTCCTTGGAGCCGCACTGCATGGCTTCGAGGGAGCCCATGCCGCGGTACGACTTGAACTTACGGCCTTCGTAGATGATGGTCTCGCCGGGAGCCTCTTCGGTGCCAGCCACGAGAGAGCCGACCATGACGGTGCTTGCGCCAGCAGCCAGAGCCTTCACCACGTCGCCGCTATAGCGGATGCCGCCGTCGGCGATGATAGGCACGTCGTAGCCCTTGCTCTTCAAGGCGCCCACGCATTCGCACACAGCCGTGAGCTGCGGCACGCCGATGCCGGCGATGATGCGGGTGGAGCAGATGCTTCCGGGGCCGATGCCAACCTTGATGGCGTCAGCACCAGCCTCTGCCAGCATGATGGCGGCCTCGCCGGTAGCGATGTTGCCAACCACGACGTCGAGATTGGGATATTTATTCTTGACAGTCTTCAGAGCCTCGACCACGCGGATGCTGTGGCCGTGGGCGGTATCGATGACGATGGCATCGGCGCCAGCCTTCACGAGGGCGTCAACGCGGTCCATCATGTCGGGGGTGATGCCCACGCCGGCAGCCACGCAGAGGCGGCCCTTGCTGTCCTTGCAAGCCAAGGGGCGCTCCTTGGTCTTCATGATGTCGCGATAGGTGATGAGGCCCACGAACTGGCCCTGCTCGTTCACCACGGGCAGCTTCTCAATCTTGTGCTGCTGGAGGATGTCGGTAGCCTCGGCAAAGGTGGTGCCCACATGGGTAGTGATGAGCTTGGTGATCATAATCTCGCTGAGAGGGCGCTCCATATCGTGCTCGAAGCGGAGGTCGCGGTTAGTGACCATGCCGATGAGCATGCGGTTGTCGTCAACGATGGGGATGCCGCCGATGCCGTATTCCGACATCAGATGGAGGGCGTCCTTCACCTTGGCCTCTTTGGTGAGGGTGACGGGATCGACAATCATGCCGTTCTCGGCACGCTTCACTTTGCGGACCTCGTTGGCCTGACGTTCGATGGACATGTTCTTATGCAGTACGCCAATACCACCTTCCTGAGCCATGCCGATAGCCATAGCGGCCTCCGTGACTGTGTCCATAGCAGCCGACACGAGAGGCGTGTTCAGTTTGATGTTGCGGGAGAATCGGGAAGCCACGGTAACCTCGCGGGGAAGAATCTCTGAATAAGACGGAACCAGAAGGACGTCATCATAAGTAAGGCCTTCGCCAATGAATTTAGTGGTATCTGTGTACATAATTATAAATTATATTTTATTTCTTCGTTTAAAAAATTGTGCAAAGATACGATTTTTTTTTGACATAATAAATAAAAATATGTCTCTTTTTATTTTTTAACATTAACCCAGGCCTTTCCTCCGCCCCATGAGCCGCACGGGAAAGCCCTCCTAAAGCCCATTTCCGCCCTCCTTCCCTCCTACCCTGTAAAGTATGCTTAGCTCCGCCGTGCATTGCTACTGCATTGCTACTGCATAGCATCTGCATTGCTATGGCATAGCATATCAGTAGCAATGCAGATGCTATGCAGTAGCAATGCAGAGCGAAGCTAAACACCATTTGCCGAAAGCGGAAAGATGGGGCTGGGGGCAGGACGCTCGCACAAGCCTTCGTACACCTTTAGCACACAGCAAGATGCACAATGTTTCACTCTTTTATTATTAAAAAACTAAAATAAATCTCGCATAATCGAAAAAAAATTCGTATATTTGCAATTCGTACTTTTGTAATAATAATTCATTATGAGTAATAATATCAGCATTCTAACCCTTGCCATGCTGCTCTGCCTCCTCGGCGGTTGCAAGCATAACGGCGCTTACACCATCAATGGTGCCGTTTCCATGCCCGGCTTCGACGGCAGCATGGTCTATCTGACCGATGTGAACACTATGGAGCCTATCGACTCGGCTGTTGTCGCCGACAGCAAGTTTACCTTCCAAGGCACTGTCGAACAGCCCACTATAGGCGCCATCCAGGCAGCCTCTGTCAGTGGTGACGTGAGATGCACAAGCTACATCGTGCTCGAAGAGGGCACCATCTACATCGACATCGTCACCGACTCCCTCTCCGGCACCCCCCTCAATGACTATTACTACAGCCACTACACGGCCGACACCGCCATCATCCGTCTCAGAGCCTTGCAGAACAGCATCATAGACCAGTTCTACAGCAACAGCGACAACCAAGACTTGGCAGCATCTCTGATGGCAGAATACGGCAAGGTCGATAGCAGCCTCACTGCACGCACCAACGCAGTCCTCACTGGCATCTACCAGGAGAACAGCGACAACGTCCTCGGCGCCTACGCCCTCGCCAACCTGGCCGATGCTGGCGTCATCACATTCGACAGCCTCGACAACATCATGGCCCATGCCAACCCCATCGTCGCCCAATTCTCTCCCCTTGTGAAAATCTATGAAAGGCTGGAGAACGTGGCCAAGACCTCCGAAGGCAAGCCCTTTGTCGATCTCAACGGCATCGACTTCGCCACAGGCAAGGCCACCAAGCTCAGCAAGATGATCCAGCCCGGACAGATCACCCTCATCGACTTCTGGGCCTCCTGGTGCTCCCCCTGCCGCGGCGAAATCAAGGAGAACCTCATCCGCCTCTACGACAAATACGCCAGCCAGGGCCTCAACATCATCGGCATCGATGTGTGGGACAAGCCCGATGACCACAAGGCCGCCGTTGAAGGCCTCGGCATCAAATACCCCCAGCTGATTGACGACGAAGGCACCGCTACCGACACCTACGGCGTGGACGGCGTGCCCACCATCCTCCTCATCGACAAGAACGGCACCATCGTCAAGCGCGGCATCCGCGGCGACGAGATTGAGAAAGCCATCATCGAATATCTTGCCAAGTAAGGTCTGAAGCCACAATGTTAAGAAATTAAAATATCATTATAACTAACATCGACTATCATGAAACGTATATTCATTATCGCTACAGCCGCCATGCTCCTCGCCATGCCCGCACAGGCTCAGAAGAAGAGCACGGCCAAGAACGCACCCAAAGAGGCCTACAAAGGCGGCATCACTACCGAGATGATGCAGCAGATGAAACAGAGCTACGGCAACAACGCTTCCGACAAGGCTCTGCGCAACATCCTCGTCACCAACAGCCCCGCCAAGCTGGCCCTCAACTACGAGAACGCCACCGCTTTCGACTCCCACTTCTCCAACCGCGTGGAGAGCAAGGCCATCACCGACCAGAAGTCCTCAGGCCGCTGCTGGATGTTCACCGGCATGAACGTGCTCCGCAACAAGGCCATCCGCCAGCACAACCTCCCCGCCGACTTCCAGTTCTCGCAGGCCTACACCTTCTTCTACGACCAGCTCGAGAAGTCCAACCTCTTCCTCCAGGCCATCATCGACACATACAAGAAGCCCATGGACGACCAAGAGGTTGACTGGCTCTTCAAGAACCCCCTCAGCGACGGCGGCCAGTTCACCGGCATCGCCAACCTGATTGACAAATACGGCCTCGTGCCCGCTGAGGCTATGCCCGAGACCTACAACACCAACAACACCAGCTCCATCTCCAGCCTCATCCAGCTCAAGCTGCGCGAGGACGGCCTCCAGCTCCGCGAGATGGCTGCCCAGAAGAATGTCACCCCCGAAAAGCTCCAGGCCAAGAAGACCGAGATGCTCGGCACCATCTACCGTATGCTGGCCCTCACCTTCGGCGAGCCCCCCGCAGAGTTCACCTGGCAGCAGAAGAACGCCAAGGGCGAAATCGTCTCCACCGAAAAATACACCCCCATGTCGTTCTACGAGAAATTCGCCAAGACCGACTTCTCCACCTACTACATGGTCATGAACGACCCCACCCGCGAATACTACAAGGTCTATGAGATTCAGTACGACCGCCACGTCTATGACGGCCAGAACTGGCGCTACCTCAACCTCCCCATGGACGAGATTGCCCCCATGTGCATCGCCTCCATCAAGGACAGCACCATGATGTATTTCAGCTGCGACGTGGCCAAGTTCCTCAACCGCGACAAGGGCTTCATGGACGAGAACAACTACGACTACGGCTCGCTCTTCGGCACCACCTTCGGCATGGATAAGAAGCAGCGCGTGGCCACCCACGCCAGCGGCAGCAGCCATGCCATGACCCTCTGCGCCGTCGATCTCGACAAGGACGGCAAGCCCATCAAATGGATGGTCGAGAACAGCTGGGGCAGCAGCTACGGCTACCAGGGCTTCCTCATCATGACCAACGCCTGGTTCAACGAATACATGTTCCGCGTGGTCCTCGAAGACAAGTACATCCCCGCAAAATACCGCGAGATGCTCAACCAGAAGCCCATCATGCTCCCCGCCTGGGACCCCATGTTTGCTCCTGAAGAATAGTTCGTTGATGAAATGTTAGCTTTGCCGACACAAATCTCCAAAACGAATACGCCATATCAACTCGTAAAAGTAACAAACAATGGATAGCAACGAAAGAAAGCCAATTGTTCAGGGTGTGACCTACGACAGTCTGAAGGGTGAATTTCTTTTTGACGTGCAAGACGGTTGCGATACAGCAAAATTGTCGGCACGCCAAGAGATTCATCACATCAACGCTTTCGGCCGTTGCTACTATTATAGTTACGAGTTCTTTTCGGATGTGGATTCATCCCTCCGCACACAATTCATCCACAAGATAAAATTCGAGGAGGAATTTGCGGCAAGCAGCGACTTCCAATTGTTTATGGGAAACGCTGTCAACACGCTCGACCAAGAGGTATGCCTGCCCACCTTCAAGGCTTTTGTCTATCCCCAGTCTATGTCGTCCATCAATCGTCGCCTAATGAGCAATTTTGCAAGACTGTCGTCGCCCGACATCATCGAGCTCGAATTGGTGAAGACGCTGCCTCAGCATATCGAGTTCGACTACGACCGTTTTCAGGTGGAGATATTGGACGATGTCCTTCCCAATGGATGTCCCCGCTATTCTGAAGCGGCCAAGGAGCAGGTACTCTCTACCATCCGCTCCATTATGGACGACATTCACAGGAGCGACTATTTCTCAATAGCCCGTGATATCAAAAAGTCGAAATATCGTAATTATGTCCGCAATTTCTACCATTTCAACGACCCTGCCAAGGAACAACTATATCGCACCATTTCAAACAGCAACGTCCTGCTCTTTGACGATATTGTAACCAGCGGCACAACGATTTACCACCTGCTGAATTGCCTTCGTTGTATTAACGACAGTAACAACATCATTGTTTACAGTCTGATAGGCAACCAGAAAGTGGCAGATATTATATAGAATAAATTAATGTTTATAAATAAATAATAACACAATGAAGAAAATTTTCGCAATGCTCGGTGCCTTCGCCATCTGCGCTACCGCTATGGCCCAGACCACCAAAACTGAAGAAAGCAACGACGAAGGCTACAAATTCACCATCGTCAAAGAACTTCCCGTCACCTCCGTCAAGGACCAGCATCAGGCCGGCACCTGCTGGTGCTACAGCGGCCTTGGCTTCGTCGAGGCTGAACTGCTCCGCATGAAGAAGGGTACCTACGACTTCAGCGAGATGTACATCGTCGCCAACACCTACAACGACCGCGCTATGGCCGCCATCCGCACCAGCGGTGATGTCAGCTTCAGCCAGGGCGGCTCCTTCTACGATGTCATGTACGGCATGAAGACCTTCGGCCTCATCCCCGAAGAACTCATGCGTCCCGGCGTCATGTACGGCGACACCCTCTCCAGCCACACCGAACTCAGCGCCCTCACCGACGCTATGGTCGCTGCCGTCGCCAAGAACGACAAACTGAAGAAACTCCAGACCTCCCCCGAAGGCCAGCTCCTCTGCGCTAAGGCCATCGCCGCCGTCCACCAGGTCTATCTTGGCCAGATGCCCGAGAAATTCAACTACAACGGCAAGGAATACACTCCCAAGAGCTTCTACGAGAGCCTCGGCATCAACGCCGACGACTATGTGAGCATCACCTCCTACACCCATCACCCCTTCTACGAGCGCTTCCCCCTCGAAATCCAGGACAACTGGCGTCACGCTCAGTGCTACAACGTCCCTCTCGATGAGATGATGCAGATCTTCGACAATGCCATCGCCAACGGCTATCCCATCGCATGGGGCAGCGACGTGAGCGAGCAGGGCTTCCGCATGGGCGTCCGCAAAGGCTTCTGCGTCCTTCCTGCCACCGAGGTCTCTGCCACCATGGGCAGCGACATGGCACACTGGACTGGCATGAAAGCAGCCGACATCCAGAACGAGGCCGCCAAGCACCCCACCCCCCAGCGCTGGGTCTCTCAGGAAGAGCGCCAGCTCGCCTACGACAACCGCGAGACCACCGACGACCACGGCATGCTGATCTACGGCACCGCCAAAGACCAGATGGGCAACGAATACTACATGGTCAAGAACAGCTGGGGTGACTATGGTGAGTACCACGGCATGTTCTACGCCAGCAAAGCCTTCGTCCGCTACAAGACCATGAACATCATCGTCCACAAAGACGCCCTCCCCAAAGACATCAAGAAGAAACTCGGCATCAAATAAGACGAGCATTCGCAACACAACCCATAGTAGTCGCTCCATCCCGAGCGACTACTTTTTTTATCCTCGGCAAGGAGTTTCTCGCGAGAAACTCCTTGCCACGAGGTGTTTTTGGAAATATTGCCGTTGCATCGGATACAAATCCGAGGCAACGGCAATAATGTGTGCATAACTCCCCGAAAACGTCAGAATGGGAGTTATGCGCGCATAATTCTTTGCCAAGACCCGCTGGCAAGGAATTATGCGTACATTACTCCTTGTCCTGACCTTCGGGCAAGGAATAATGTGTACCACACAATAAAAATTACAAATATATGTTACTAAACATCATGACAAAGATACGAAAAGACCGCCGAACAGGCATCACCGAACTTCAAGCCATGAGGATGGCTGACCAATAAGGACTCGTAGAGTCCTACAAATATGCTCGTCGTCATGGCCGAGGCATTATTGCAGCCTTTGACTTGATGATTTGGGATTTACCTGAAAGGTGCAAGAGCCATCAAACAATAAAGCAGACGTCTCGGATTAAAAGTTTGGATAGTAAATAATTCCGTTGTGTCGGATTTGCAATCCGCTTTAAACAATTCAATATAAATAATGTATAATATGTTGGCGGATTATAAAATCCTTATAACAAAAAAGGCTCGGATTTTCTAATCCGAGCCAACAGGCATTCCTCAGAACATCCCCAAGAACAAGCGCTTAGATGCAGCGTTTAATTTTACTACTATCTTCTACACATAAATATAATGCTGTCTTCATAAGATAACTCACTTTACGTAAATCACGTTGAACCATTTCGTCTGGACAATATAGAACTCCAAATAAAATACAATTTTTAAATTCGCGATAAACGGTTATTTCCACTGTTGGGATTTTGGAGCATCTTAGAAATCGTATTGTTAAATCTTTAGTATTTTGAATTACAATTGAACAATCCGAATAATATGCCGAAATATATTTTTCTTGCCAACTCAATAAATCTGAAATGGAAGATATTTCACAATTTTTATCCCAGATATTTATGTACATAAACTCTTTCTCTTGTGCAGCCTCAATCAAATTTCTACACCCTCGTCTATATAACGAAGCGATATACCCTTCATGCCGGGTTGCATCAATAATCCAACCAAATGGAGCATTCACAACAAATCCATGACTTCCACTGAAAGGAATAGCCCCTGAGGCTTGAAAACTCCCTAATTCTGATAAAGACAGTATATCAACCTCTATCCCCTCAGGTCCATTATGAGCCCTTCTGATTGCGGATTTCGTGAATCCTTTATCCGAAATTATTATTCCTTTCCCGCCTCCAATATCATTCACCATTGAAATAAATGACTCGACTATTTTTATATCAACTTTACTAGAGTAATGTTTAGCATCAATAATGATTTGTGTTGTTACACCATCTACAATACAACCTGGTACAAATACATCAATTTGTCTTTCTCGACCAGAATATCGTCCTTTTATATGTATGTTACGCTGTACACTATCTCCGTATATTCTTAAACATTCTTGATATACTTCATTTTCGTAATCTTTCCAATTCATACTCAATTTTGTAATTTTTCGAGGCGGGCTTGGTAGGGTTTGGCGAGCTTCTTCTTGCCCATGAGGGTATAGACATCGACGATGTTTTTGAGGACGATGGGGTCGTTGGGGTCGATTTTCTCGGCTCGGAGCAGGTACTTCATGGCCGTGTCGTATTCTTGGAAGATGGTGTATGTGGTGGCGAGGATGTTGACGGAGTAGAGGTCGGAGGGGAAAAGCTGCACCATCCGTTTGGCCACGCGGCGCATTCGGAGGAACATGGCGGTGTCCTCAGGCGTGGGCTTGTCGAAATCTGTGACAGCACCCAGCATGTCGTTCTGATAGTCGAGCACTCCTTCGGAGAGGAGCTCCACCATCCCGCCATTCATGTTGGGGTATGTCCAGAGGTGGTCAATCTGCTCAGAGTGGTTGAGGGTGGCGATAATCTCATCGGCGAAGGCGTCCCAATTGGCGAGTTGCCCGAGGAAATAAATCTTGCCAAAGCGGAGGTCTAATCGGTTGGGAAATTTGCCGATAGCCTCACTGATGACGCTCAACGCACTGTCGGCATGAGCCTCAGAATGGAAGCTGAAAGCCGAGACGTAGTTGTCGAAACTGACTGGGACATCCGTCTCATCGTCGGTGCCTTCGACGTAGCCAATTGTTCCGAAGGTCTGGTTGGCATAGAAATTGTAGCGTGCGATGTAGAGGTCCACATCGTTCGGCGCGGCCTCCTGCCACTCGGCAAGCACGCGACGCTGCGTCTCCAAATCGTTAGAATTGAGGGCATCAAAGAAGGCATCGTTGTAAGACTGAGCCCGCGTGACCGACATCCCTGCCAGCACGAAGAGAATGAGTAATAAGGTTCGTTTCATATTGTCGTGTTTAATTCATTTTTGAGGCACGAGCGCCTCTTCCCGATTATTTTCACTCCGTATAACGCAAAAAACACTTTTTTATTTTATCCCCACCATTTTGCACAGCATCAGACAATAATTCACGCCTATGTGCGTTATTGAGTATTGAATAATGAGTAATGAGTGGGCAGTTGCTACCGATGTTCATTACTAATTATTCATTATTAATTACTCATTATTCATGAACGAACGTCACAGAAAGAAACGACTCGACGCCCTACGCTTTGTGCTGGCCATACCCCGCAGCATCTGGTACAACTTCAAGCTGCTACCCTTCCAGCAGGCACGGAAGTTGCCGTTGCTCATCTCGCACCGCACACGCATCGTAGATACGTCGGGAAGGCTGGAACTCAACGCAGAGCAACTGCGGATAGGTCTTGTGAAGATAGGCTTTGTCACCTATCAGGGCAGCGACTTCCGCTACGACCGCACCCGCCTCGACCTTCGCGGGAAGCTCATCGTGGAAGGTGAGCTGACCACTGGCGCGGGCAGCAGCATCACCATCACCGAGAGCGGCACGATGACTGTGGGCGACCACTGCAACATCGGTCCTA
This sequence comes from Bacteroidales bacterium, assembly GCA_024400665.1. Classification (GTDB taxonomy): domain Bacteria; phylum Bacteroidota; class Bacteroidia; order Bacteroidales; family P3; genus Colimorpha. Next base: position 20,147 of record JAKSML010000001.1, read on the forward strand.
AGTCTTTGGTAATATGCAACCGACAGATTACTTTTGGCGACCGTGTGCGAGCCTCGTGGTGCTGCACTTTCATGGACACCGACCAGCACAACCTCGTCGATGACGGCGGCCAGCTGTCCAACCCCGACCGTCCCATCGTGATGGGCGACAACGTGTGGATTGGCTGCCACACCATCGTCACCAAAGGCACCCAGCTGGCCTCCTGCACCACGGTCGGCGCAGGGGCTGTCGTCCATGGCCGCCACGAGGAGATGTGCACCGTCCTCGCCGGCAATCCCGCCGAGGTTGTCCGCCGCGGCGTGAAAAGACAAATTAATTGAGAATTGAAAATTGAAAATTGAGAATTGGGGGCAGGAGCCGTTTTTTAGTTAAGAGTTAAGAATTAAGAGTTAAGAGTGAGGGCGGTTGCCGGCATTGTTCCCTATTCAGTATTCACAAGTCACTAATCACTAATCACACAATATGAAGTTTCTGCTTATCACTCCTCCGCTTACGCAGCTCAACACCCCCTACCCTGCCACCGCTATGCTCAAGGCCTTTCTCCAGTCGAAGGGCTACGAGGTCTCGCAAGCCGACCTCGGCATCGAGCTTATCGACAGGATCTACTCGCACGACTGGCTCGCACATTATGCGGAAGCCTTCTCCGACAAGGAGGAACAAGAATACATCACACGGTGCAGCGAGGTGATGGAGCCCGTGCTGCGCTTCCTCCGCGGGGAAGAGAGCACCCTGGCGCCCCGCATCGCCAACCGCAGCCTGCTGCCCGAAGGCCCACGCTTCAACCAGCTCGGCGACCTCGAATGGGCTTTCGGCACCGCCGGCACCGAGGACAGGGCACGCCACCTCGCCACGCTCTTCATCGAGGACCTCGCCGACTTCATCCGAGACCACACCAACCCCCATTTCGACCTCATCCGCTATGCCGAGCAGATCGCCAACTTCGCGCCTACCTTCGACGAGATGGAGGCCGCCCTACAGGCTCCCACAACCTGTATCGACGACGAGATGCTCAGCCTCTTGCAGCAGCATATCGAGCAGGAGCAGCCCGACGCCGTGGGCTTTGCCATACCCTTCCCTGGCTGCCTCTATGGCGCCCTGCGCTGCGGCAGCTGGCTCAAGCAGAACCGCCCCGAGGTGAGAATCATCTTCGGCGGAGGCTTCCCCAACACGGAGTGGCGCAACCTCTCTGATGAACGCATCTTCGACTATTGCGACTATATCACCCTCGACGACGGCGAGCTGCCCCAGCTGCGCCTCGCCGAGTTCCTCGAAGGCAGCCTCACCGCAGACCGCCTTGTCCGCACTTTCTATCGCGGACACCTCACACTCGACAACCCCGATGAGAATATCCCCTACGCCGAGCTCCCCGCCCCCGATTTCAATGGGCTGCCCTTGGAGAAGTACATCTCGCTTGCCGAGATGACTAACCCCATGCACCGCCTCTGGAGCCAGGGACGCTGGAACAAGATGATGATGGCTCACGGCTGCTACTGGCACCGTTGCGCCTTCTGCGACACGAGCCTCGACTACATCGCCCGCTACGAGGCACCCGACGCTGCCACGGTTGTGGACCGCATGGAGCGCATTATGGCACAGACGGGCATCAGCGGCTTCCATTTCGTCGATGAGGCTCTGCCGCCCAAGCTGCTGAGGGAGGTCTGCGAGGAGATCCTGCGCCGCCATCTCGTGGTCAGCTTCTGGGGCAACATACGCTTCGAGAAGGCCTACACCGCCGAGATGTGCGACCTCATGAGCGACGCGGGCTGCGTGGCAGTGAGCGGCGGCTTGGAGGTGGCCTCCGACCGGCTGCTGCGGCTCATGGACAAGGGCGTCACCATCGGCCAGACCATGGCCGTATGCCGCCATTTCCGCGACAGCGGCATCATGGTGCACACCTACCTCATGTACGGCTTCCCCACGGAGACTTTGGAGGAGACTTTCGACGCCTTGGAGAATGTGCGCAAGATGTTCGACGAGGGCATCGTGCAGAGCGCCTTCTGGCATCGCTATGCCATGACCTGCCACAGCCGCTCAGGCATCTGCCCGCAGGACTTCTCCGCCCGCAGGACATCTGAGCCACACTCTTTCTGCAACAACGAGATTGAGTGGCGTGTCGCCACAGACGAGTGGCATGTCGCCACGGACAATAATGCTGACGCACGGCGTGTCGCCACAGATAATAAGGCTGACACCGTTGGAGACGGCCAGTTCGACTACGACATCGAAGAGGTCGGCCGCGGCCTCCGCATGGCCACGTTCAACTACATGAACGACCTCGGCCTCGACCAACCCATCAAGCTCTGGTTCCCCGGACTGAAGTCCAAAAACAAAGGGAAACAGAAGAAATAAGCAACACAGTCTTTTACGCAGACCGATGTCTATAAATCTGAAAATCTTTCCGACATGAACTCGTCGGCAATATAGAGGTCTCCGTAGAGATAGAGCCCTGTGGAACGGTCGTGGAGGTCAGCGCAGGTGCGACTCTCATAGAACATTTCGAGAGCCTTTACGGGGTCAATGCCCAAACGCCGCGATATTTCCATACTGATGGAACCAATGCGGTTGGTGAGGATTATCTCCTGGACGACAGGCAACTTGACAGGGTCAGCAGATGGGTTCGGTTCCATGATACATTAGATATTGGTCAATAACTTCTTGTTTGAGCAGGCACATCTGATTGTTGGGGCGATGCAAAGAGAGGCGTTCCAAAGCCTTGTCGCGCGTCATCAAATCAGCCATATAGAGGTTCACGGTATCCACCACACGGTCGTCCGCCACACCGCCTTCGATATAGTCGAACTCCGCCCAAGGCTGTCTGCCCAGTCGGCTGTCAACAATAAAGTCGAGCCACGCCCCATCATATTCCGTAAACACCTTACAACGATAATGGGCAAGGATTCCGTCGCGGTCAAGGTCGTAAACATTCAGCACAGGCGCACAGTCCTTGCGTTGAGCCACACGTCTTGCCCATTCCAGAGCCTGCTGACGAAATTCGGTAAGGTAAAAGCCCAAGCCGAAATCAAGATTGGCCCTTCCCGCATCGCAGCGCGGATGTTCCACAGCTTCTATTCCCCCATGATATACCGTCATGCTCATAATCTTGCCTCCCATTCGTTCATACACGCCACCATGTCGAGAACGATGTTCTCGCGGCTCTCGGTGTGCAACACCTCGTAGTTAGGATAGATATATTTTTCGATGATGCCGAGACGTTTCATACGGTCATAGACCTCGTTGTACGGCACGTCAAGCGTTCGTGCCGTCGCCTCTATGCAAGTGCTGACAAAGGCAAGGACAATCTGCGTATGTGGTATATCAATCTGTTTCTCCATACTCTGCTGACGTGTAAATCATGTACTACATAACGGCGTTTGCGATAAAATATTGCATAAGAAAAGAAATATGTCGCCTTTTTCTTTCCTTGGATTCCGTTTTGATTCCTTGGACTCCGTTCCGTTATCCGTGCCAGTTCTTAACTCTTAATTCTTAACTCTTAACTTTATTCACATTGCGTTGCCATTGGGGGTATTTGACGCGGTTGAGGGCGGAGTGTTTGGCGAAATGCTTGAAGGTGGGTTCGTCGGCCTCGGGGAGGGACTCGAGGGCGGCACGGCGGTCGGCGGTGAGGGGGTAGCGGACGGCAGCGGCGAGGTTATAGGGGCAGGCGAGCTGGCAGCAGTCGCAACCGAAGGCGTAGCCGGAGAGCTTTATGTCGGCGGGGAGCTGCGCGGAGCGGTTCTCGATAGTGTGGTAGCTGGCACAACGGGGTGCGGAGAGGTGGGTGCGCGGATTATCGACCGACATCCCGTCCTCCTCCACCAGCGCGTGATTGGGGCAGGCATCGAGACAGCGGCGGCAGGTGCCGCAGCCATTGGGCATGGGGGTGTCGTAGTGGTCGAAGGCGGCGGAGGTGACAAGCTCGCCGATGAAGCAGTACGAGCCCAGCTCAGGATTTACCAACAGTGTGTTGCGGCCTATCCAGCCAAGGCCGGCACGGGCGGCCCAGAGCTTGTCGGAGATGGGGGCGGTATCGACAAAGGGGCGGGCATCGAAGTCGGGCCGCACCTCGCGGACGGCGGCGATGAGCTGGTAGAGCATCCGTTTCACGCGCTCGTGGTAGTCCTCGCCGTAGGCATATTGGGCGATGCGGGGCGTGGCGGAGAGCTGCTGCGAGGGTTTGTAGCCCAGCAGCAGCGAGACGACGCTGCGGGCGCCCGGCACAAGGAGGCGCGGGTCGTGCCGCAGGTCGCGGTGCTCGGCCATGTAGCGCATGTCGGCGTGGCAGCCGAGGGCCAGCCAGGCGTCGAGGCCGAAATCCTCCTCGGCCAAGGGGCGAGCCTCGGCAATGCCGCAGGCGTCGAAGCCCACGGCGCACGCGGCCTGCTTGACGAGGGCGGCGGAGAGGCTGCCGCCAGAGGTGTTAGTGTCTTCCATGCCTTTCGAAACGCGAAAACGGGCGAAATATTATCCCACCGCGACATTTTCTGCCTTTGTCGGGACGGATTTTAAGAACACGGCACAGCTGCACGACGATAAAAAACGCCACGACAAACCGCACCTCGCACACAACAAATAACGCGATTCCTCGTTATTCTCTCATACACAAATCTACCGCCTTATGAAAAAGCATTTCATCCTTCTGCTGACCCTCACGGCGTGCCTCGCCGCCGGAGCGCAAGAGCTGACTATTTCCACTGCCGTGCCCGACAGAGATGTGATGGTCATCTACACCCCTTATTATTGCAACTGCGTGAACCGCATACTGCCCATGCTGTGCGACGAGCCCGACGACTGGTCATACGACATAGCGAGCGACACGGCGCAGTCGCGGGAGTGGCAGCGGAAATACGGGAGGCTTAACACCTGGCGCATCGGAGTCGATGCCACCACCTTCCTGCGCGACGCGGCCTTCTCGCTGCCCTACACGCGGGGCTACACCGCCACGGGCTTCTTCCTCTCGCCCTACGCCAAGCGGCTGATAGGCCCCGACGCTCAGCTGACCCTCGGCGTGAACCTTGCCGGCGCTGCGGGGAGCGGCGGCTTCCACTCGTGGCAGCCGTTGGTGCGGCTGGAATATGAACCCGCGAATAACGTGCGGCTCGTGATGGGCACCCTCTACGGCGGCCTGACCCACAAGCTCTACGAGCCGATGTTCGACCGCGAGCGCTACATATACGCCCACAACGAGGAGGGCGTCCAGCTGCTGGCAAAGGCATGGCTGGGCGGCCTGCCCTTCACCTCCGACACCTGGCTGCACTGGGAGGAGCTGTTGGAACCGTGGCAGATGACACAGGAGCGCTTCACCTTGGGCAGCAGCAACGTAATGGAGGTGTGGAACAGCGACAGGGCCGTGCTGTCGGTACCCTTCAGCTTCCTCGGCACCCACCGCGGCGGCCAGTTCACGGCACTCGACACCTGCATCCAGTCGCTCTTCAACGAAAGCGTCGGCCTCCGCTTCGACTGCGCCATCAGCGAAAGCACCGCCATAGCTGCCGACTTCCCCGCATTCTTCTATCAGGACATCTCGCCCACCAAATGCCAAGCCTACGACAACGGCTGGGGTCTTTGGCCGCAAATCGGCTTTGACCATCGGTTCCGACATCATAGCGGCGGCCTTCGCGGCTGCTGGCATTTGCTGGCACAGGCCGGATACTGGCACGGACACCAGTTCATAGCCCCACGAGGCAGCTACCTCTTCCAAAGCGTCAGCTGGCACCTTGCCGACTTCGCCGTGCCCGACCGCGACCTGCTCACCGCCAAGCTGGAGCTGCAAAACGCCTACAACCAATACTTCTCCCTGGGCCTCGACGCCGAGTTCTACTACGACCTTGCCCACCGCGGCCTCGACTTCGCCTTCGGCCTCTACATGCGCTACTCCCTCTGACCCTCCGTCCGCACTGAATTTGTATTTCACAAAATGCAATCCCGAAAAAAGAATATATTTGGCTAATTGAAAAATAATACATATATTTGTATTACTAAAAAAATAACGAGAATCACTTAAACAACTGAATTTTAAACAAAAAAGGAAACATAGCAAATAAGTAAGACAAATCGAAACAACGTTTAACTGACCATTTGTATAATTATCAAACACATTCCAACTATGTTAAATCCTGTTCAAGTTGAAAATGTCGGCGTAACCCGAGCTTCCAACGCCGCACATTATGAGTTCTTCTCCATGGTGATGAAGCGCACCACCGACATCACACTCGACCACCCCCTGTGGAAGCAGGCGGCGGAAGACTTTGCCAAAGCCTTCTCCGAGGAAGACTCCGCCTTCCGCCAGTACACCTCAAGCCTCCAGACCGAGCCGCTGAAGCTCGCCGACGAGGAGCGCGACAAACTCTATTCCGCCCTGCGTGATGCCATCAAGGCATACGTCAAATTCCCCGTTGCCGAAACCGCCGACGCCGCCAAGAAGCTGAAGCGTGTGTTGGACAACTACAACCTGCACATTGCCGACAACTACCTGAAGGAAAGCGGCACCATCGTGAACATCCTGCAAGACTTCGGCAACTACACCGCCGAACTGGACCTCCTCCGCCTGACCGACATCGTAGCCCAGCTGCGCGAGGCCAACGACAAAGTGCGCAAGCTCCTGTCCGACCGCAACGTGGAACGCAGCACCTACATCCTCGGCGCGCTCAAAACCGCCCGCAAGGCAAGCGACCAGGCCTACGCCATCCTCATCCTCTACACCAACGCCTACGCAGCCCTCAACCCCTCCAGCCGCGAGGCTGCGGACTTGGTGCGCCTCCTCAACGAAGACCTCAAGTACTTCCGCCAGCACGCCTACGGCAACGCCAGCAAAAAGGAAGAGCCTGAGCCCTCGCCCGAACCCGACGCCCCGGCAGACAACGAATAGCAGCCCTGCGTGTCGGACAACCCAACATTTTTTTTCATCAAATTTAAAAACTTATTTAAAATGAGAACAACGAAATTATTTTTAAAGGCATTCACCGTGATTGCAGCAAGTGTAATTTTGTTCGCTTCCTGCAATAAAGATGAAGAAAACATCCAAGACCCCACTTTGCCAGCTGCAAAAACCGAAGGAAAAGTGCAATTGGGCAAAAAACTTGACAACGCCTATTCGGTGACGAATATGCAGAACGCATATCAAAAGCTCCGCGAAAGAGGCGAAATTACGGAGGACATCACAATTTCCGAAACCCACACCTACATCAAGATTACCTCGATTGACAGCGCAGGATTGGACTTGTTGTTGAATGACACCAACATCGAACTGTTCAACTATCCGCTGGACTACGAACTGATAGGGACTGGTGTGTATGAGCCGACTAACGATAGTTCGATACTCTACACTGTGATACCTGCTGGCTACAACCTCGGCAGCCACATCCAGTACCAAGTATTGGAACACTGCTATATCCCCGACGATAAAGCCAGCATTGCCGAACAGATGATAGAAGAAGAGTCGTTGCGACTGACAGGAAACCTGTCCGACGAACCAGAAAGCAAGGCTGGGAGTATTCCACAAGGCTACATTAAGGTTTACAACACCAATAGTGAGACGTATATCCCCGTTATGAAAGTGAAGGTGCGTACCAATACTTTGGTAAATATTCGCACTGCATATACCGATGAAAACGGATTCTACAAAATGGGTGGCAAATTTGTATGCAAACCCAACTACACCATAGTTTATGAAAATCAAATAGGATTTAAGATTTGGGGAAATCTGGCTTTTTTGGCTCCTACCTATCTTTATTTAGGAACTCAGTCACAAACAGGCTTTTCTAAAAATATAACCACTAGTTCGGCTGGTTGGTCGTGGTCAACAATTAATAACGCTACATATATTTATTACCAACAAATTTGTCCACACTTTACCATTAATAAGCCTTGTGACAATTTAAGAATATGGGCCACTCGCTCTGGTAACTGGGGTGGCTCAGCCCCAATGCTACATTATATGACATTGACACCTTCATTCGTTATGTCATTAATAGCAATATATAGAATAAACGAAATGGCAGGAATTGCTGCTTCTGCATTAGCTGCTTTAGTGCATATTGCTATGCCAGATGTTTTTATTTTACAAGACTATGGGAATACAGACAAGATGTACAAACTGTTGTTTCATGAATTGTCGCACGCAAGCCATTTTTCAAAAGTAGGTTCTGGATATTGGAATACATATATTGGACAGATCATAGTAAATGGTGGATATGGTGATACAGGAAATAGTTATAATGGTGTTATAGGTGTTGGGGAAATGTGGGCTAATTATTTTGAAGATATTGCATTCGCATATTATAAAGGAAATACAGAGGTTTGGTGTTCACATTATGACAATGATGATGATGGTATTGATGAGTACGAATGGTTTGCGCCATGCTTACTACACGAAGTCTCAAGTGAGGTACCTGGTATGACTCCTAATATGTATTTTTATTGTTTGACAAGCAACACATATAATCAAGTCGCATATAAAAATAGCCTAATAGCTACGTATGGCATTATAAATGGAATTGATTATTCTAGTACTATCGAAGAAATTTTTGAGAATAATGGATTTTAATAATCAGATATTATGAAAAATATGAAAAAATCGCTATCTATAATTGTTGCGCTGACCATGTCAACAATAATGTTCACTTCATGTGACCCTCATGAGGTGTTCGATTATGGTGACGAAGACTGGTACAGCAATGCGTGGATTTACAACAACACTTCGGACACGCTGGCTGTGGAATTTCCCACAGGCAGTCCGACCGTTACAACAGAGTTGAAGTTGGTCTATCCGTCGGATACAATTTTGTATTCCTATTCTAAGTTGTATGAGGACTCGGAGGGAAGACCCTATGCGTCCTACTGGGAGATAATGCGAGACAATTTCGGCGACATGCACCCTGTCCGCATATTTTTGAAGGATAACGACAGCGTGCTGATGCAGTTCAACCCGCCGTGCCGCGACATGGGCGACACCAACAGCATCTTCAACAGCCATTCATGGTCGAGCGTCCGCACAGGGAAAGATAACAGGTACGTGCGTTCCACGTTCACCATCACTGAGGCCGACTACGGGCATTTCTTCTAATCCAATGCTAATACTAATATTATGAGAAAGATATTTTCTACAATGCTAATCATTCTGGCGGTCACAGCCGCATTCTCGTCATGCGACCCAGATCCAGAGGGCTCTCTAAGAAGCAATTGTTGGATTGACAACAGCACTTCAGACACGCTCGTGCTGAAAACGATGTGGCGCAATCGTCCCCAAAATGACACTGTGATTTTGAAATTGCTCCCTCACGATACGACTTTCTTCTGTGCTGCAAACGCAGAGTACCTCGGACAGGGAAACACGTACAATTCCTATTGGGAAATATTTGCAAGCTATGACCAAGAGGAGTTGAGCCCGATAGAGATTTATAGGCATGACACCTTGGTGGCAAAATGGACTCCGCCGTGTCGTGACATGGGCGATACCAACAGCTGGTATAACAAAAACTCATGGAGCTCTGTCCATCAAGGCCGCCACAACCTCCAAGTGCGTTCCACGTTCACCATCACTGAGGCCGACTACGGGCATTTCTTCTAATCCAATGCTAATACTAATATTATGAGAAAGATATTTTCTACAATGCTAATCATTCTGGCGGTCACAGCCGCATTCTCTTCGTGCGTGTTTTTTTGGGAACCAGTGCCCGAAGGCCCAGAAGTAAGCAACGCATGGGTGTATAACCACACTACGGATACATTGGTGTTGTGTACTCATAGCTATACGATGAGGTATGAAACAGATACATTAGTATTGCCGCCCCACGACACAACATTTTTCATTTCGCACGATGGTCCACTTGAGGAGCCGTATGATTCCTATTGGGGCTGGATGGCATTGCGGGACACCTCCAAATTGTATCCAATATACATATACAAAGATAGCACATTGATTATTCAATGGAATCCGCCGTGCCGTGAAATGGGCGACACCCACAGCTGGTACAACGAAAGGTCATGGGATGTCGTTAAGCAGGGATGGCGAAACAGAATGCGCCGTTCCACATTCACCATCACCGAGGCCGACTACGGGCATTTCTTCTAATCCGTCGCAGCCTGCGCTGTTTATGGCAAAGCCGCCCAAGGTTGGGCGGCTTTGTCGTTTTGTGCGGAGTCTGTTTTGATGGCTTGCGCCGCCGCCCCTTGTCGCTGCAAGCCGCCCGTGCAGGGCTGCAACGCGATGCCGAAGGCGGAAAAGTAGCCGTCGGCAGCCCTCAAGGTCTATTTTGAGTGCGGGGAATGGCTTTTGCAGGGCTCCGACAGCGTGTCGCGATGCAAAAAGTAGCAAGATTCAGCCCTCAAGGTCAATTTTGAGCCCTCTAAGTCACTTTTGTCGGCTGAATACGCCTATTTTGAGTACAAAAAGTAGGAATATTCAGCCCTCAAGGTCTATTTTGAGTCAAAAAACGCATTTTGCGTCCGATCAGCAGCTACTTTTCGTGCTCCGACACGCTGTCGTCGGCCCGCAACGCCTACTTTTCGTGTTCCGACATGCTGTCGTCGGCCTCCGCCACTTGTTTTTCGTGCTCCGACATGCTGTCGGAGAGATATTCGAGTTCCAAAACAAGTTGCTTTCGCGAAACTCCAGTACGCAAATGCTCATAACGCAGCACGTCCGCATATCATGTGCGGACGTGCTGTTTGTTTGATTGATTTATTCGAAATATGCCCCGCTTTTCGAGCGTCCTTTTCCCAAAAGGGACGGTGGCGGAAGCCGTCATTTGTCAGTTCGCCAATCACTGGTCCAGTTCGGCGGGCTGCTTGGAGGCTTTTTTGCTGCCTTCGTAAAGCTCGAAGTGGAGGAAGCGGCAGTCGAGCTGGCCGTTGAGGAGGGGGATTTTCTGCGAGGGCTTGAGGCCGATGTGCTTCATGGCTTCGAAGTCGCTGGTGATGAGCCACACGTCGCAGTTTTCGCCGTATTTCTTCTTGAAGGTGTCGCCGAGGAGTTCGTACATGGCGTTGAGGTCCTCAATCTTGATGCGCTCGCCGTAGGGCGGGTTGGTGACGATGAGGGTGCGGCCCTCGGGCGGGTCTTGGTCTTCGAAGGAGCCGTTGAAGAGCATGACGTCGTGGTGGAGCTTGGTGTATTCGAGGTTTTTCTCGGCCTGTTCGAGCACCTGCATGTCGATGTCGTTGCCCCATATCTCGCAGTCGAAGTCGCCCGCGCCGATCTTACGGTCTTCTTGTGCCTTGACGCTCTTCCACTCGCCGAGGTTGAATTCTTTCCAGCGTTTGAAGGCGAATTTGTCGCCGCGGTAGTACTGCGCGGGGATGTTGTTGGCGAGCATGGCGGCTTCGATGACGAGGGTGCCGGAGCCGCACATGGGGTCGTAGAAGTTGGTGTCGCACTTCCAGCCGGCGAGTTTGATCATGCCGGCGGCGAGGACTTCGTTGATGGGGGCGATGCCCACGGCCTGGCGGTAGCCGCGCTTGTGGAGGGAGTCGCCGCTGGAGTTGATGAGGAGGGTGACGTGGTTGTCGCGGATGTGGAGGTTGAACTTGTAGTCGGCGTTCTCGGTATCGACGGTGGGGCGCTGGCCGAAGTTGCGGCGGAAGCGGTCCACGATGGCGTCCTTGGTCTTGAGGGCGGCGTAATAGGAATGGGTGAAGACCTCGCCGCTGGTGGTGCTGTCGATCATGAAGGTGCAATCGACGTCGAGGATTTTCTCCCACTTGATTTTATAGACTTGGTCGTAGAGCTCCTGGTCGTCGTTGGCGTCGAACTCTGCGAAAGGTTTGAGGATGGCCAGGGCGGTGCGGCAGGTGTAGTTGGCGCGGTAGAGCACCCGCATGTCGCCCTCGAAGGTCACGGCGCGCGCGCCGCACTCGATGTTCTCGGCACCGCAGCCTTTCAGTTCTTCGGCCAGCACCTCTTCGAGGCCCATCATGGTCTTGGCGACCATCTTGAAACGTTCTCTGCTGGTGTTTTGTACCGGCACCACTTTGCCGTTTTGTTTCTGAATTATCATAGTTTATAATGTTTATTTTTTTCTAATGAATGGAGTCTGTGCTTTGCGGCTCGCGATGCCAATGGCGGATGCGGTGGCGCACGGTGCGGCCGCGCAGGGTACCGTCGAGGATGGCGGTGTTCAGCTCGTAGCCCAGCATGATGACCAGGCAGTTGAGGAACAGCCACAGCATGATGACCAGCACCGTGCCGATGGAGCCGTAGAGGAGGTTGTATTGCTCAAAGTTAGAGATATAGACCTTGAAGCCCCACGAGAGCAGCATGAACATGATGGTGGCAAACACCGCGCCCGAGGAGAAGAAGCCCACGCGCTGTTTCTTCAAGGGAATGATATAGTATATGCAGCTGAGGGTGAGGAGCGCCATGGCCACGAGGATGACCCACCTCCCGATGCCTATCACCCAGAAGGTGAACGACCCGTGCACCAGCAGCCCTTTCTTGAACAGCCACATCAGGATGGTCTTGTAGCCGAGCATCAGCACCAGCATCAGCACCACCATGACGTACAGCAGGAACACCAGCAGGATGCACAGCGGATACCGCTTCAAGAACTTGCGCCGCTCCTTGCTGCGGTCCGAGAAGTACATCATCATGCCGTGCACCGCGTTTGCGGCCAGTATGATGGAAGCAATGAAACCAATGGAAAGCAAGCTCTTATGCTTGTGGCCCATGACGTCGTTAATCGTGTCCGCCAAGGGGGCGAAAATCTTCTCCGGAATGATTTGCTGCAGCTGGAACAGCAGCTCGTCCTGCAAGCCGTCGAACGGCAGGAAGGCAATCAACGTGAACATGAAGATGAGCAGCGGAGGCAGCGCCATCAGGAACGAGAACGCCAAGCCCTTCGACGCGCGCCACAAGTCGCCGTTGGCGATGCCGCGCAGAAGGTAGCTCACCACGTCGTACAGCGGCACCCCTTTGTTGCCCGGCAGCGACACATTCCGCACCCAATAGTTGCAGTAACGCACCGCCCTGCTGCGCACAACCCTCTGCACCAAACCCTTTATTTTTTCAATCACCTTCATAATATGCGAACTGTGATCTGTGACCCGTGAACTGGCGAATGGACTCGTATCGTCCGTTCACAGTTCACTGATCACAGGTCACAAATACTACTTCTTCACCAATGAAATGTCCATGCTCTTGATGTGATGCGTGAGGGCGCCCACGGAGATGAAATCGACGCCCGTCTCGGCGTATGCCCGCAGCGTCACCTCAGTGATGCCGCCGCTGGCCTCGGTCTCATACTTCCCGTCGATGCGTTTCACAGCCTTCTTCAGCGTCTCCACGTCGAAGTTGTCCAGCATGATGCGGTCCACGCCGCCGTGTGCCATCACCTGTTCCAGCTCATCAAGGTTACGCACCTCAATCTCAATCTTCAGCTCCTTACCCTTCTCTTTCAGATAAGCGTGCGTGCGGTCGATAGCCGCCTCAATGCCGCCGGCGAAATCAATGTGGTTATCTTTCAGCATCACCATGTCGTACAATCCGATACGGTGGTTGGTGCCGCCTCCGCACTTCACGGCATACTTCTCCAGCAGACGCATGTTGGGCGTCGTCTTACGGGTGTCAAGCAACTGAGTATGGAGACCGTCGAGCATATCGACCAACAAATGCGTCTGCGTAGCGATACCGCTGAGACGCTGCATAAAGTTCAGCGCCGTCCGTTCCGCAGTCAGGATAACCCCTGCCGCACCCTCTATCGTCATCAGCTCGTCGCCCTTTTTCACCCTCTCGCCGTCCCGCTTTAGGGGCGTCACCTTCATAGGCATCTGGCTGTGGTAAAACGAATCGTTCACAAAATGGAACACACGCTCGCCCACCTCCATACCGCAAAGTATGCCGTCTTGTTTTGCCACCATTTTTGCTGTCCCAGTGGCAGTTGTAGGAATGCAGGCCAAAGTGCTATGGTCGCCGTCGCCCACATCTTCGAGCAGCGCCATACGAATCAATTCGTCCAAATTAGGGATGTTGGTCATCATGTCAAATAGCTATTTTTCAAAATGCAAAAATACGAAAATTTTCCCACATATCAGCGATAATAATGCAAAAAAGATTAAACCTATTTGTTTTCAAACGCTTACAATGCATTTTTCTGCCAGCTGGCGCACTTTGCTGCCTTCAAAACAGGCGTTTTGAGAATAGGTTTTCTGTCATTTTAGGTCGCCCGAGAGAAGAGAGGCAATCTCCGCCCCTGCGAGCGAAGCGAAGGCGGAGCTATAGCGAAGGAATAGCGAACGCTTTTTTGAGAAGAATGAGGGCACCTCTGCCCGTTTTTCGTTCTTCCTCCGCGGCTGTTTGGCACGGCTTGCACAACTTCCATTTAGTATAGAACACATTAATTATATATAGATTATGGATTGCCATGGGATGGTGCTGCGATGAATTTTTCTCTCATATCGTTTTTTTTTCGTAATTTTGCAGCATGAAAGCAACAATTCTTAACATAGGCGACGAGCTTCTTATCGGACAGGTGGTGAACACCAACGCTGCCCGCATGTCGCAGATGCTCATCGCTGCCGGCATCGATGTGTGCGGCACTTACGTCATCGGCGACAATGCCGACGACATCTCTTCCTATCTTCTTCACTGTCTGGAACGTAGCGACGTGGTGCTCATGACCGGTGGCCTTGGCCCCACCAAGGACGACATCACCAAGAAGACCCTCTGCGAGCTCTTCCACAGCGAGCTCTACGAGAACGCCGAGGCCCTTGCCAACGTGAAGCGCATCTTCGACGCCCGCGGCTACGAGCTCACCCCCATCAATCGCCAGCAGGCATGGGTGCCCCGCTGCTGCACCATGATCAACAACTACGTCGGCACCGCCCCCTGCATGTGGTTCGATGTAATTGATAATGGAAAATTGATAATTGATAATGAGCTGCCGCACAACGGCTCCCGCCCCGATAATTCTCAATTCTCAATTCTCAATTCTCAATTAAAAAAGGTGGTGGTCTCTATGGCTGGGGTGCCGTTCGAGATGGTCTGGCTTATGGAGAACGAGATTATCCCCCGCCTGAAAGAGCATTTCCGCACCGACCAGATTGTCAACAAGAACCTCCTCGTGCAGGGCATCGGCGAGTCCTTCCTCAGCGACCTCATCGAGCCGTGGGAGCTGGCCCTGCCCAAGAGCATACGCCTCGCCTACCTGCCCCAGGCCGGCATGGTCAAGCTGCGCCTCACGGCAAGAGGCAGCCACGACGAGCGTCCCCTCCTCGAAGCCCAGATTGCCGAAGCCGTGAAGAACCTCTACCCCATAGCGGGACAGTATATCGTGGGCGAGGACCTCGAGTCCCTCCCCGAGCTGGTGGCCTACACCATGAAGCGCCACGGCGTCACCCTCGCCACTGCTGAAAGCTGCACGGGCGGCGCCCTCGCCTCACAGCTCACCGCCATGGCTGGCGCCTCTGAATACTTTCGCGGCGGCATGGTAGCCTACAGCAACGAGGTGAAAGAATGTGCCTTAGGCGTGAAGCACGAGACCCTCCAAGCCCACGGAGCCGTGAGCGAGGAGACCGTCCGCGAGATGGTCATGGGCGTGCGCGAACGCTTAGGTGCCGACTATGCCGTGGCCACCACGGGCATAGCAGGCCCCGGAGGCGGCACCCCCGAAAAGCCCGTGGGCACCGTATGGATTGGCATAGCAGGCCCGCAGGGCGTGGAAGCCAAGCTCCTCAAGTTCGGCGACCGCCGTGCCCAAACCATCGAACGCACCTGCAACGCCGTCTGGAGCGAACTCATCAAAGCGGTGAACTGTGATCAGTGATCTGACAACACAGACCGCGTCAGCCTAATTCTCAATTTTCAATTCTCAATTAAAAAACATGCCCAAAGGTCTTCTCACCGTCCTGCTGCTCATCTGCTCAAACGTCTTCATGACGTTTGCCTGGTACGGCAACCTCAAACTCACCGAGCTCAAAATCAACACCGACTGGCCCCTCATCCTCATCATCCTCTGCTCGTGGGGGCTCGCCTTCTTCGAGTACTGCTTCATGATTCCCGCAAACCGCGTCGGCGCGCAAATCAACGGCGGCCCTTTCTCGCTCATGCAGCTCAAAATCATCCAGGAGGCCGTCTCCCTCACCGTCTTCACCGTCATCGTGGCCACCGTGTTCAAAGGCGAGCCCATCCGCTGGAACCACCTCGTCTCCTTCGGCTTCATCATCCTCGCCGTCTTCTTCGCCTTCCTGAAGAAGTGATCTGTGAACCGTGATCTGTGAACTGACAATACAAACTGGTGGCTACCGCCCTTAAATGGCTCCAGTTCCAAACTGGTGGCAACCGCCCTAATTCTCAATTCTCAATTTTCAATTCTCAATTAAAAAAAACATGTCTTTGCGAAAACTCTCCTTCATGCTCATCGCCGTGGCAGCCCTCGTAACTGGCTGCTCGCGTTTCGAGGCATACGACCTCACCGACTGGCAGGTCGAGTACAACGACGCCTGGCTCCCCGCCGCCGTCCCCGGCTGCATCCACACCGACCTCATGGCCGCCGGCATCATCCCCGACCCCTTCTACGGCACCAACGAGGACTCCGTGCAATGGGTCAGCGACAGCGTGTGGCGCTACCGCACCACCATCTCGCACGACAAGCTCGAAGGCTTTGAGCACTGCGAGCTCGTCCTCCAAGGTGCCACCCTCTGCGAGGTATATCTCAACGGCACCTCCGACGGCGAGGCGTTCCACCAGCTGGCGCTCCGTGCCGACAACATGTTCCGCGAGTACCGCGTCTGCATCTACGACGCCCTTATCGACGGCGACATCCTCCCCGTCATCGACGGCGACCTGGAGCTCGAAGTCTTCTTCTACCCCGTGGAGCGCGCCAACAAGGCGTGCTTCTCCGGCGACAAGCAGCCCGCCTGGGGCAGCGCGCAGCCGTGCGACCTGCCCGACCACCGCGCCGTCACCCGCATGGCGCCCTACATGCTGGGCTGGGACTGGGGCCCCAAGCTGAGCACCATGGGCATCACCCAGTCGGCACGGCTGGAGTGTTATAATGGCAAGCTGCCCGAAGCCAAGCCCGCGAAGGTCAAGTCGTGGAACGTCGAGCTGCGACAGGAAGCCGACTCCATCGGCCAGTCCTTCACCTTCTACAAGGACGGAAAGCCCTTCTTCGCCAAGGGCGCCAACTGGATACCGTGCCACTCCTTCCCCATCCTCACCCCCGCGCTCAAGGAGCAGTACCGCTACCTCCTCACCTCCGCCAAAGAGGCCAACTTCAACATGCTCCGCGTCTGGGGCGGCGGCATCTACGAGCCCGACTTCTTCTACGACCTCTGCGACTCGCTGGGCATCATGGTGTGGCAAGACTTCAACTTCTCCTGCGCCCTCTACCCCTCCGACAGCGCCTTCCTCAGCAACGTCCGCGAGGAAGCCCTGCAGCAAGTGCGCCGCATCGCACAGCACCCCTGCGTGGTGCTATGGTGCGGCAATAACGAAGTCAAAAACGGATGGGAAGACTGGGGCTGGCAGCAGCAATACAAGTGGACGCCCGAGCAGATTGCCCAGCTCCAGCACAGCATCGACACCCTCTTCGGCCCCAGCGGCATCCTCGCCCAAGCCGTCCGGCAGAACGACCCCCTGCACCGCCCCTACATCCCCTCCTCCCCACTCTACGGCTGGGGACACCCCGAGTGCGTCACCCACGGCGACAGCCACTACTGGGGCGTATGGTGGGGCGAAGAACCCTTTGAGATGTACGCCGAAAAGACCGGGCGCTTCATGTCCGAATTCGGATTCCAGAGCTACCCCGACTACAGCACCGTCTGCCGCTACTGCCCCGAAGAGCAGCGCAACATCGACTCCCCCACCATGCGGAGCCACCAGAAGCACGGCCGCGGCCGCGAAATCATCGACCAGGCCATGATGCACTACTACGGCGTCGATAGCCGCACCCTCTCGCTCGAAGACTACTGCTACGTCAGCCAGCTCCTCCAGGCATGGGGCACCGGCTACGGCATCTACCAGCACCTCCTCCGCCAGCCCCACTGCATGGGCTCCCTCTACTGGCAGCTCAACGACTGCTGGCCCGTCGCCTCCTGGAGCTCCATCGACCACTACGGCAACTGGAAGGCACTCCACTACCGCGTCAAGGCGCTCTTCGACCCGCAGGCCGACCTCCGCCTCATCGGCGAATACTACAAGACACTCCCCAAGGACCTCCGCCTCCCCAAACCGCAGTACAGCCTTGAGCAGAACCTCGACAACAAAGGACGCCTCACCGCCACCATCACCGCCAAGAACACCCTCCGCGACGTGATGCTGCAAACCGAGCCCCACGTGGACGGCCACTTCGACATCAACTACTTCGACCTCGGCGGCGGACAGCTCACCGCCACCTTCATCCCCCGCGACCCCGAGGCCGACCTCTCCCACGTCAAAGTCACCCTCCGCTGCCTCAACGACATCCTCCACTGATTCCTATAGCAAAGAAGCACCCTTCTACAAGAAGGGTGCTTCTTATTCTTACTACATTAACTTCTATATAGCCACCCAATAGCGAAGATATGTTGTGCAAATACAATAATCTGATGTTTAAAGTATTGTGTATCAACAGACCCCAATTTCGAAAAGGGGTGTCCGAAGGACGTGGTATGTTTCGAAACAATCAAAAAAGCCCTTACAGAGGATAGCAAATAGTGCACTGGTTATTATCTCTCCCCAGCGGGCCGCTCTACTGATGACTATCGGATAAGATTAGCGTGGTGATTCGACTGTTCGATTCGTTCGACTGTTCGATTCGTTCGACTGTTCGACTGTTCGACGCGTCACCTCATTTCTGCCAATTACGGCTTGGATGCTCGACAAAGCTCTAACGAACCAGGCTTCTGCCCTTGCGTAGATGCCACTCGACTGACGATTGTGCAGGCGCTTCCATTTTAACATATACGTTAAAACTTACTAATAAAAATCACCCCGAAAAAGACTCTGAAAGAGCCAAAAAAGGGCTTTGAAGCCTCACCGCAGCTTATGTCTAGCTCCGCCTTAGCTCCGCCTTAGCTCCGCTCTAACTCCGCTCTGGAGGCGGAAGATGGGCGGAGCTTTCACGACCCTACTCCTTAGCTATGGCGAAGTACGAAAACGCCATCAGATTTTAACATTTGACAGACGCACATCACAACAATATAACAGCAGGAGTCGAATGAATCGAATGAGGTCTTTCGACTCATTCGATTCGAGACCTCTCTGGCGGGCACAGTCCTTAAAATCTATCACGACCTTTGCCTCATTGATAAGCAGACATCCTCAACCTCCTCAATCGAACGAATCGAATGAATCGAACGAGGTGCACCGTGACACTACATCCTAATTGAGAATTGGAGCATGCCTCGTTTGTTTTGTCAATCCACTATTTCACCATCCACCATTTCACAATTCACTAAAAACTATTTCATTATGTCGAAAAAAATGTGTATCTTTGTTGTCTGACGGCTGTCGCAGTGGCAGCCACAACTTAATGGAATATAGCATAATGGAGTCAGCAGATATATTTGGAGCTTCCGCCGAACGAGGTTTTTCGCCGTCGGCACGCATCGTTTTTCTCGACATTGAGGCGGGCATCGACGACCATAAAGTACACGACATCGGCGCGCTGCGCGGCGATGGCGCCACGCTGCACACGCCTTCTCGCTCGGCGCTGCTGGAGTTTCTCCGCGGCGCGGAATACATCTGCGGACACAACATCGTGCATCACGACGCAACGTTTGTCGCCGACATCATCCGCCAGTCGGCAAGCCCGGCTCAACCGCTGCGGGCGTTGCGGACGCTGCTCTCCCAGCAGGCCGCCGCCACGGGGGAGCCGCTGCTGGTGGACACGCTCTACCTCTCGCCGCTGCTCTTCCCCGAGCGCCCTTACCACCGCCTGGTGAAGGACGACAAGCTGCAGCACGACGAGCTGAACAACCCCGTGAACGACTGCATGAAGGCTCGCGACCTGCTGTATGACGAGGTCGGCGCCTTCCTCCGCCTGGACGAGGCGCCGCTCTCGCCCGAGGCTTCGCAGCCGGCCCTCCGGCAGATATACGGCAAGCTGCTCAGCGGCAAAGAGGAGTTCGAGGGCTTCCTGCGCCTCGTGGGCTTCCAGCCCGACGACGAGCCTCTCGCCGACCAGATTGCCCGCACCTTTGCCGGCCTCATCTGCGCCCATGCCGACCTCGGCAGCCTCATCGCCACCAGCCCCTGCGAGCTGGCCTACGCCCTGGCGCTCATCAGCACCGACCGCCCCAGGCAGGGCTCTGAGCCAAGCAATGGCGGCAGCACTTGGGGCAGTAGCCAGTCGGCCACGCCGCCGTGGGTGCTGTACAACTTCCCGAGGGTGGAGGCGGTGCTGCGGATGCTGCGCTTCACGCCGTGCGAGGAGGGCTGTCCCTACTGCCAGCGGAGGCTGGACGTGCATGAGGGTCTGCGCTACTTCTTCGACTACAAGGACTTCCGCCGCTTCAACGGCGAGAACCTCCAGGAGGAGGCCGTCAACGCCGCCGTGGCAGGCGAGTCGATGCTGGTGGTCTTTCCCACGAGCGGCGGCAAGTCGCTCACCTTCCAGCTGCCCGCACTGATGGCGGGCGAGGCGGTGCACGGCCTCACGGTGGTCATCTCGCCGCTGCAGTCGCTGATGAAGGACCAGGTAGATAACTTGACGGAGAGGGGCATCGCGTCGGCCGTGACCATCAACGGCCTGATGGACCCCATCTCGCGCGCCGACGCCGTGCAGCGTGTCGAGGACGGGTCGGCAGCGCTGCTCTACATCTCGCCCGAGATGCTCCGCTCCCGCACCATCCAGCACCTACTGGAACGGCGCAACGTCGTGCGCTTCGTCATCGACGAGGCTCACTGCTTCTCGGCTTGGGGGCAGGACTTCCGCGTGGACTACCTCTATATCGGCGAGTTCATAGCCAAGCTGGCCGAGAGCTATGCGCTGAGAGCCAAGGCGGACGAGACCGCAGCGGCTCAGCCTTACAGATATTCCATACCGGTGAGCTGCTTCACGGCCACGGCAAAGCAGAAGGTCATCACCGACATCTGCAACTACTTCCAGCGCACGCTGGGGGTGCAGCTACGCCTCTTTGCCTCCGCCTCCTCGCGCGAGAACCTGCACTACTCCGTGATTCACGTGGAGAGCGACGAGGAAAAATACGTCCACCTGCGCAACCTCATCGGCGAAGCCAAGACCCCAACCATCGTCTATGTGAGCCGCACACGCCGCACCATTGAGCTGTCCGACCGCCTCTCGCGCGACGGCCTCCGCGCACTCCCCTTCAACGGCAAGATGGAGCCTAACGAGAAGGTGGCAAACCAGAACGCCTTCATGTCCGGCGAGGTGAGCATCATCGTGGCAACCTCGGCCTTCGGCATGGGAGTTGACAAGAAGGATGTGGGGCTGGTGGTGCACTACGACATCTCGGACTCATTAGAGAACTACGTCCAAGAGGCTGGCCGCGCAGGCCGCGACCCTTCGATGAGCGCGCGCTGCTTTGTGCTCTATGGCGACCAAGACCTCGATAAGCATTTCATCCTGCTCAACCAGACCAAACTGAGCATGAACGAGATTCAGCAAGTGTGGAAAGCCGTCAAAGACCTCACCAAACAGCGGCCCAGCGTGGCATGCTCGGCACTTGAAATCGCCCGCCAGGCAGGCTGGGACAACAGCGTGACCGACATCGAGACACGGGTGCGCACAGCCGTGGCAACACTCGAGCAGGCCGGATACCTCAAGCGAGGCAACAACGTGCCCCACGTCTATGCCACAGGCATCATGGTGAAGAACATGGAGGAGGCTCGCACGCGGCTCATGCGCTCGACACTCTTTGACGACAAAGAGCGAGAGGACGCCGCACGCATCATCAAGTCGCTCATCTCCTGCCGCCAGATCGCCGACACCCAAGGCGACGAGACCGAGTCGCGCGTCGATTACCTCGCCGACCTCCTGGGACTCACCAAAGAGGGCGTGATCTCGGCTGTCCAACGTATGCGCGAAGAAGGCATCCTTGCCGACTCCCGCGACATCTCGGCATACCTGCAGGAGTCGGATGGAATGTCGCGCAAACGTTCTCAGCTCACCCTCGACCGCTTTCTCCGCATGGAGCACTTCCTCTACGACCTTGTGCCAACCGACGGAGCATGCGAGCTATCGCTCCGCGAGCTCAACGACACCATGGCGCAGCAGTCCCTGCCCGGCACCAGCGTCAAAAACCTCCGCACCCTGCTCATGTTCCTCGCCAACAAAGGCTACCTCTGCCGCATGAGCCTCAGCAGCGAAGCATCGAAGGGGGCAGGCCTCCGTCTCTCATACCTCCTGCCGCAGCCACACGTGATGCAGCGGCTCCAGCTGCGCGAAAACCTCTCCCACTTCATACTCGACCAGCTCTATCTCCTCAACGAACAGCGTCCCCACTCGCCCAGCGACGACAAAGCCCAAGGAGAGTCCAAGCCCCTCAACTTCTCCGTGGTAGAGATGCTCAACCTCTACCAACGCCACGCGGCCCAGTCGCTCTTCGCCGCCGAAGCGGCACCACCCACCATAGCCGACATCGAAGAATCCCTGCTATACCTCTCCAAGATTGGCGCACTCAAGCTCGAAGGCGGATTTCTCGTGCTGTACAACA
Organism: Bacteroidales bacterium; assembly: GCA_024400665.1. Classification (GTDB taxonomy): domain Bacteria; phylum Bacteroidota; class Bacteroidia; order Bacteroidales; family P3; genus Colimorpha. Next base: position 42,740 of record JAKSML010000001.1, read on the forward strand.
CCATGGAAATCAAACGCATCAAAGACAGCCGCCTCCGCTACAAGGTCGAAGACTACAAGCTGCTCAACGAGTTCTACAAACAGAAAGTCCAGCAAGTGCACATCGTGGGCGAATACGCCAACCTCATGGTACGCGACTACGATGCCGCGCTGCAATACGTCCAAGACTACTTCCAGATGGACCACAAACGCTTCATCACCAAATACTTCAAAGGCGAACGTGCCACACAGCTCGACAAAAACATCACCCCAGCCAAATACAACAAACTCTTCGGGCAGCTCTCCCCCACCCAACGAGCCATCATCGACGACAAAACCTCGCAATACATCGTCGTCGCAGCAGGCCCCGGAAGTGGCAAAACCAAACTCCTCGTCCACAAGATGGCCTCGCTCCTCATGCTCGAAGAAGTCAAGCACGAACAACTCCTCATGCTCACCTTCTCGCGAGCCGCCGCCACAGAATTCAAACAGCGCCTCATCGCCCTCATCGGCAACGCCGCCCACTTCGTTGAAATCAAAACATTCCATTCCTACTCCTTCGACCTCCTCGGCCGCGTCGGCAACCTCGACGCCGCCAAAGATGTGGTGCAGCAGGCCGCCCAGATGATTGAGGCTGGCGAGGTCGAGCCCAACCGCATCAGCAAGGCCGTCCTCCTCATCGACGAAGCACAGGACATGGACTGCCACGAATACGCTCTCGTCCGCGCCCTCATGCGCCACAACGAGGACATGCGCCTCATCGCCGTGGGCGACGACGACCAAAACATCTACCAGTTCCGCGGCGCCGACTCACGCCACATGCGGCAGCTTGTGGATGAAATGGGCGCCCGCTTCTACGAGATGACCGACAACTTCCGCAGCACCTCCCAAGTGGTAAATCTCGCCAACACTTTCGCCACCCGCATCCCCAACAGGATGAAGCAGACCCCCATAGCCGCAGTGAGCCAAGAGCAAGGCATCGTCGAAGTCGTGCAGCACACCAGCACACACCTCGAAGTGCCAGTCGTGCGACACATCCGCAGCCTCTTATCCGCAGCCAATCCACAGCCCCTGCTCGGCTCGGTGGGCGTGCTCACCGCCACCAACGACGAAGCCCTCCGCATCACCGCCCTCCTGCGCCACAACGGCATACGCTGCCGTCTCATACAGTCCAACGACGGCTTCCGCCTATCCGACCTCGCCGAAATACGCTACTTCCTCAAATACATCAAGAAACGCAACATCTCGCCCACCATTCCCAACCCACTATGGAGCGAAGCCAAAAACGCACTCATCGCCGCCTACCAACGCAGCACATGCCTTGACAGCGTCTGCACATGCCTCGACAGCTTCGAGAGCACCACCCCCAAAAAATACCTCAGCGACTTCTATGAGTTCCTGGAAGAATCCTCCATCGAAGATTTCAGCCAGCCACCAGCCCGCAGCCATGAGGCCGCTCAGCCGCTCAGCCCTAATACGCCGAGCACAAGCCAACGTCTGCAAGACTCGGAAGTCATCGTATCCACCATACACAAATCGAAAGGACGCGAATACGACACAGTCTTCATGCTCATCTCGAACGAGCACAAAGCCCGCCAACAGGAAGACCCTGCCATCACCCTGCGACAGCTCTACGTGGCCCTAACCCGCTCCAAACGAAACCTCTACATCCATTGCGACGGGAAGCTCTTCTGCAACATGGACATAGCCCAATACTGCATTGACCCCGTCCAATACCCCCTGCCCGACACCATCACCCTACAGCTCACCCACCACGACCTCTTCCTCGATTTCTTCAAAGACAAGAAAGCCTCCATACTCGCCCTCCGCAGCGGCGACACACTATTCTTCAGCGGCGACACGCTATTCTCACAAGACCGCATCCCCCTGGCACGCTTCTCAGCCAAGCAGCGCGAAGAGCTCGCCCGCTGGAACCAGCAAGGCTACACCGTCACCGCAGCACAAGTCCGCTACATCGTGGCCTGGCATCCCTCCGACAACGCCTCTGCCCTCCAACCATCCACGCCACAGCCCACCGTGGCAGTCCTACTCCCAGACCTACGACTGGAAAGAAGACAGAATTAATTAATGAAAAATAGAAAGTTGGCTGCCGCACGACGGCTTGGGCTCTAATGCAGGATATGAAGAAAGTCCAGTGGACTTTCGATAGCGTAGCGGAGAACAAAGAAAGTCCAGTGGACTTTCGATAGCAAAGCGGAGAACAAAGAAAGAGGGCTGTCGCACAACGGCTACAGCCCTCACTCTTTATTGCTTATTTCTTCATTCATTTATTCACTTTCTCAACATCCTGAACAAGGCGAACAGACATGCGGTTCACTCGCTCTTCGGGGACGACGTAAAAGCCGCTTTCGAGCGAGAACGACAATGCCATAGCCTGACGGTCTCCATAATGTATCGTCGTCCAATAACGGCCCAGATGCGTGCTGCTCTCCATCGCCGGCCGGTACCAAGCCTTCAACAGATATTCCTTCTGAATTTTTGTTTTGCATTCCTCCATGAGGCCTGTCGCAGGATCGAAGATGGTCTTGCCTGCACTTTCCGCAGCCATGTCAATAGGTTCTGCATGTTCGGGCATCAACGTGTTAAATGGAACATTGTAGCCCTCGATAGGCACCTCGCCATCAAGCTTTTCCCCAAGCTGGTAGGTGTTCATGCGGCAGAAGCCGCCAGCGGGCAGAAACACAGCCCCCGCACGTTCCATCGACGTCCACTCATCGAGCGTAAAGCGGTAACTCTCGCCAGGACGTATCGTGTCGAGGCCTCGTGCAAGCCAGTTGTCGGGCAGAAGCACCAGTCCCTGACGCTCGCCTACCACGGCTGTGAAACGCAGCAAGGCAGCCTCCGGCCTCATAGCCATCATGTAGTGCCACTCATACACCGAGAGCGTGCGCCATCGTCCCGACACATTGCCGCCGTTGATGATAGGATTATAGACACCCCAGTCGAAACTCGTGCCGTCGATGTTGCGCTCACCGTTGCCGTAGCTGCGCGACAAGGTGGTGTAACGCTCTGGCGGGCGGTCGCGATAGCCGCTCGATGCCCACTGGAAGAGGTCAACCCAGCCGGAATAATGCAGATCGAGCTTCAGATTCTTATCGCCAACGATATCGTACTGATTGTCGGCGAAGCGCCATTTGTGAGAAGCGGGATTATACTGCAAGTTGCCCCTGGAAAAATGCACCTTCTTGTCGGGTCCGACGCTGAAGACGCCCTCCAGCACGCCCTCTTGGAGGTGGTGCATCCGCTCCGTGGTCATCGAGGCATAAATCTTATCACCGACGATGGAGTCTATGATGTATTGATTGGGCATCCATCCGACTGTGGGCGCGTCGGAATTGAGCACCAAACGGAAGCCGAGGTTGCTCAGCTGGCGGTCGGGCACCCAGAAGTTGCGGTAGCTCACGCGCAGATCGTTCTCATAGTCGGCCCACGAGCCTCCGCGACCAACGCGATAGACACCATCCTCCGCACCTGTTGGATTTTCGGTCTTGCGGTTGTTAGATTCTGCCGGAAGAGTCCAATTCCATTTATACCAAATATCAAGCTGCTCACGCGTTTGCACCGTCTTGGGGATGCCGTCAGAGTAAGCTTTGCACCAAACGTAGTAGTCGTCCTGATACCAGTCTTGGCACCATTCCCACACATTGCCCGTAAGGTCGTAGATGCCCAGGCGGTTGGGCACCAGCTCGCCGACAGCATGTGTGGAATCGCCGCTGTTGAGGTGGCACCAAGCCACCTTCATCAAATCATTGCTGCCCGAATAGGTATAGCCCTTATTCTCCATGCCACCCCGAGCCGCATACTCCCATTCGGCCTCCGTGGGAAGACGGAAAGAGAGGCCCGTGAGCTCGTTGAGACGGCGGATGAACTCCTGAGCCTCGTCGTATGAGACCTGCTCGACAGGATAGTCGTCGCCAACAAAATTAGAAGGATTGTAGTCCATCACCGCGTTCCAAAGCCGCTGCGTCACCTCATAGCGTCCCATGTAGAAGCTGTTGACCTTTACCGCGTGCTGTGGGACTTCGTCATTTTTACCAACATGGTGGAGCTCCGGCTCACAGCCCATGATGAACGAGCCTCCCCCAACCTGAACCATCTCGAACTTCACATCGCCCACCAACACCGTCATCACCTTTTGCGCGCTACAGCGGTTGGTGCCGAATCCAGCCACAGCCCATAAAGCCAGGCAGCAGACTGTCGCTATCACGAAAGCACGCATCCGAGACATGACGTGCGATGAGCGCGTGTTCCTTTCCCCTAAAGACCTGCAAGAAGCAGACAGCTGAATTGATTTTGAAGAATAGGTATCCATAACGTTGCATTTTAAAATTTTTTGCAAAAATACAACTTTCCAACAAGGGAAAATACTAAACATTAACATATTTTTCCAAGAGCGCACCAGCATTTTGCCCAAAGAGTGCCCACAAATGCCTACTGACACAAAAATCCCACAGCAGATGCCGTGGGATTTTCTATCTTCGTCACTGTCCTGCCGGACAGATGATGTATCATTCGAATGAGGCGATAGCCTTCTTGATGATCTCCATTGCCTCGCGGAGCTGCTCTTCGGTGATGACCAGCGGAGGAGCGAAGCGGATGATATGCTGGTGAGTGGGTTTGGCCAGCACACCCATGTCGCGCATCTTCAAGCAGACATCCCAAGCCTCTTTGCCGTTGTGAGGCTTGATGATGATAGCGTTGAGAAGGCCCTTACCGCGCACTTTCTCAATCATGGGGCTCTTGAAGTTGCTCATCTCCTCGCGGAAGATCTTGCCGAGGCGGTCGGCATTCTCCATGAGCTTTTCTTCCTTGATGACCTGGAGGGCAGCGATGGAGACCTTGGCAGCGATGGGGTTGCCGCCGAAAGTGGAGCCGTGCTCGCCGGGCTTGATGTTGAGCATGATGTCGTCGTCAGCGAGGACTGCGGAAACGGGCACTACGCCACCGCCGAGAGCCTTGCCGAGGATGAGGATGTCGGGACGCACACCTTCGTGGTCGCAAGCGAGCATCTTACCAGTACGGGCGATACCGCACTGCACCTCGTCGGCCATGAAGAGGACATTGTGCTTGTGGCAGATGTCGTAGCATTTCTTGAGGTAGCCCTCATCGGGAACATAGACGCCAGCCTCGCCCTGGATGGGTTCGAGCAGGAAACCGGCAATCTTGTCGCCGTGCTCCTCGAGCACCTTCTCAAGAGCAGCAGGGTCGTTGTAGGGGATGCGAATGAAGCCAGGAGTCATGGGACCGTAGTTGGCATAGCTCTCGGGGTCATTGCTCATGGTGATAATGGTGATGGTGCGGCCGTGGAAGTTGCCTTCGCAGCAGACAATCATGACTTCGTCATTCTTGATGCCTTTTTTCACAACACCCCAGCGGCGGGCGAGCTTCAGAGCGGTCTCGTCGGCTTCAGCGCCAGAGTTCATAGGAAGAACCTTCTCGTAGCCGAAGTATTCGGTGACGAATTTTTCCCATTCGCCGAGGCAGTTGTTGTAGAAAGCGCGGCTGCTGAGCGTGAGCTGGTGAGCCTGGTCGCAGAGAGCTTTGACAATCTTGGGGTGGCAGTGTCCTTGGTTGACGGCTGAATAAGCGGAAAGGAAGTCGAAGTAGCGTTTACCTTCGCAGTCCCATACAAATGCGCCTTCACCTTTGGCGAGGACGACGGGCAGTGGATGATAGTTGTGGGCGCCATAGCGGGCTTCCATTTCCATGAATTCTTCAGATTTTGTCATAATGCGATTTATTTATATGTTAATATTAATTACTATTTTCTATTTTAGCGTGGGTCTGTTGTTGGAGTTATTAAATTTTTTTGCAAATTTACGCATTATATTTCAAATAAAAAAAAAAAAATTGCGTTTTCTTAGAAAAACTTTTCATGATGACAGAAAAAGTGCTGGAAATAACGGGGCTGCATGTGGATTTTTTGCATGAGAAAAAATACCATGCCGCAGTGAAAAATGTGAGTTTCACTGTGTGGCGAGGCCGCACGTTAGGTATTGTAGGAGAGTCAGGTAGCGGCAAATCGGTCAGTTCGATGAGCATCATGGGACTGCTGCCGAAAGCACCATCATGCCGTGTCGAAGGTCGCATCACGTTCTATGAGCGCAGCAATGGCGAAGAAAAAGCGAAGGATGCGTGCGAGAACATGGATTTTGATGCGTGGAATGAAAAAATTGACAGAGAGAGATGGCGTGGAGGTCGCATTTCGATGATTTTTCAAGAACCTATGACGAGTCTGAATCCCGTGCACAAGTGCGGCCCACAAGTGGCTGAAATGCTTCTGGCACATGAAAAGGTATCACGAAAAGAGGCCCGCCAGCGTGTGCTGGAGCTTTTCGAGGAGGTGAAACTGCCCCGCCCCGAGAAGATATACGACAGCTATCCACACGAAATCAGCGGCGGACAGAAACAGCGTGTCATGATTGCTATGGCTTTGATATGCAAACCCGACTTGCTAATTGCCGATGAGCCCACCACGGCACTTGACGTGACCGTCCAAAAAGCCATCATCGAACTGCTACGCAGCTTGCAACAGAAATACAACATCGGCATCATCTTCATCACCCACGACTTGGGCGTGATAGCCCAGATTGCCGACGAGGTAGCAGTGATGTACAAAGGCGAATTGGTTGAGCAAGGTTCCATTGACGAGGTGCTGCATCATCCGAAACATCCTTACACACAAGGCCTGCTGGCCTGCCGTCCACCTCTCGACAGTCGTCCCAGACGGCTTCCGACAGTGAAAGACTATCTGGAAGGTGTTGTTGCGGATGCTGATGAGCGAACTGAACGTGAACAGCCTCGCGAGGACGAGACACCTCTGCTGCGTGTGCGAAATCTCGAAGTAACCTATGCCTTAGAACGCAATCTGCTTGGGAAAGCCACCAAAGAGTTGAAGGCCGTTGACGGCATCTCTTTCGAACTATATCGCGGTGAGACGCTGGGACTTGTGGGCGAGTCTGGCTGCGGAAAGAGTACCTTGGGGCGTGCCATCTTACAGTTGTTAGAACGTAGCTCAGGAACTATAGAATATGACGGCGTACCACTCAACAAGCTCTCCGCATCTGAGAACAAGGCTTTGCGCCGAAAGATGCAGATTGTGTTTCAGGACCCCTATTCCTCACTCAACCCGCGCATCACGATTGGCGAGGCTATCGCCGAGCCTTTGCGCTGCCACGGAATGTATGATAATGCACAGAATAGGCGGAAGCGCGTTTTGGAACTTATGGAGCAAGTTGGGCTGGAATCCGATTGGTACAGCCGCTACCCTCATGAGTTCTCAGGCGGGCAGCGACAGCGTGTCTGCATAGCCCGTGCGTTAGCTCTGGAACCCGAATTGGTGGTCTGTGATGAAAGTGTGTCAGCTCTTGATGTGTCGGTTCAGGCACAGGTGCTCAACCTGCTCAACGAGCTCAAAGATCGGTATGGCTACACCTATCTCTTCATCACACACGACCTTTCTGTGGTGAAATTCCTCTCAGACCGCATCATGGTGATGGAACGCGGGAAAGTGGTGGAATCTGGACGGACAGACGAGCTCTTCGCCAATCCTCAGCATCCCTATACCCAACGCCTTCTGGCAGCTTTGCCCAAGATCGATTGATTTCCGCAAGCAGAGATAAGGTGACAAACCTTAGCCAACGAGCTTGAGACCTTGATACTTAGGAGGCTTACCAGTTGTTCGCAGACCTTCGTCTGGCATTCATAAAGAAACAAAGACAGAGCCGTGAGGACTCTGCCTAAGTTTGATATGAAATGTAAAATTGACGGTTCTAATTAAAAATCAACGTTTTTTCTTTTCTTCCATCTTAGCCTCGATAGTCATAGTGGCATGAGGCACAATCATCAGGCGTTCTTTGGGGATGAGCTTGCCCGTGACGCGACAGATGCCGTAGGTTTTGTTTTCGATGCGGATGAGTGCGGCATCGAGGTCCTTGATAAATTTCTGCTGACGAGCTGCGAGGCGGGAATTTTCCTCTTTTGAGAGGACGTTGCTGCCCTCTTCGAGTGTCTTGAAAGTAGGTGCGGTGTCGTTCACATCGTTCTCGCTTCCGGCGACAGCCTCATTCAACAACTCAAGGTTTTTAACTGCCTCTTCTCTTTTTTGCAGGATGAGTTCTTTAAAGAACTGAAGTTCCTCAGCTGAATAGCAGTTCTTCTCTGGTGTGTTGTTTGTTTTCTCCATGTTACTAAATATTGGTTCCTTTTCGGCTTTCGCCCTGCCCTTCCGACAAGGTCTTCGGGCAATGAGTTAGGCCTGATATCACACTAATTTTGAAAGTGCAAAAATACGGATACTTTTGTAATTTTGTAGAAAAAACATATCAACACATTGTTAATTAACTTTGCAAATACAAGTCAATCAACCCATTAGGAGCAACAATATGAATACATTTTTCTTCTCTATCGACCTTTTTTATCACGGGGTCGATAACGGGAATGAGTATCTCGGTGTCATCTTTCATGATTTGGAAGAGCGGCTGAGCAGGATATTCGATGATGCTTTTGATGATGCCGATATCGCCATGTTCCTCGTCGATGACCCTAAATCCGACAACTTCGTGGAAATAGAATTGGTTGCCTGTGAGCTTGGGCAGGAGGTCGAGAGGAAGGTAGAGGTCATGGCCGACAAGCGAGAGAGCCTCTTCCTGGCTTATTTCCTCAAAGGCGGCCACGGCTTTGTTGCCGGTGATGCTGTCGAGGTGGAAGAAATAGGGCACGAGGTTGCCTTTGATTTCCACAAAGGCGGAGTCAAGCTCGGCATAATCCTCAGGGCAATCAACGTCGAGGAACATGATAACTTGTCCTTTAATTCCGAAGGGCTTGGTGATTTTGCCCAAGTGGTAGCATTCTTCTTTGGTCATCGTGGTCTTGTAGTTTTAGTCTGTACGAAAAAAGCGTGTCTCTACGAAGGAGACACGCTTTATATCTTGCGATGAGCGATTAGTTCTCAGCAGGAGCTTCGGTCTCAGCAGCCTCTTCGGCGGGAGCAGCCTCAGCTTCGGCTTTAGCAGCGGCCTCAGCCTCAGCAGCAGCCTGACGCTTAGCGGCGACAGCAGCAGCCTTAGCTTCGTTGAATTTCTTTTCGCACTCAAGACGCTCTTTCTTAATGTTGCGCATCTTGTTGTCTTCTTCGCTCTTTGCGTTAGCGATCTTGTTCTCCTTGGCCTGGAGCCACTCGTTGAACTTCACATCGGCCTGAGCCTGGCTGATAGCGCCTTTTTCAACACCAATCTGGAGGTGACGTTTGAGAAGGACACCCTTATAGGAGAGGATGCGGCGAGCAGTTTCGCTGGGCTGTGCGCCGTTCTTGAGCCACTCAGCAGCTTTGTCAACATCGAGGACGATGGTGGCAGGGTTGGTCATAGGATTGTACGTGCCTATTTTCTCGATAAATCTACCGTCCCGAGGTGCACGACCATCCGCAACAACGATATGATAGAAAGGCTGGTTCTTTTTACCATGACGTTGTAATCTAATTCTTGCAGGCATAATTGTATGTTTTTTAAGTTGTTAATAATTAATTGTTATTTTTTAATCGGATTGCAAAGTTACGAACTTTTTTTGGATTGACAAAATTTTTTTTCATTTTCTTTTTTCTGTCCAACTTTTTTTGATAAAAAATGAGATTTTGAGGACCATTTATCGGCAATGGGCAGCTTCGGTCTAACTCCGCCTTAGCTCCGCTCTAACTCCGCTTCCAAAGGCGAAACTTTGGGGGCTTTTTGTGGCTTTGGGGAGAAGTGTATGAGGACTTATGTCACGGCTCTTAGGGAGACACACTATATATACCTGTGTTTCATCGTGTTGTTGATTTTTGTGCGCTTTTATGTTTTTTTAGTGTTTGAATGTCGTTTTTTTTTCGTAACTTTGCAATCCTTTTATATTAATATGAATATATATAAATTAACTAATATTAGTGAGTTGGCTTTCGACAGCGTGGTCACTGTGGGCATGTTTGACGGTGTCCACATAGGTCATCAGCACATTTTGTCGATGCTCACAGCCGAGGCTCGGAGGCGCAGAATGGTGCCCGTGGTGGTCACTTTCGACCGCCATCCACTTCAGGTGCTTTGTCCTGACAGGCCTTTCGTAAGGGTATCGACCAACGAGGAGCGCTACAGGCTGATAGAGGCTTGCGGCGTAACCGATGTGGTTGAGATTCACTTCACTGAAGAGGTGGCGCAGCTCTCGGCATGCGAGTTCTTTCGCGAGATATTGGTGGGACGGCTTCATGCCCGCTCCCTTGTGCTGGGGTTCGACAACATGTTCGGCAGCAAGCAGCGAAACGATTTCGACCGTCTGCCCTCCCTGGCCGAGGAGATGGGGGTGAATGTGCTGACAGACACGGCTGTGAAGTATCATGACGTGGAGGTCTCGTCCACCCAGATTCGCCAGACCCTGCTGCAGGGCGACGTATGCCTTGCCTCTCAAATGCTGGGCTACAGATACAGACTCTGGGGCGAGGTGGTGAAAGGACGACAGGTGGGGCGCACGCTCGGCTTCCCCACTGCCAATGTGTGCTTAGAGGATGCTTCCAAGGCTCTGCCTGCTGACGGAGTCTATGCCGTGAGGGTGCTGCTGCCCGATGGCTCGGCACGTATGGGCATGGCCAATTTTGGCGGACAGCCCACCTTCGGCCTCGACAAACCCGTGTTCGAGGTCAATATCTTTGATTTCGAGGGCGACCTGTATGGCAGCGTACTTGACGTGGAATTTGTTGTGCGGCTGAGAGATGTGTGCAAGTTTGACGGCGTGGAAGCCTTGGTAGCGCAGCTCAACAAGGACCGCAATGATGCCCGCGAAGCTTTGTCGCGACAAGATTTGAAAGGCAGCGTTCTGCATTTGAAAGCTCTGAAGCAAAATATCGATTGAGAGAAATTACATTATATAATGAATAAGAGGTCTATATTGCGCAGTCTGTTCCTCATGCTGGCCATAATGGCGGCAGGGGTGGCCACAGCTCAGCCGGGGCGGATATACAAGTCGCTCGACGAGGTGACGAACCCCGACGATGTCTATATCCTCCGCCTTCGGGGCAAAAGGCTCAAGACCGTGCCCTCCGTGGTCTTCAAGATGGCCAATTTGCGCGAGCTGGACCTTCGAGGCAACCGCCTCACCAGCCTGCCCGACAGCATAGCGCAGCTCCGCCACCTCGAGAAACTGGAGGTGAGCCGCAACCCCTTGTCTGTCCTGCCCAACGAGATGTCGCAGATGTCGCAGCTGCGAGAACTGATACTGTGGGACACCTACATGGTCGATTTTCCCGCCACCTTTGAGATGCTCGACAGCACCCTCGAAGTGCTCGACCTCCGCAGCTGCCCGATACACCCCGACGAGCAAGAGGCCATAGCCAAGATGCTGCCCTCGGTAAAAAAATTGTGTGACCAAGCCTGTAATTGTGGATATTAGCATTATGGTGAAAAACGAATTGAAGATAGCATATTATCAGCAGCCCATAGCATGGGAGGACCCCGCGGCCAACTACGAGATGGTTGAACGGGCGTTCGAGCCCGTGGCAGCCGAAGCCGACATCCTTATCGTGCCCGAGACCTTTACCACGGGCTTCTCCGACAACATGGCTGCCATGGCGGAAGCGCCCGAAGGCGAGACCTTGCAATATGCCCGCCGCCTGGCACGGCAGTTCGACGTGCTCTTTGTCGGCACATGGGTCGTGAAAACGGAACAGGGAGTCTTCAACCGGCTTCACTGGGTTCAGCCCGACGGCCACTACGGCTTCTACGACAAGGCCCACACCTTCAGGATGAGCAGCGAGGCATCACAGTTGCAGAGAGGCACCCAACGGGCTCTCTTTCAATGGAGAGGATGGCGAATAAAGCCCGCCGTATGCTACGACCTCCGCTTCCCCGCATGGCTGCGCAACACCAACCCGCTAAGCTACGACCTGATGATCTTCTGCGCCAACTGGCCCGGTTCGAGATGGGAGGCATGGGAGACACTGCTCAAAGCCCGCGCTATCGAGAACGAGAGCTATGTCGTAGGTGTAAACCGCTGTGGCACAGACGGTGTCGGCATACCCTACAAAGGCGGCAGCATGGCTGTCGATTTCAAAGGAACTGCACTTTCCAGATGCCTTCCCGAAAAAGGCGAGGTGCAGCTTGCAACACTATATCGCGATGAATTAGAACGCTTTCGCGAGAAATGGTCTTTCTATATCGATTTCGACAAATTTGACATTAAACAGGATTAGTGAGATGACTTTAGAAGAAAAATTAGGTTTTAACAAGATACGCGAACTTGTGGCGGCCGAATGCAGCAATGTCTTGGCTGTCCGCATGACGCAGGAGATGTCCTTCTCCAACAATTATGACCGCGTGGTGCGCGACCTCCAGCAGACCGAGGAGTTCCGCCAGATACTGGTGCTGGAGAATAGTTTTCCCTCGCAGGACTTCATCGACCTGACCGAAGAGCTGACACGGCTACGCGTGGGCAACACAGTCATCGAGCTGCAAGCCCTCTTCGACCTGAAATGCTCGCTCCACACCATTGGAGAATGCCTCCGTTTCCTGCTCCGCGATGACCCCATACGCTACCCCCAGCTCTATGAACTGGCCCACCATGTCGAGCTCGACCCTGGCATCACCAAGGCCTTGAACAAGATTGTTGACGACAAGGGCGAAATATACGACAATGCCTCTGAGCTGCTGCAAGAAATTCGCCATCAGATAAATAAGAAGCAGAATGACGTGGATGTGCAGATTTCGAAACAGCTGGCTCGCGCTAAGCACGAAGGCTGGGCTCCTGAAAATGCCGAGGTTACCATTCGCAACGGCCGCATGGTGATACCTATGCTCGACACCCACCGCCGCAAGATTAAAGGCCTCATCCATGATGAGTCCGCCACCCGCCAAACGGCCTATCTCGAGCCCTCCGAGGTGGTGGAGCTGAACAACGACCTCCGCGAGCTCGAATTTGCCGAACGGCACGAGATACAAAAGATTCTCGCACGATTCTCCGACATGATTCGTCCGCAGCTAAACGAGCTCATCAATGCCTACTGGTTTCTGGCACGCATCGACTTCATCCGCGCCAAGGCCCGCTTTGCCCTCACTATCCATGCCGGCCGTCCTATTGTTGACAATATCACCAAGATAAACTGGCTCGACGCCCGTCATCCGCTCCTCTACCTCAACCACAAAGGCGAGGTGGTGCCCTTCAATATCGAATTGAACGACGAAGCCCACATCCTGATTGTCTCAGGGCCTAACGCAGGCGGTAAGTCGGTATGTCTGAAGGCCGTAGGCCTAATACAGTACATGTTCCAATGTGGCATGCTCGTCCCTTGCCGCGAAACTTCCGAATTCGGCATCTTCGATAGCATCTTCATCGACATCGGAGACCAGCAGTCTATCGACAACGACCTGAGCACCTACTCCTCACACTTGCAGAACATGAAGCAGCTGCTCGAAACTGCCGACGAAGGCACCCTCTTCCTCCTCGACGAACTGGGCGGCGGCACCGAGCCCCGCTCGGGCTGTGCCATAGCCGAAGCACTCTTAGAAGAGCTCTATCGTCGCCACTCTTTCGGCGTGGTGACAACCCATTACGCCGACCTAAAGCTCTTAGCAGACCGTTGTCCTGGGGTGCGGAACGGAGCCATGCTGTACGACACCGAGAAGATGAAGCCCCTCTACCGCCTCTCAATAGGCCACCCTGGCAGCTCGTTTGCATTTGAGATTGCACAGAATATCGGCTTCCCCGAAGCCGTCTTGAAGGCCGCAGGCGAAAAGGTTGGCGGCGAGATGTTGAATTTTGAGCATCAGCTACAGCAGATAGAGCTCGACAAGCAGGAGATTGCCCGACAGCGTGCCGAACTGGAAGTAGCCGATAGCTTCCTTGCCGAAGTTACAGAAAAATACCAGAAGCTCACCGACAAATTAGAGTCGAAGAAATACGAGATTCTCAGCACTGCCCGCAAAGAGGCCCAGCAGATCATTGCCGATGCCAACCGCACTGTAGAGCAGACAATTAGCGACATCAAAGAGGCTCAAGCCGAGAAAGAACGCACCCTGCAGGCCCGCCAGCGCATGAAAGCCGAGGCTGAGCGCCTTGCCTCCTCACAAGAACGTCATGACGATATTATGAAGGAGCGCGTTGCCAAAGGTGCAGCAGCACCCTCTTCTGTCGCGCCAAAAGAGACCTCTTCCTCAAAAGATGACGACTCCGGCACCGCGCCAATCGTGGTAGGCGGCATTGTCCGCATTGACGGCCAAGACACCTTCGGCCAAGTAGTCGAAATCAAGGGCAAGAAAGCCGTGGTGGAGAGCAACAGCATCCGCATGACTATAGCCCTCAGCCGCCTCACCGGCACCAAGAAGAAGTCCATCCCCGCCGATAAGACCAGCGTGAAAAACAGCCGTTTCCAGAGCATATACGACGACATCAACGAGAAGCGCAAGACCTTCAACCCCACCTTAGACCTCCGCGGGCAGCGTGCCGACGAGGCTTTGGACAATCTCCAGCACTTCCTCGACGAAGCACAGCTCCTCAGCGAGAAAAACCTCCGCATCCTTCACGGCAAGGGCTACGGAATTCTCAAACAGATCATCCGCGAATACCTTCACGGCAACAGAGACGTGCAATCCTTTGGTTCAGAACGTCTTGAACTGGGCGGAGATGGTGTCACTGTTGTACAGTTAAAATAGAAATCCGCACGCTTTTCGGAAAAATATTTCTATTTATAGGAAAATTATTAACGAAATAGATGTAACTTTGCATCTTGAAAAAAGAACAGAATTTATTAATTTAAATCTATAACAACATGAAACTGATGAAATTATTTCTCCCCATGCTTGCAATTGCCATGCTTGCTACGGGCTGTACTAAGGAGTATGTCACGAGAGAGTACAACACTTATGGTGCACAGATCAAGACTTTCCAGTTCAACATCACTCCCTCAGAGTGGCAGCGCAATGAAGGTGTCAACCTCCCTGGTTCCAACAACTACCTCTATTGCACCAAGAACATTTCGGAGATTGACCAATACGTCTTCGATCAGGGCACCGTTCAGGCTTTCGCTTGGAACGTCTATGACCCCAGCACCAACACGGGTGCTTGGAACACCCTACCCTTTATCTACCCTCTTGAAATCATGGAGCAGGACGACATGGGCAACATCAACACATTCGTCATACCTGAGAACCTCCGCTTCGAATGGGAGCTTGGCAAAGTGACCTTCATCATTCAAGACCTTGATGGCTTCGACCCCGAAAATATGGTCAGCACCATCAGCATCAAGGTCTGCATCACCTCCAACATGTAAACCGCAACACATTGTCACTCATAGGGAATGTCGTCCATTTAGGGACGGCATTCCCTTTTTATCGGTCATTACAACACAAAATGAGCGAAGGCAATAAAATGTTACTTTGTCCCTATATTGAAGTGATGCAAAGACGTTAACACCCAGGAATTTATTGTTGCCACAAAAAGCAGCACGACTATTTACAGACTCACATAAAAAAAAGAGATATGCCATCCCGATGGGACGGCATATCTCTTATACTTATATAAAGTGTCTTATTTGATGCCTTCGTGACGCTTATAAGCCTTCATGGTGTTCTGGAGGAGAGAGACGATGGTGAGGGGTCCTACACCGCCAGGCACGGGGGTGACCCATGCGCAGTGCTTGTCCACCTCGCTGTGTTTCACGTCGCCAATAAGGCGGTAGCCGCTCTTCTTGGTGTCGTCTGGGATGCGGTGGATGCCAACATCAATGACAGTGGCGCCCTCTTTGACCATATCAGCAGTCACGAACTCGGGCTTTCCGATAGCCACGATGAGGATGTCGGCTTGGCGTGTCAGCTCGGCGAGGTTCTGGGTCTTGCTGTGGCAGAGCGTCACAGTGCAGTCGAAACCCTTGCGGGAGAGAAGGTTGGCCACGGGTGTTCCGACGATATTGCTGCGCCCTACCACCACACAATGTTTGCCAACGGTCTCGACGCCATAGCGTTTCAGCAGTGTGCAGATGCCCATTGGGGTAGCGGGGAGGTAAGCCTCCTCGCTCAGCACCATACGTCCGACATTCACGGATGTAAAACCATCCACATCTTTGTCGGGAGAGATGGCGTTGATGACGTTCTGCTCGTTGATGTGTTTAGGAAGAGGAAGCTGGACGATAAAACCGTCGATTTCGGGGTCGTTGTTAAGGAAGTCGATAGATTTGAGAAGTTCCTCCTCGGTAGTGCGTTCTGCAAAGCGATAGACCGAAGAGGTGAAACCCACCTCGTGGCTGGACTTCTCCTTGTTGGCCACGTATGTCATGCTGGCACCATCTTCGCCAACGATGACGGCTGCCAGATGCGGAGCACGGCGACCTTCGCCAGTCAGCTGGCGCACCTCGTTAGCCAGTTCGTCCTTTATCTGAAGGCTCAGAGCCTTACCATCTAATAATTGGAACATAATTATATATAGGAATTAGATTATCTGCGTTTCTTGTGCATCTGAGGCAGCTTGCCCTTGGCACTGACGGTCTTCATCATCTTGCGGGTCTCTTCAAATTGCTTAACGAAGCGGTTTACATCCTGGATGGTGTGACCGCTGCCGGCGGCGATGCGCTGCTTGCGGGCGCCGTTGAGACAGCTGGGGTTGCGACGTTCGTAGGGCGTCATGCTGCTGATCATAGCCTCGATAGGTTTGAAGGCATCATCGCCAATCTCCACATCCTTAGTCACCTTGTCCATGCCTGGGATCATGCCGATAAGATCCTTCATGCTGCCCATCTTCTTAATCTGGCCCACCTGCGAGAGGAAATCCTCGAAATTATATTCGTTGTGGATGAGTTTCTTCTGAATCTTGCGAGCCTCTTCCTCGTCATACTGCTCTTGGGCACGTTCCACGAGTGACACCACATCGCCCATGCCGAGGATACGGCTTGCCATACGGTCGGGATGGAACACATCGAGAGCGTCCATCTTCTCGCCCACACCGACGAACTTGATGGGTTTCTTCACCGAATAGCGGATAGTGAGGGCAGCACCGCCACGGGTGTCGCCATCGAGTTTGGTGAGCACCACGCCGTCAAAGTCGATGCGCTCGTTGAAGGCCTTGGCCGTATTCACGGCATCTTGACCAGTCATCGAATCGACCACAAAGAGGGTCTCCTGCGGGGTGAGGGTCTCTTTGAGGCGCGAAATCTCGTTCATCATTTCCTCATCCACAGCCAGACGACCAGCGGTATCGACGATAACCACATTCGTGCCCTTGGCCTTGGCATCCTTGATAGCCTTTTGAGCAATATCCACAGGGTTGTTGTTGCCCACCTCCGTGAACACAGGAACCTGTATCTGCTCGCCCAGCGTCTGCAGCTGGCTGATAGCTGCGGGACGATAGACGTCGCCTGCCACGAGCATCACGCTCTTATTCTTCTTATTCTTCAAATAGTAAGCCAGCTTGGCGCTGAAAGTCGTCTTACCCGAGCCTTGCAGACCAGCGATAAGGATTACAGCAGGCTGCCCCTTGACATTGATATCGACAGCCTCCGTGCCCATCAGCTCTGTCAGCTTCTCATGCACAATCTTCACCATCAGCTGGCCGGGCTCAATACTCTGGATAACGTTGCGGCCGATGGCCTCAGCCTTCACCTTATCGGTAAATTCTTTGGCTATCGGATAGCTCACATCGGCGTCCAAGAGAGCCTTTCTCACCTCTTTTACAGTCTCAGCGATATTAATATCGGAGATACTTCCTTTACCTCTAAGCGTATGTAACGCTTTATCTATCTTACTACTAATGCTTTCAAACATAATTATATTGCACTAACAAATTAATTTGCAAATTTACGTTTTTTTTTCGATTTTTCGACATAAAAAATAAATATTAAATTTTTTTTCTCTTTTATGAAACATTTTTCCACTTTATACGTTATGTAACTTGTAAATAATTGTAGAATCAAATTTTTTCTATGAGACAATTAAAAATTACCCATTCGATTACCAACCGTGACATCAAGTCGCTTGACAAATATCTGCAGGACATTTGCAGCGAGGAGCTACTTACCCCTGAAGAAGAAGTGCAGCTTGCTCAGCGCATCAAGAACGGCGACCAAGAGGCCCTCGACCGCCTCACAAAGGCCAACCTCCGCTTCGTCGTCTCCGTTGCCAAGCAGTACCAAAACCAGGGGCTCAGCCTGCCCGACCTCATCAACGAGGGCAACGTAGGTCTGATTAAGGCCGCCAAGCGCTTCGACGAGACCCGTGGCTTCAAGTTCATCTCCTATGCTGTGTGGTGGATCCGCCAGTCCATCCTCCAGGCCATCGCTGAGAACTCCCGCATCGTCCGCCTCCCCTCCAACCAGCTCGGCGCCCTCAACAAACTCAAGAAAGAAATCAGTCGTCTTGAGCAGGAGCTTGAGCGTCCACCATCGGAAGAAGAGCTCGCCGACCTCCTCGACATCCCCGAGGACAAGATCAAGAGCATCCTCGGCATCTCTGGTCGCCACATTTCCATCGACGCGCCCCTCATCGCCGACGAGGACGTCAACTTCGTCGATGTGCTGCCCAACGAGGATACCCCTCCCACCGATAGCGCCCTCCTTCAGGAGTCCCTCTCGCTCGAAATCGAACGCGCCCTCTCCACACTCACCGAATACGAGCGCGAGGTCATCAAAATGTACTTCGGCATCGGCTATCCCCACCAGCTCAGCCTCGATGAGATAGCCATGAAGTTCGGCCTCACCCGCGAGCGTGTCCGCCAAATCAAGGAGAAAGGCATCAAGCGCCTCCGCGTCAGCAGCAAGAGCAAACACCTTCAGTCATACCTGTAATCGAACACACACCTGTGCGGGAGCACCTCCCGCCAGCTATCACCTATGGATAGAATAATAAAATATTTTCCAGAGCTAACAGAGCGGCAGCGCGAACAGTTTGCCGCTCTGTTGCCCTTATACGAGGACTGGAACGCCAAGATCAACGTCATCTCCCGCAAGGACATGGGCAACTTCTACGAGCACCACGTCCTCCACAGTCTCGCCATCGCCAAGGTGCAGCCCTTCAAGACCATGGCCGACATCCTCGACGTGGGCACCGGCGGCGGCTTCCCCGGCATACCCCTCGCCATCATGTTCCCACACGCCAACTTCTACCTCATCGACTCGATAGGAAAGAAAATCAAGGTGGTACAGAACGTCGCCGAAAGCCTCCAACTCAAGAACGTGCGCGCCGAGCAGATACGTGCCGAGCAGGTCGAAGGCGACTACGACTTCATCGTCTCGCGTGCCGTCACCGACCTCAGCCAGTTCACCGGTTGGGTGCGCGGCAAAGTCTCCGACAGCCACTACCACCGCCTCCGCAACGGCATCCTCTACCTCAAAGGCGGCGACCTCGCCGAAGAGCTCGCCCCCTTCAAGAAGAAAGTCCGCACCTGGGACATCTCCGACTTCTACGAAGAGGAGTTCTTCCAGACCAAGAAAGTCATCTACCTCCCCTTCAAGTAGTCCCCACACGACACACCATAAGGACAGCCCATAGAAAACGGGCTGCCCTCTTTTTATGTCCCAAGAAGAAAGGAGAGGCAACTCCAAAACCAGAACTGCCTCTTTTAATTCATAGAGAATGTATCGGCAATACGCGGCCACACCCATTCAAAATGTCACGAACTTGCCCGACAGGAAGGTCTCGAATCGAACGAGTAGAAGGAGTCGAAAGACCCCATTCGATTCGTTCGACTCATATTGCTGTGATGTGCGGCTGTCAAATGTTAAAATCGGATGGCATTTTTGTGCTTCGTCATAGCTAAGGGGTAGGGTCGTGAAAGCTCCGCTCATCTTCCGCCTCGGGAGCGGAGTTAGAGCGGAGCTAAGGCGGAGCTAGAGCGGAGCTACTCATAAGGTCTCAAAGGCCTTTTTCGTCCTTTTTTGAGACTTTTTTTAGCAGTTACAATTAACAAATGATTAACATTTGTATTAAAACAAGGATGATCGTCATATCGCCAATCGAACGAGTCGAACGGGGTCAATAATGCTCTTACAAGCCTTCAAATCGCATTCTGTCGGCATGGAGCTGATACCAACAATTAGCACGCAATCGAAGAATCGAATGAATCGAATGCTCGTAGGCCATAGCCCAAATGGATGTACGATGCTCTATCTTTTTGCACAAGCAAAAATGATAATGTCCTCCCAATTTTGTTTTTTGACGCGAAGGATGGAACGGGATGTGTGGAGGGCAGATTGCCGTATCGTTTTTTTCGATGTTTTTTCTTGTCTTTTTATCCTTCTATCTCATTTTTATTTCGTATCTTTGCAATGTCATAGCCATGACTGGCAACGGCTTTTATCAATTAATTTACAACTGATTATTAAGACATAAGATATCATGTTTTCGATTCTTTTCCGCAAAGGGGCTCCTTTCCATGGTGTGGCGACAAGGCGTTGGCTGCCCATCGTGCTGCTGTGCTGCTTGTCGGCTGGCAGCGTCCGAGCGCAGATGTTCCCCTTCCAGGACTCACGCCTGCCATTGGAGGAGCGCGTGGAAGACCTGCTGTCGCGCCTCACGCTGGAAGAAAAGCTGTCGCTTATGGAGCACCGCCAGCCCGCCATCACCTCGTTAGGGCTGCCGGCTTATAGCTGGTGGAACGAGGCCCTGCACGGCGTGGGCCGCAACGGCCGGGCCACGGTGTGGCCGATGCCCATAGCCCTCGCCGCCTCATGGAACACGGAGATGGTGTACGACATCTTCTCGGAGGTGGCTGTGGAGGCTTGCGAGAAGTATGCCCAGGCCCGCAACAGCGACACCTCCGCAGCCCTGCGCGAGCCTACGGACTATACCGGCCTGACATTCTTCACCCCCAACATCAACATCCTCCGCGACCCGCGCTGGGGTCGCGGCATGGAGACCTACGGCGAGGACCCCTGCCTCACCGCCATGATGGGCGCCCAATGCGTGAACGGCCTACAGCACCCATTCTTCTACAGCACGCTGACGACACAAGATAGCGACACTTTCAACGGCATAGGGATGCACCAGAGCCATCCTCAATTCTCACTCCTCAATTCCCCATTAAAAGAATGGCTCCAGGCACAACCTGGCGGCCCTCTCGCCACAGCGGCGTGCGTGAAGCACCTCGCCGTCCACAGCGGTCCCGAGGGGGTGCGCCACGAGTTTGACGCCGCAGTGTCGCCACGCGACCTATGGACAACCTACCTCCCCGCCTTCGAATACATCGTCACCCACACAGACGTGCAGCAAGTGATGTGCGGCTACAACAGGCTGAACGGCGTGCCCTGCTGCACAAACCGCGACCTGCTGATGGACATCCTCCGCAACAAGTGGGGCTACGACGGCCTCGTGGTGACGGACTGCTGGGCACTGAACGACTGCTGGGAGCGCGACAGCGTGACGCCGCGGCATGAGACCCATGCCTCCGCAGCCGCTGCGGCAGCCGACGCCTTCGGCAGCGAGGTGGACCTAGAATGCGGCAGCGGACTGGCAGCTCTGCAAGAGACCGTGGCACAGGGATTCGTCAACGAAGAGCGCATCAACGACCATGTGCGCCGCATCCTCCGCACACGTATGCGCATAGAGATGGAGGACGACCGAGAGGTGCCGCCATGCCACTACAATCCCACAGAGGCGGCAGCCGAGAGCCTGGTGCTGCTGAAGAACAACGGCCTCCTGCCTCTGAAGGAGGGCACCCGCATATATCTGGCAGGGCCTAACGCCACGGACACGCTGATGCCCTTGGGCAACTATAACGGCGAGCCACGGCACACCATCTCTATCCAAGAAGGGCTGGGACATTATTTCACCCTCGTGGAACGCCCGCAAAAGGCCGAGGTGATTGTCTATGCCGGAGGCCTCACGCCCCAGCTGGAGGGCGAGGAGCTGCAAGTAGAGGCCGAGGGATTCCATCGCGGCGACCGCACCATGATAGAGTTGCCCGCAGCACAGCGAAAAGAGCTGCGAAAGCTGAGCCACAAGCACAAGCCCATGGTGCTGCTGCTCTCAAGCGGAAGCTCCATAGCATTAAAACACAAGGACATGAAATGCAAAGCCATCATGGCTTGCTGGTATGGCGGCGAAGCCATGGGCGAGGCCGTGGGTGCCTCTATGGCAGGATTGTACGACTGCTTTGGAAGGCTGCCTGTGACGTTCTACCGCTCGACAGAGCAGCTGCCCGACTTTGAGAGCTACGACATGCAGGGCCGCACTTACCGCTATTTGGCGGACGAGCAGCACAGTTTGTCGGCAGCACAAAAGGATGACATGGAGCATCATTCCTCAAAAGCTGCCAGCAGCCAGACTCCGCTCTTCCCCTTTGGCTACGGCTTGAACTACGACACGCACAAGCTCACGAACGTGCGGTATGATGCCGCCAGCAAGCGCGTCACCGGAGAGGTGCACTCTCTGCACAAGGTCGCTGACGACGAGGCTCGGCAGTCGGCAAAGGCCACAAGCAGCAAGGCCGTGATGGAGGTGAACCTGCAGTCGGCAAAGACCACGAGCAGCAAAGCTGTGGTGGAGGTGTATCTGAAACGCCCTGACGACATTGAGGGGCCACGCATAAGCTTGGTGGGTTTCTGCAAGGTGCCTGTGGCGTATGGCGGCGTGAGCAGCTTCACTATCGCCTTGGACGACTTCTGGTTCCGCCTCTTCGACGAAGAGACGCAGGAACTGAGAGTCCCCGCAGCCGATGAGCCTTACGAGATATGGGTGGGCTTCGACAGCGAGACTGCGACACAGATTTTTTGAACATTGATGGGAAAGAATGAGGAACAATGAGAGTGAATCAGAGAAATTGAAGATTACGGCGGTGGCAGTCTCTTTGCATTTTCAATTCACCACTTCACAATTCACTACCACACAATTCACCCTTCATTTGCAAAAAATTTCGTATCTTTGCATTTCGGTAATTAAATGTATTAATAATAAAAATATAAGAATTTCAACAATATGAAAAGACAAGACTGGATTACTATCCTCATCATTGTGCTGGTTTTGGCACCTTTTTTCATCCCTGCGACGGGATTTTTCGAGTGGTTTAAGGCTTCGACAGCCAACCACCCATTCACCATGGCATTCTTTAAATTCGCCATCCTTGCCACCTTCGGCGAGATGCTCGCCCTCCGCATCCGCAAGGGCGTGTACAACGAGAAAGGCTTCGGCATCGTGCCTCGCATGATGGTGTGGGGCTTCCTCGGCATGTGCATCACTATGGCGATGATGATTTTCAAGAGCGGCGTGCCCGCCTTCTTGGGCGCACTGGGCTGGAGCAACGCAGGAGCCGTCTTTGGTGCCGCTGAGCTCACTTGGGGCAAAGTGGGTGTGGCCTTTGCTGTCAGCGTGCTGATGAACAGCATCTTCGCCCCCGTGATGATGACATTCCACAAATGCACCGACATCCACATCACTGAGAACGGCGGCACCGTGCGTGGTCTCCTCCGTCCCATGAAGATGCGCGAAATCTTTTCCACCAAGATCAACTGGGACGTGCAGTGGAACCTCGTCTTCAAGAAGACCATCCCCCTCTTCTGGTTCCCCGCACACACCATCACCTTCATCCTGCCTCCCACCTTCCAGGTGCTCTTCGCAGCCCTCCTCGGCGTGGCCCTCGGCCTTATCCTCGCATTGGCAGGAAACAAGAAATAAGTGAATAGTGACCTGTGATCTGTGACCTGAGGCTGCCGCAGTCATTTGTCAGATCACAGTTCACTGGTCACAGTTCACACACAAAACACACAACATGAAAAAGACTATTTGCATCTTACTGATATTGCTGTCCTCTGTGCCGGGGCTGTTCGCCCAACAGTCCGATAGTTGGCATTTCGCATGGCACGGATTCGTGAACCCCGTGTTCTTCGGCGACACGCGCCAGGTGGTGTCGGGGCGCGAGGGCATGATGCTGTTCTACCCCCAACCCGTGACCCCTGATATAATGGGTGACGACGCAAACGATGTACCCCAGCTGAACATGCTGAGCATCACCGCCCGCCTCAACCTCACCTTCCAAGGCCCCGACGTGCTGGGAGCCAAAGTAAAGGGCTTCATCGAGGGCGACTTCACGGGAGCCACCGATGCCACCATCAACATGCTGCGTCTGCGTCACGCCTACCTCGACATGAAGTGGCAGCACGACGAACTGCTGGCCGGCCAATATTGGTATCCTATGGTGATAGAGGAGATCATGCCTGGCACGCAGCCGCTGAACATGGGTGCCCCGTTCCACCCATACGCCCGCTACAACCAGCTGCGCTACTACCACCGTGGTCTCGGTCAT
Source organism: Bacteroidales bacterium (assembly GCA_024400665.1). Lineage (GTDB taxonomy): Bacteria > Bacteroidota > Bacteroidia > Bacteroidales > P3 > Colimorpha. Next base: position 66,973 of record JAKSML010000001.1, read on the forward strand.
AACTTTATGAAGAACTGGGAACTGATGGCCGTAGCCGCCTTCGAGTTAGACAATAAGAGCCAAGGACCTGAGGGACCTTCGACCTCCTATTTGCGACACAGTCTGATACCCGAAATGAACCTGCAACTGCGCTATGTTGGAGAGCACCTTTTTGCCGGTGCTGCCGCCAACTACCTACACATCAAACCCATCTACACCCTCCCCAATGATGGCAGCGAACAAATCGGCTTCACATACAGTGCCAACCACATCAGCTTCAGTCTCTTCGCCAAATACCGCTGGGACAACTGGGCTCTGAAATGTCAGACCCTGCTGAACAGCAACCTCTACGAAGGCTGCTCACTGGGCGGATATATCCTCCCCGACTACGCTCCCTACACCGACTGTTATCCTGGCACCAACGCCTACACCTTCACCACCCTCTGGGCCGATTTCGGCAAGACGACAGGACATTGGCGCCCCGGTATCTTTGCCGGCTACGCCAAGCAAAACGACATTGGGAAAATTGATATCTACATGTCAAACCACCCCTATTCGACTTACGGTCGTGGATTCGACATCGACTATATGTGGCGCATACAGCCCCGCATCGAGTACTACGCCGGAAACGGCCTCTCTTTCGCTTGCGAAGTGGAACACACCGTGGCCCAGTTCCTCAAAGACACTGGCTCCGACGAGTACCACATCCACCGCGAGGCCGACCCCGACAACAAACCCGCCAACACCCGTGTGATCCTCTCCGCCGTCTATGCCTTCTAATAGTGAGCTGACAATACAGTTCTAAATTCACAGACCACAGAAATCACATTGTAACATTGTAACATTTTAATTGAGAATTGGAAATTGAGAATTGAGAATTGGGGCTGGAGCCGTTTTGAGTAATGAATAATTAATAATGAATAATGAGTGGGCGGTTGCCGTCATTTGTCAGTTCACAGTTCACTAATTACTATTCACTGTTCACAGTTCACAGTTCACTATTTCACAGATTACTAATAGCATGACTAACTATCACACTCATTCTCGCTTCTGCGACGGTAAGGGCGAACCTCGCGAATATGTGGAGTATGCCTTAGCCAACGGTTTCTCCGCCTTGGGCTTCTCGGGACACTCTCCCCTACCCTACGAGAACACCTTCTCCATCAAGGAGGACAAGTTTGAGGAGTATTGCGACACCATCCGCGCACTCAAAGAGGAATATGCTGGCCGCCTCGACATCCGCCTCGGGCTGGAGATTGACTATGTGCCGGGGCTCTGTGAGGATTTCAAGCCGCTCATCGAACGGGGCGGACTGGAATATACGATAGGCAGCGTGCATCTCATCCCCAACCCCGACGCCATCGACTACATCCGCGAACACCCTGCCGAGGCTGCCGACTACCTCTGGATGATTGACGGACCTCGCTACGAGCTCTACGACGACGGCCTCCAGCGTCATTTCGGAGGCGACATCCGCAAGGCCGCCAAGGCGTTCTTCTATCAAAACAACGTCATGATTGAGAGCCAGAAGCCCACGATTGTCGGCCATTTCGACAAGATTGTGATGCACAACAAGGACCGCTACTTCCACTACGACGAGCCCTGGTTCCGCGACCTCGTATATGAGACCGCACACCTCATCCGCGAGACTGGCTGCGTCTGCGAGATGAACACCCGCGGCATCTACAAAGGACGCCACTACGACTTCTACCCCGCCAAGGAGACGCTGAAATACATGAACGAGCTCGGCATCCCCGTGATTGTCAGCACCGACGCTCACCAGCCCTCCGACCTCACCCGAACCGAAGGCGCCGAAGCGTTCCTCAGGGAGATACACTATCGCGAGATTGTCACCACCCTCACATTCTAACTTCCTCGATTTTATATATGTGAACAGTGAGCAGTGAGCTGAGTCTGACGCGGTCATTTGTCAGATTACAGTTCACTGCTCACAGTTCACTAATCTCAATTGAGAATTAGGTCGGGAGCCGGTTTGTAGTTAAGAGTTAAGAGGGGTGTTCCGAATTGTGGCTGTTCCCCGTTTTGGTTAAAAGGTGTTCGTTGGGTTCAAAAACGGAGTGTCCTATTGATAAGGGATTTGTTCTTAACTCTTAACTCTGCACTCTTAACTATTCTCAATTCACTCTTATTCGGCGCGTTTGGTGCAATAGGCTGTAAGGATATAGCCAGCATCGCTCTGTCCCATCGGCACATGCTGCTCGATACGGAAGCGGACGCTGCCATCGTCCTGAAGACGAAGTGCGCCGTAGGTCATTGAGAAATGATAGCCGTTCATCTCAAACTGGCTGGCCTCGGGGACGAGCTTGCCATCGGCATCAAGGGTAGCCTTGGTGTCATAGAAATGGTACTCGACGGGCTCGCCGTTCTCACCATGCAGAATCTCGTAGCCGTCAATCTTGAGGACATCGGGCTGAGTAGTGTCGGCAGAGAATACCACATATCCCGTATCTGCATCGTAGTACATGCCCATGAAGCCGTTTTCGAGCCATGCGCCATCAACTCCGACACTGTCATACTCGACAATCATGTCGAAAGTGCCAACAAAGGGGACGAGGGCGGGGTTGATCTGAGGCTCCTCGACGACAGAATCGTCAACAATAGGAACAATGGGGTCTTCCTCTTTGTTGCAAGCGGAGACAATCATCACGGCTGCGAGAGCCAACAAAGCAAATCTGATTTTTTTCATGATATGATTATTTTTAAGTTTTCTAAATTTGGGGCGATTATTTAATTGAAAATTGACAAATGACGGCTACTGCCCTTCACAATTCACTATAATATGTGAAATAGCGTGTTATGCGACTATAGAGTTCCCCGTCTCTTGTGACATCACAGACCACCCAGTTACCATTCTCATCATAATGATAGGTCTCTATGACCTTGCCGTTCTGCCGTTGCAAGATGCGGCCTTGGTCGTCACGTTCCAGCACCGTTGAGGCATCGTGGTACCACGTAGTCTGCTCGAAATTGAAGATGCCGTTTTCGTTGGGCGTGGCAGAGCTGCTGAGGCGTCCCTCGCTGTCATAGGTATATTTCTTGTAGGTTCCGTCGGGGAGGATCTCGCGGACAATGCGGCCCTCGCTGTCGTATCTATAGCTGATGCGCGAGCCATCGGGAAAGATATAGTCCGTGAGGAGACGGCTGCCGTCCTTGCTCGTCGCTCCATAGCGGAGACGGAAGCGATAGCACTTGCCCTCCTGCCCCTGGATGACGGCCTTGCAGATACGTCCGTTGCGCTTATATGTATATGTGGTGCGGGAGATGGGCGTGAGGCGGCTTTCGTCAGCGAGCGCCACAGTGTCGGAATAGCGGACATCCAGAATGCGGCGTCCCAGACTGTCATATTCATAATGGATGTGCTCAAACGTGCCATCCTCTCTGCCAAAGATATCCAGGCAACGCCCCGCGGTGTCGAAGCTGAAAGCAAAACGAGAGTTGTCCTTATACCAGTAATGGACATCTTCCATAGACACCATAGCCACCTTCTGCGAAGGAGAAAAGCATTCCAGGTTCAACAGAAGCTGTGCATCGTTGCTCTCTCGACGGTTATTGTTTGTCGGAAAATCAGGACGATAGGGATACACTCCCTCTTCCTCTCCGCACGAAACCATAAGGAAAACAAATGCTACAGCCAGCAACAGCCTCGGATGAATGAATAAATTAATGAATAAAAAATAAAGAGTAGGCTGCCGCATGGCGGCTCCCGTTCCCTCACCTCTTATTCCCTTATTCTTCATGAATGCTATTCTCATTATATCTTTTACACGAATTTCCATGAATAATCTATTGGTAATTCATGGTCTGTGAATTGTGAAATAGTGAATTGTGAATTGACAATACAAAGAGAGCGTCAGTTTAATTCTCAATTCTAAAACATTCTCAATTTCAAAACGGCTCCCGACCCTAATTGGCTCCAGGTCCCACCTGGTAGCAACCGCCCTTGAATGGCACCAGCTCCAAGCTGGCAATTTAATTAAGATAGTTTTTCATCACATCGGAGACATACACGGCGAGGTTGCCCTTTTTCTGCTGTTTGAGGATCTTCTTGGTGAGCTTCGACTTGCCGATGATATCCTTGTAGTCGGTATAATAGCGGAGCATCTCTGTCTCAGCCACGTTGGCATAGAGGAGTGCGTTGCCGTTCTTGTCGCTGAGAGCCTGACGGGTCCAAGCGGCAAGGTAAGCCACGAGCAGCTCAGGCTTCTTGGCATCCACCAGCTTCGTATCGATCAGGACGCTCACGTTGGGAGCACCTGCGAGCCAGCGCATGAGAAACGAGGCGCACTCTTCGTGCTTGGGCTGGTTGAACTCGGGATTCACGCTAAGGAGCCAGTTGCAGCAGTTGAGGACGTCGCCTTCGTACTTAGCATAGTCGGAGGGCCACATCTTTTCAGGCATGATAGGGAGTGAGAACTGCAAGGTCTGCGACATGGCGGTCTGTGCCATGACAAAAGTGATGAGGAGTAATGCGATTTTCTTCATAATATGATTTAAATGTTGATTAGTAATCTGTGAGCAGTGCACTGTGACCTGACAAATGACGGCTTCCGCCCTGAAGAAAAGTCCGGTGGACTTTCGATAGCGAAGCGAAGAGCAACCATTCTCAGTTCACCAATCACAGTTCACTGATTACAGAGTGCAAAAATACGAATAATTTTCGACATTGAAAAAAAAATTGTATCTTTGCCGACATAATATAAATGATGAATATATTATAATAATTTGAGAAATACATGATTATCGCCATATTAGCAAACGGCTTGCTACCCACAAAAGCCGAGGTCTTAGCCTATCTCAACACCGCCGAAATGGTCGTCTGCTGCGATGGTGCGCTGAAAAATTACCTCCTTTGGCTTCACCGCCAGTCCACGCTTCCGCACCACAGACTCGCCGTGGTGGGCGACGGCGACTCCCTCTCCCCTGCCCTCTTGCAGGAGGCCGCCGACAGCGGCATCGTGCTCGAACACCACCGCATCCCCGAGCAGGAGAGCAACGACCTCTCCAAAGCCGTCCGCTTCGCCATGGCCGCAGTCCAAGACGCCAATGCCACAGCCAACGCCGCCCCCACTCCGCAGGGACAATGCTGTGAGCCGCGACCTGTGACCAGCAAACCGACAAATGACGACTCCCGTCACGACTGCCACGGCGATACGCTGCAAGTCAACATCCTCGGTGCCACAGGACTGCGCGAGGACCACACCCTCGGCAACATCAGCCTCCTGGCGCACTACATGGAACGCTATCCCAACGTCGAGTTTGTGATGCGCTCCGACTTCAACACCTTCTACCCCATGCAGGGGACGCGACAGTTCGCCTCTGAGAAAGGGCAGCAGGTCTCGCTCTTCTCCCTCACCCCCGAGGTGCCGGTGAGCGTGAGCGGCCTGCGCTACCCCATCGAGAGCCGCTGCCTCCGCTCCTGGTGGGAAGGCACCCTCAACGAAGCCCTCGGCGACACCTTCGAAGTAATCGGCGGCACAATGATAGTGGCAGTAGAGTTGAGGAAGTGAACTGTGATCTGTGAACTGTGAATAGTGAATAGTGAAATAGTGAAATAGTGAATAGTGAAATAGTGAATAGTGAATAGTGAATTGACAATACAAAGAGTGCGCCAGCCTAATTCTCAATTCTCAATTTTCAATTCTCAATTAAAAAAATGGACACTTCCCTACTTGACAAAGCCATACATTTTGCCGTAGATGCGCATCAGGGTGCTGAGCGCCGTGGCAAGGGCTTCCCCTATATCCTCCACCCCTTGGAGGCTGCCGCCATCGTCGCCACCATGACGGCCGATCAGCGGCTCTTGGCAGCCGCCGTCCTGCACGATGTCGTAGAAGACACCGACGCCACCATCGAGCAGATACGTCGTGCCTTTGGCGACGACATAGCCCAGCTCGTTGCCGAAGAGAGCCACCCCAAGGGTCTTGGCTGGCGCGAGTCCCGCAAGCACATCCTCGACCATCTTCGCGTAGCATCGCGCGAGAGCCAGATCGTCGCCCTCGGCGACAAGCTCTCCAACATGCGGGCGATAGCTCGCGACCACCGCGCCCTCGGCAGCCAGCTATGGCAGCGTTTCGGCGCCCCCAACGGTGCTGCCGACTATGCCTGGTACTACCGCAGCCTCGCCGCCGCCCTCGTCCCCCTCGCCGACACCGAAGCCTATCAAGAGTTTGCCCGCCTGGTCCAAGAGATATTCCCCGATTGACACCCCATGCCCCGCACTTTTACAAACTATAGAAATCACATTGTAACATTGACACATCTGGCATCTCCCTCGCTTGGCTTGCCGTCGTGCGAGCTCCGCCTTACATCCGCCATACCTTCGCCTTAGCTCCGCTCTGCCTCCACTCGCCAGGGCGGAGCATGGAGGGTGGCGAGAGAGGGCTGGACACGGGGTTGGAGGGTGCCGCAGGGGCGGCAGGGCTACTCGTAGTCGGGCTCTTCCTCGGCGGCGAGGTCGGGGGTGTCGTACTGGGTGTCGTACTGATAGAGGCGGCGGAGGTGCTGGAGCTGCTCCACGCGGAGGACTTCTTCCACCATGGCGACGCAGGCGGGGAGGTCGTGGAGCACGTCGCCTTCCCAGAAGCGGAGGACGGTCCAGCCCATGGCGGCGAGGCGCTGGGTGTCGCGACGGTCGCGGAGGATGTTGCGCTCTATCTTGGCGTACCAGTAGGCACGGTTGCTCTTGATGCGCTGCTTGGCATGGTCCCAGTCGCGGCCATGCCAGAAGTCGCCATCGACGAAGACGGCGACCTTGCGGCTCTTGAAGCAGATGTCGGGCGTGCCAGGGAGCCCGCGCACGTTCTTGCGGTAGCGGTAGCCACGACGCCACAACTCACGCGCCAGCAGCCGCTCAGGACGGGTGCCCTTGCTACGGTTGGCCTGCATACAGCGACGACGCTGTTCGGGTGTGAGATGGTCGGACATGGTTCGAGTTAAGAGTTAAGAGTTAAGAATTAAGAGTTGGGCAGTTGCCGTCAACTTGGAATTGGAACCAATTAAAAACGGTTGAGTAATGAATAATTAATAATGAGTAATGAGTGCGGCGGGAGCCATTATTTAGTTAAGAGGGGTATTCCGATTTGTGGCTGTTCCCAAAATTTCGGTTCCGAAATAGGAAATTCGTTCTGTCCCAAAGGAGTGTCATTCCAAATAGGGTTTGGTTCTTAACTCTGCACTCTTAACTATTCATTATTCAACATCCCACTGCCTGGCGGATGGCTTGGCAGAGCTGGTCGGGGCAGGAGGTCTCTTTCCAGCCACAGCGGATGCCTTCGAGGCGGGCGAGGACGTCCTCGACTTTCATGCCTTCAACGAGTCGGCTCACGCCCTGCGTGTTGCCGTCGCAACCGCCGAGGAAATAGACGTTGTGGATAATGCCGTTTTCGATGTCGAAATCGATTTGTTCGCTACAAGTTCCTTGTGTTTGATAGGTGTAATGCATGTTTTTAAAATTGAGAATGTTTTTTAATTGAGAATTAGGGCGGTTGCCGGTTGAGTAATGAATAATTAATAATGAGTAATGAGTGGGGCGGGAGCCATTATTCAGTATTCATTATTCAATATTCATTATGATTATCCGCAATCACCACTAATAAATGGAAGATATGTGATGCGTCAGCCTCCCCTTTCGGAAAGGGGCTGGGGGTATGTTTCGATAAAATAATTCCCTATAGAAAAACATTTGGGGTTTAATAAGGTATGATTGTTCGAAACATACCCCGCCACTTCGTGGCACCCCTTTCCGAAAGTCATCAGCAGGGGACCGGCCTGGAAACGATAATAACCTTTGCACTATTCGCTATTTTCTATAAGGACTTTTTTGATTGTTTCGAAACATACCCCGCCCTTCGGGCACCCCTTTCCGAAAGGGGAGGCTGCCGCGTCATAATATTCTACATATCAGTTTGTTATATTTATACAAGACATCCTCGTTTAGGGGTGGTTATATAGAAGGGGAAGCTGCCGCGTCATTCCGGCACAAATTGTACTTTTTGTGGCAATTGCGGATAATCATATTAATTTTCTTGAATTTATAGAAGTTGCCAAGGTAATATTGTTCACATGCCTGCCGCCCTTGATGGCTTTGGGAGGAGCTGTATGAAAGGCCTTTTTTCTTGGAAAATCTATCCTCTTTTTTTGCCGCCGAAAGTTTAAAAAATGTTATTTATTGCATCGATATTTGAATAGGTGGGAAAAAAGTTGTACCTTTGCAAAACGATAATATATATATGAACCTTTTTAAAAAATTGTTTTCGTTCTGCAAATCAGACGACAACATTGATTATAACATGAAATATCTCATCGTGGGTTTGGGCAATGTGGGTGCCGAATACGAGGGCACACGCCATAATATCGGCTTCATGGTGGTGGATGAAATGGTGCGTCAGGCTCGCGCCGCGAACGACAACGTTTCGTGGAGCCTCGAACGCCGCGCCTACCGCACCGAGATGCGCCTCAAGGGCCGCACGCTGGTGCTCATCAAGCCGACAACTTATATGAACCTTAGCGGCGAGGCCGTGCGCTACTGGCTCCAGGCCGAGAAGATCCCCGTGGAGAACCTCCTCGTGGTGGTCGATGACATCGCGCTCCCCCTCGGCACGCTCCGCATGAAGAAGCAGGGCAGCGGCGGCGGCCACAACGGCTTGGGCAATATCGAGGCTGCGCTGGGCCACACCAACTACTGCCGCCTCCGCGTGGGCGTGGGCAGCAACTTCAGCCGCGGCAAACAGATTGATTATGTGCTGGGCAAGTTCTCCGACGAGGAGCATGCCGAGCTCGACCCCAAGATTGAGAAGGCCTGCGAGGCCGTGCGCTGCTTTGCCACGCAGGGTCCCGACAGGGCTATGAACATGTATAACGGATAGGTCTTGCAGCGGCCTCAGCAGGTGCCGGGCATTCTGCGGGCCGACGCATTTTTTTTGAATGATGAATCTGACACTCGACATAGGCAACACGATGGTGAAATGGGCGCTCTTTGAGGGCGGCTGTCTGACGCGTAGCGGCAGGCAGGCCACGCTTGAGGGCGTGCCCCATGCCGAGCGTGCCATGGTGTGCGCCTCGGGCCGTGTGGACGAGGCTGCCCTTGCCGCTTTAGCCGACGAGGTGCATATCCTCTCGGCCGAGACGTCGCTGCCTATCGGGGTGGATTACGAGACTCCTCAGACCCTGGGGGCCGACCGTGTGGCCGCAGCCTGCGGCGCCCGCCGCCTGGGCGAGGGGAGGGCCTGCGTGGTGGTGGATGCCGGCACCTGCATCACTATCGACTATATCGATGCCGCTGGCGTCTATCGCGGCGGCGCCATCCTGCCGGGCATGGAGATGAAGTTTCGCGCCCTGCATACTTTTACGGCAAAACTGCCGTTATTGTCGGATGTGGGCTTCGATGAGGCTCCGCTCACGGGTCGCTCTACGCGTGCCTCGATGGCTGCGGGGGTGCTCACAGCCACGCGCTTTGAGGTGGAGGGCTTTGTGGCCCGCTACCGTGCCGAGGCGCCCGAGTGTGATGTGCTGCTCACGGGCGGCGACGCTGAACGCCTCTGGGGCGAGGGCCGTCTTGCCGTGGCTGGCTGCCGCATAGAGCCGCAGCTGGTGATGGTGGGACTGAACGAGATATTGGATAGATTGGAAGATAAGGAGATTGGAAGGTGAGCTTGCAAGTCTCCAAATCTCCAAAACTTTAAATATAATCAGTATGATGAGACATAATAATATACGCACCTTTGTTATTTTGGCCATGCTGTTCGGAGCAGGTTCCGCGGCACAGGCCCAGAATGGTTTTAACATCCCATTCTCGCAGTTCGGCATTGGCACGAGCGACCTCCCTACCAGCAGCCCTACGGCCTACCGCATGGGCGGCGTGGTGTATAGTCGCGCCAGCCGCAACACGGTCAACCCCTTCAATCCCGCCTCGTATGCTGCCGTGGAGAAGGAGAGCTTCGTCTTCGATATCGGCGTGAACATCCAGACCTGCGTGCTGCGCAACAGCACCGCCAACCAGTCGGACGCCGATGGCAACGTGGCATACGTCAATGTGGCCTTCCCCATCACCAAGTGGTGGAAGACGGCTGCCGGCATCATGCCCTACAGCACCGTCAACTATCAGTCGGTCAATACCGCCTTCGACGCGCTCACGCAGAGCAATGTGAAGACCATCTATGAGGGCAGCGGCGGAGTGTCGCAGCTCTACTGGGGCAACGGCTTCAATATCGGCAAGCGCCTCTCGCTGGGCTTCAACCTCGACTATCTCTATGGCTCTATCACCCGTGCCATAGCCTACAACTTCCTTGGCAACGACAGCACCTACTGCATCAACTCTCGCCGTCAGAAGAACACCTTCGTCAACAACCTCCTCATCGACCTCGGCTTGCAGTATCGTCAGCCTCTTGGCGAGAAATACACCATGCGCCTGGGCGCCACCTGCCGCCTCCCGCGCACCATGTCCATCAAGGACCAGTCGCTGGTCTATACCTATCACAAAACCAACATTGCCGAATATCTCTTCGACACCGTCTTCCCTGAGCCCGGCATGTCCGACACCTACAGCAGCACCATCGAGCAGCCCCTGGCCGTGGGCCTGGGCCTCGCCTTTGAGCGCAACAACCTCTGGGAGGTGGCTGTAGATGGGTACTACTCCCCTTTCAGCGGCATCAAGTATGAGGAGAATGTAGATTATAATATCTTCGGCCACTCATCCCTCCGCTATGCCGACAACTGGCGTCTCGCCCTCGGCGGCGAATGGAAGGGCAACGCTTCGGCCACCAGCTATCTGGCTCGCATAGGCATCAGCGCCGGCGTCTTCCACAACCACGGCCGCCTCGCCCTCAATATCGCCGACCAGAACTACGACCTCAACGAGACCGGCGTGGGCATGGGCTTCAGCCTCCCGATGCGCAAGGGCCGCTCCGTGCTCACCATCAATATGGCCTATTCCAGCTTTGGCGACCGCAGCATCCTGCGCCGCGACTGCTTCTCGGTGGGCATCACCATCGGATCGTGCGAGAGCTGGTTTGTGAAAAAGAAGTACGAATAAAATAAGTAAGCCGCGCTGTTTCATATCTTCCAAAATATCAGCATCATGAGGCGGAATGAGACGCATATATGGCTTTTACCTGCATAGAAAAGAAAAAGAAATAAGAAACTAACAATACAAAATAGAAAATCGATAACAATTATTAGCCATGAAAAAACTGAAAATTGTCCTTATCGCAGCAGCAGCCCTCAGCATGGGCATCACTGCAAATGCACAAAGCAAATGGGGTGACACCCCCGACGACAGCATCGCTTGCATCAGCAACGTCTCGCTGTACCAGGAATTCTACAAGCAGAAACTCTACACCGACTGCTACGAGCCTTGGCGCCAGATCCTCCTGCACTGCCCTCGTTATAGCAGAACTCCCTATCAGAGAGCTTCCACCATCATGCACGCCATGATTGCCACCGCTACCACTGAAGAGGAGCGCAACGCATACATCGAGGAACTCATGAACGCATACGACCAGCGTATCCAGTACTTCGGCGAATCTGCCAAGGTGAAGGCCATGAAGGCTCAGGACCTCAGCACGCTGAAGCCCACGGACTACAAGCGCATCTATGAGATCTATGCCGAGGCCGTCAGCGAAGGCATCGAGCAGATTGATGAGAACTACACCACCCTCTTCTTCGCCGCCACGGTTGACTATGTGAAGGCCGGCTATGCAGAGCCCACCCTCATCATCGACAACTACGACATCGTCACCACCCGCCTTGAGGATATCTCCGAGACCGTGGTTGACGACAGCGTGAAGCTTGCCAAGATTGCCGGCTACATCAACAATGTCGAGGCAGTCTTCTCCCCCTACGCCACCTGCGAGCAACTTAACGAGATCTATCAGAAGAAATTTGAGGCCGATCCTCACGATATCAACCTCCTCAAGAAGATTACCTACATCCTCACCAAGAAGGACTGCACCGAGGACAACAAGCTCTTCTTCGACGCTGCCACCAACCTCTACGAACTCGAGCCCACTCCTCAGACCGCTCTCATGATGGCCGAGATGTGCTGGGGTAAGAAGCAGTACGGCAAGGCTGTCGAATATGCACAGGATGCCGTCAAGAGCCTCACCGAGAAGAAGGACCTCTACAATGCCTACATCGTCATGGGTCGTGCCTACAGCGGCCAGGGTAGCTACAGCGCTGCTCGCAACTCCTTCCTCCGCGCAGCCGAGATCGACCGCAGCAAGGGCTATCCCTACATCTTCATCGCTATGGCCTACGCTTCTGGCTCCCGCAGCATCGACGACGGCATGGGCGGCCGCTCCGCTTACTGGGCAGCTGTCGATGAGCTCAGCCGCGCCAAGCAGGTCGAACCCACCGAGCAGGTTGCTAAGATTGTTGACCGCCTCAGCGGCCAGTATCGCTCCTACTTCCCCAAGAAGAAAGACGCCTTCATGCTCGACCTTATCGATGGCCACAGCTATGTGGTGCCCGGCTGGATTGGCAAATCTACCATCATTAGAACTCGATAAATGCCGAGAAAGATAAGCAAATACACAATACATCAGGTGAGAAGCGGGGCTGCGGCTCTGCTTCTTGCCTGTTGTTTTGCATCCTGCGGAAACGACATGGAGAAGATCAAAATGTTTGAGCCGCAGTCCTTGCCCGACAACACTATCCACAACGCTACCGTCAGACGTAGCGAGAACGGCCGCTTGCAGATGATCATGACCGCACCCCTCATCGAACAGTTCAGCAAGCCCGACCCTAAGACTGTATATCGCAAAGGGGTGTTTATGCGTTTCTTCGACAGCTCCAACAAGCCCACAGCCACACTCCGTGCCCGCTATGCCGCCACATTCGAAAACCGCGACATCATGTTGGTACGCGACAGCGTGGTCATCGTCGATTTCCGCACGGGCGACACCGTCTATCTCCAAGACCTCACCTGGAATGCCGCAGAACATCGCATCTATTCCGAAAAGCCGCTGCGGTCAAAGAACGGCCGCAGAATCACGCTGGGCGACTCCTTCGAATCCGACGACGCCCTCCAATCACCACAAATTATTCACCAACGAGGCACGATAGAATGGAAGGAGGAATAAGTCGCAGACGGGGATACTTCATCTTGACGGCAGCGTTGCTACTGGCAGTAGTGGCGCTGTTGTGTTTCCCTCGGCGTCATCAGCCTTCCGCCTCAAAGACGATTGCGCTGTCCGAGTTCGATTCGCTGCCCCAGTGGGAGCAGCAGGCCGAGGCTTCGCAGCGTTCATACCGAAAAACATCTTCATGGAAGAAACCGCGCTCTGCGGCATTCTCCCAGCAGCGAGAGTATTCCTCTCGCCCCGCAGCACAGGCCGCGCCTTCGAAATGGGTTGTAGATATCAACCATGCCGACAGTGCTGAGCTCACGCGCCTCTACGGCATAGGCCCAGTGCTGGCTCGCCGCATTGTGCGCTTCCGTTCCGCCTTGGGCGGATTTGTCAGTGTCAACCAGATCAAGGAGGTATATGGGTTCGACACTGTTTATTTTCCCGACCTCGCTCCGCATGTATCGGTCGATACTGCTGCGGTTCAAAAAATAGACATCAACACTGCGACGGTGGGGCAGCTGTCCCGCCATCCCTATCTCGACAGCTACCAGGCCAAAGCCATCGTGAAGCTCCGCCAGCGTTGCGGGGGCTTCAGCACCACTTCGGCTCTTCTTGGGGTGCCCATCATCGATTCGCAGACATATAATAATTTAGTTCCTTATTTAATATGCAGTTTACAGCCAAGCAAATAGCTCAGAAGTTGAAGGGAACCGTCGAAGGCGACGAGAATGTCCCCATTTGGAAACCTTGCCGCATCGAAGAGGCTGACGAGGGTGGCATCACCTTCTTGGCCAATCCCAAATACACGCACTACATCTACGAGCGTCGCCCGTCGGCCATCCTGGTCTCACGCGACTGGGTGGCAGAGCGTCCCGTGGATGCTACGCTCATCCGTGTTGACAACCCCTACCTCTGTGTTGCCAAGGTGCTGCACATGTTCAACAGTGCCAGCAAGCCCAAGAAAGGCCGTTCCTTCCGTGCCAGTGTGGCGCTGTCGGCAAAGGTGGGCCGTGGCTGCTATATCGGCGCCTTTGCCGTCGTGGGCCGTCATGCCAAGATTGGCAAGAATGTGCAGATCTACCCGCAGGTCTATGTGGGCGACTATTGTGAGATTGGCGACAACACCATCCTCTACCCGGGTGTGAAGATATACCGTGAGTGCTGTGTTGGCAGCAACTGCATCCTCCACGGCGGCGTGGTGGTCGGCGGCGACGGCTTCGGCTTTGCCCCCACGGGCGACGGTAGTTACAACAAGATTGACCAGATTGGCAACGTCGTGATAGAGGACGATGTGGAGATTGGTGCCAACACCTGCATCGACCGTGCCACCATGGGCTCCACCATCATCCACAAAGGCGTCAAGCTCGACAATCTTTGCCAGGTGGCGCACAATGTGAGCATCGGCAGCAACACCGTCATGGCATCCCAGTCCGGCTGCGCCGGCAGCGGCAAGATTGGCAGCCAGTGCGTCATCGCCGGCCAGGTGGGCATCGTAGGCCATATCACCGTGGGCGACAGAGTGACCGTCGCGGCACAGTCGGGCGTCACGCGCAATGTCGCTGACGACAGCGTCGTGCTGGGCTCTCCTGCCATGCCTGCCGACAAGCAGAAGAAGATCTATGTCATGCAGCGCAAACTGGAAGAGATGTATGGCGACATCCGAGACTTGAAGAAACGCACAGGGGAGAAGTGATGAAGTCATACAAAATATTAGTCTTTGTTGCTCTGGCGATAGCCATATTGGCGGGAGTGTGTGTTGCATTCCCGAAAGATGGCATCAAGGTGGCGGATGTGAACTTGCGTTTCCCCACCCTGCTCCGCATCCTCAACCCGCAGAAGCAACTGGACATCGAGGCCTATCTGGCACGTCAGGATTCGTTAGAGGCTGTGCTGCAAAGTCGCAAAGACTCTTTGGAGCATTTCCGCCGCGAGGTGGAGGAGAGCGACATCCGTTTCTGGCTGCCCAACGACGACGAGACATTCTTCGATGAGATGTTTGCCAATATGGAGAGTGCTCGTGGCAGAGGAAAGACGCTGCGCGTGATGCACTACGGCGATTCCCAGATCGAGATGGACCATATAACAAGTCGCCTGAGGAGCTATTTCCAAGGCCAGTTCGGTGGCGGCGGAGCGGGCTTTGTTCCATTCTCTACCATCATATCATCCCTTGCTGTGAGCATCTCGGGCAGTGGCAATCTGGTGCACCAGTCTCCCTTTGGTGATAGCACCGTGGTGCGTGCAGGAGGCAATTACGGTCCCATGGTGCAGGATTTCCGCGTCATGGGCAGTGCTACCTGCCATCTCCGTGGTGCCACCAGCCATCGATGCGATGCCTGTCTGCAGCATTTCTCCCATCTCACGCTCCTCTTCTGCAATCGTCCCGGCCCTCTCTCTGCCACCTGTTCGGCAGGTAGCTTCAGCGACCAGCAGGAGAATGCCGAAGAGGGCGTTCACGCCTACGTCTGGAATCTCGACACGCTCGCCGACAGGGCCACTATCTCGGTGACGGGCAATGCCGACCTCTATGGTATCATGGTCGATGCCGACGGTGGTGTGGCTGTGGATAACATCCCCATGCGCGGCTGCTCCGGCCAGCAGTTCACGCAGATCAATGCCGACCAGCTCTCGGCAGCCTACAGCCTGATGAACGTCGGTTTGATAATCTTGCAGTTTGGCGGCAACTCTGTGCCCTATCTTCATGGCGAACAGTCCATCGCCAACTACTGCAGCCAGCTTGGGAAACAGATCGACCGTGTGCATAGCTGCTGCCCCAATGCGAAGATACTCTTTATCGGCCCTTCCGATATGAGCACCAGCACGAACGGCGAGCTGGTCACCTACTCTTGCATCCCTCAATTGGTAGAAACTTTGCGCAAGACTGCTAATGAGCATGGAGCCGCCTTCTGGAGCATCTACCATGCCATGGGAGGCAAAAACTCTATGACAGCATGGGTCAACGATGGCCTTGCTGGTAGCGACTACATCCATTTCACCCAGCGTGGCGCCGACATCATGGGCGACCGCCTCGCCAAGGCTTTTGACAATATGTATCAATTATATAAAATGAGAAAAGATGTTGAGGAGATACAATAGACTATGGTTATGGATGCTTCTGACAGCTGCCGCTGTATCGCTGCAGGCACAGGAGTATCCCTTTATTAAATACGAGGCCAACAGACTGCACTACGACAGCACCTCGGCAACCATGCAGGCCTTCTTTCAGAAGTGGCACCGCATGAAGCAGGGTGCCAACGTGCGTGTGAACATCATGCACATCGGCGGCTCTCATGTCCAGGCCGGCACCTTTCCCCATCGTGTCCGCACCCGTCTCCTGGAGGCCAATCCCACCCTGGTGGGAGGCCGTGGATTGATTTTCCCCTATTCGGCTGCAGCAAAGTGCAACAACCCCTCCGACTATCGCGTCCACTGTGTCGAGAAAGTCGAGCTCACCCGCAACGTCAGCGCCAGCCCTGCCCATCCTTTGGGCTTGTGCGGCATTGCTGTCACGGCGCACGACGTCTTCACCCGCATCCAGATTATGTCGAACGACAACAACATCGACTACGGTGTGAGCCGTATCGTGGTCATGGGCTATTCGCCCGACGGTGTCGTCCCGCTGCTGAGCTGCGATGGCCGCAATATGTCGCCATCCTATATCGACAGCACCAAGCATCGCTTCATCTTCAACCTGAGCCACGAGGTAGATTCTTTCGACATCCTCTTGCCTTGCTCCGAAGATGAAAGCTTCACCCTCACGGGCGTGAAGCTCGATAGCCGCAATCCTGGCATCACCTATCACGCTATCGGTGTGAACGGCGCTGCCGTGCCCGACTACCTCAAGTGCTCGCTCAAGAACGACCTCCGCATGGTGATGCCCGATTTGGTCATCTTCGGCATCGGCATCAACGACGCGCACGGCGACCATTTCGACTCTGCCGCCTTCCGTCGCAACTATCTTAGGCTCTGCGACTCTGTGCGCAGCATCAACCCACAGTGTGCCTTCATCTTTGTGACCAACAACGACTGCTACCGCAAGTCGGGACGCCACTATTCGGTCAATCGCAACGGCCTGCAGGTCCGCGAGGTCTTCTACCGTCTCGCCGCAGAGACTGGCGGCGCCGTCTGGGACCAGTTCGAGATTATGGGTGGCCTCACCTCCATGCAGCAATGGCAGGATGCAGGACTGGCACAGAAGGACAAGGTCCATTTCACCCGTGCAGGCTATCAGTTGGTCGGCGACATGCTCTACGAGGCTCTCGCCAAGGAACTCTACAAGGCGCCTGTCGCTATCGCACCCTCCAACAATCAGCAGCAGCTTCGTCAGCACGACGAAGGCACCGAAGGCCTTCCCCGTGGTTTGCGCCGCAAGCCGCATCACAAACTAAACATCAAGACCAAAACTGTGAATATTGAATAATGAATATTGAATAATGAATAATGGCTGCCGCCCCACTCATTACTCATTATTAATTATTCATTACTCATTACTTATTATTAATTATTCATTACTCAATCGATGCTGAGTGATTTTCTTGTATATCTGAGCAATCTATTCTCCTTCGACGACAGCCATCCGCTGCTCTTCACCCAGTTCCATTTCTGGGCATTCTTCTTATTCGTCTATATCGGCTTCTGCCTCATCGTCTCTGTCGGCGAGAAGCGCAGCCGCCGCAAACTCATGGACAAGCCCACAGGCCAGCGCATCAGCCGTGCCCGCCGCCTCTGGCGCAACGGCTATCTCTTCCTCGTAAGCCTCTTCTTCTACTATAAGACCTCAGGCGAATATGTGGTGCTCCTCGCCTTCGCCACCGTGGTGGGCTACTTCCTCGGCATGCGCTTCGACCATCTCGCCCAGAAAGGCCCCGCCACCAAGCGCCACCGCTTCTGGCTCATGGTTCTCGGCGTGGTCGTCAACCTCGGCGTGCTCTGCTACTTCAAGTATGCCTACTTCTTCACCGACATCTTCAACACCATCGCCTCCACCCACTACTCCATCGCTAACGCCATCCTCCTCCCCGTAGGCATCAGCTTCTTCACCTTCCAGAACATCAGCTACATCGTCGATGTCTATAAAGGCAAAGTGCAGCACGCCGACAACATCCTCGACTTTGGCTTCTACACCACCTTCTTCCCCCAGCTCGTGGCAGGCCCCATCATCCGCGCCGACCAGTTCATCCCCCAGCTCTACAAGCCCTTCTTCCTCTCGCGCCGTCAGTTCGGCATCGCCGTCTTCTGGATCATGAATGGCCTCTTCAAAAAACTTATCCTCTCCGACTACCTCGCCGTCTCCTTCGTTGACCGTGTCTTCGAAAATCCGCTGCTCTACACATCATTCGAGAACTTCTCCGCCCTGCTCATCTACTCGCTGCAGGTCTATGCCGACTTCTCGGGCTATACCGACATCGCCATCGGCGTGGCCATGCTCATGGGCTTCTATCTGCCCAAAAACTTTAACTCGCCCTACAAGGCCACCAACCCCGCAGGCTTCTGGAAACGCTGGCATATCTCCCTCTCCAACTGGCTGAAAGACTACCTCTACATCCCCCTTGGCGGCAACCGCAACAGCACGCCCGGCACCTTCATCATCCCCTCGGTGATGCTCGCCGTGGTGGCTTTGATGGCCAAGACGCAGTGGGTCACCATCACCGCCATCTCGCTCGTCCTCCTCCTTGCCTTGGTCTATTGGGTCTTTCCACGCCACCGCAAGACCTTTGCCACCAACCTCAACAATTTCGACACCATGCTCCTCGGCGGCATGTGGCACGGCGCCTCCTTCAACTTCATCACCTGGGGCGCCCTCAACGGCCTCGGCATCTTAGTCTATAAGAACTGGAAGAAAGCCCAGCCCCTCCTGCGCATCCTCATCATCTTTACCCTCTATGCTGCCGTCAACCTCGCCAACCTCTACTACCCCTGTGCCGTACTCTCCATGTTCGACTTTGCCCTCATGATCATCGCTGCCGGCATCATCTTTCTCGAACTCTGGGGCATCATCAGTCGCGCCATCCATCGCAAGAGCGGCAAGACCCTCCTCTACAGCGGCACCTACAAAGTGTGGAACGTCCTCCTCACCTTCCTCTTCATCAGCTTCACGCGACTCTTCTTCCGCAGCGGCTCCAATCTCGACCCTGCCGAAGCCAACGAGGTCGCCTGGCGTACCGCCACGCAGATGGTCGAACGCATCGGTAGTCAGTGGAACTGGCAGCAGGTGCCGGACATCCTCAACAACTATGCCGTCGTCTTCATCACCTTCCTCGTGGGCATGATCATCCACTGGCTGCCCGAGCGCTTCAAACGCCGCTACCGCCTCTGGTTCGCGCAGATGCCCATACCCCTCATGCTCCTCGTGGTCGTCCTCGGCGTCTTTGTCGTCTATCAGTTCATCACCGCCGACCTTCAGCCCTTCATCTACTTCCAATTCTAAATCTGTGAGTAATCAGTAATGAATATTGAAAAATAAAAAGTGGGCTGGCACATGATGTCTCCCGCCCCCACTTTCTATTCATTATTCAATATTCATTCAAAAAAACTCACAATTTCAGTATCCTCCTATAATAAAAATCGTAATCTTTCGTTCTTAATGACGAAATTTCCGATTTCTACCATTTTTCGTCATTAAGGAAAACGATGATACAAAGAACAAGCTATATAGAAAAATTGCTTTCTCTTAAAGATCAGAGGATTATCAAGGCTATCACTGGTATGCGCCGTTGTGGGAAATCTACAATCATGGCGCAGTATCATGATGCCTTGGTGAGGCTTAAGGTTGCCGAGCAGCAGATTGTCAACATTAATCTGGAGTGTAGGGAGAACGAGAAATATCAGTCATGGACGGTTTTATATGATGAGATTGTCTCACATTGCGGTCAGGGCGAAAAGACGTACGTCCTTCTCGATGAGGTGCAGCAAATAGAAGATTTTGAACGTCTCATCGATGCCTTGTTTGTCCGTGAGGATATCGACCTCTATGTCACGGGTTCCAATGCTTTTCTGCTCTCCAGTGAGTTGGCTACATTGCTCAGTGGCAGATATATAGAAATACATGTCCTTCCTTATTCTTTTGCCGAATATTGTCAGGCTTTCCCCGATGAGCATAACCTCGATCGCCTTTTCCGCCAGTTCTTAAATGTCTCCGCTCTCCCCGAAGCTGTCAATCTCAGCCTCTCTGCTCCTTCTATGGTAAACGATTATCTCAAGTCAATTCACGAGACAGTCGTAGTGAAAGACATCATGAAGCGTCACAATCTACGCAAGCGTGAGAATATGGAGCGTATCCTTTCTTTTGTCTATGACAATGTTGGCAACATTACTTCCCCAAATAATATTGCCGAGGTGATAAAGGCAAGCGGAGGCATATCCCACAACACAGTCAGTGCATATCTTTCCTATCTCGCCCAGTCATACATCATCTATCCCGCCAGTCGATACGATATGAAGGGTAAGTCCTTGTTAACCACCAATCCCAAGTACTATGTTGTTGACTTAGGTCTGAAGAATATCCTTCAAAGCAATCGTTTCGATGCCGACCTGGGTCATAAGTTAGAGAATATTGTCTTTCTGGAACTTCTTCGTAGGGGTGGTGAGGTAAGAATTGGCAAAATGGATGACAAAGAGGTCGATTTTGTAGTTGAGAAAGGCAATGGCGAAAGAGAGTATTATCAAGTTGCCTACTCTGTTAATGACGAAAAAACGCTAAAACGCGAAATATCGTCATTAAGTAAATTACGCGACGTCTATCCCAAATACCTTCTCACCCTTGATTGGGACACTTCTATCATCTCCGGCATCCGCAAAATCAACATTGTCGATTGGCTTCTTTGTGAATTGTGAAATATTGAATAATGAATAATGGCTGCCGCCCCACTCATTACTCATTATTAATTATTCATTACTCAATTTTAATTCTTAACGAAAAATGAAACCCCGCAATCCTATTCTTGTTCTCCGCTCCGCTATCGAAAGGTTCACTGGACTTTCTCTTTGTTCTCCGCTTCGCTATCGAAAGTCCACTGGACTTTCTTCATACTGGACTTTCTTCATTCCCCTCGTCCTCAACCTCCTTCTGGCCTATATCCTCTATATGCTCTGCCGTGTCATCTATGTGTTGGAGTTCTGGGACCTCTATGCCGCCTCCTGGCATGACCTCTCCATAGGGCTCCTCCTCAAAGGCGCGCTCCGCTTCGACTCCTCCGCCATCTTCTACACCAATGCCCCTTACGCTCTCTTGGTGATTCTCTCCTATCCCTTCATGCGGAAGCCCAAAACTGTGAACTGTGAAGGAGTGAACTGTGAACTGACAATACAAACCGGTGGCAACTGCCCTCAGGTCACAGGTCACAGATTACAGATCACAATTCACAATTTACAAAAGTGGCTCTTCGTTGTCGTCAACGCCCTCATGCTGGGCATCAACCTCATCGACACCGTCTATTCCCGCTACACAGGCCGCCGCACCACCTGGACCTTCTTCTCCGAATTCTCCAACGAGGGCAACCTCGGCGACATCTTCTTCATCGAGGTGCTGCGCCATTGGTACCTCCTTCTTGCCTTCATCCTCTTTGTCTTCCTCCTCATCGTGCTCTATCGTCCCGTCAAGGTGTCGGATAAGCCTTTGGGCAGAAAAGCGATAAGCTCCTTCGTGTTCTTGCTGCTCTATGTCCCCGTCTCGGTCATCGCCATGCGAGGCGGCGCCTCCACGGCTGTGCGTCCCATCACCGTCAGCAATGCCAACCAGTATGTCAACGACCCCTCGCAGGCTGCCATCGTCCTCAACACCCCCTTCTCGCTCATCCGCACCTGCGGCAAGACCACCTTCACCGACCCCGGCTACTTCGATCAAGACCAGCTCGACGCCATCTACTCCCCCATCCATGGCACTGAGAAAACTGTGAACTGTGAAGGAGTGAATGGTGAAATAGTGAATAGTGAATTGACAAATGACCGCGCCAGCCACAATTCACAATTCACAATTCACAATTCACAGCTAAACGTAGTTGTGCTCATCGTCGAGAGCCTCGCCATGGAATACGTAGGCTTCTACAACAATAGTGAAAAAGATAATCAGATATTCAGATGTTCAGAAATTCAGAAATCTGATAATCTTAAAATCTCAAAGTCTGAAAATCTCTCCACTAAGAGCCACACCCCCTTCCTCGACTCGCTCATCTCGCAGAGCCTCACCTTCCGTCACTGCTACGCCAACGGTCGCAAGAGCATCGACGGCATGCCCTCCGTGCTCTCCGGCATACCCATGTTCGTCGAACCCTTCTTCGTGACGGGCTATTCGCTCAACGACGTTGACGGCATCGCCGCACAGCTCTCACGTCGCGGCTACTCCACCGCCTTCTTCCACGGTGCTGAAAACGGCTCCATGGGCTTCGAGGCCTTTGCCCGCACCTCGGGCTTCGCCCACTACTATGGTCGCACAGAGTACGATGCCGACAGCCGTTTTGGCGGCGAGAAAGACTTCGACGGCACCTGGGCCATCTGGGACGAAGAGTTCCTCCAATACTACGCCCTCACCATGAGCAGCATGAGGCAGCCCTTCATGACCGCCCTCTTCACCGCCACCTCGCATCACCCCTTCGTGGTGCCGGAGCGCTACCGTAAGATGCTCCACGAAGAGGGCCACCCGATGTACACCTGCATCCGCTACACCGACATGGCGCTCCGTCGCTTCTTTGCCACCGCCTCGCAGCAGCCCTGGTACGACAGCACCATCTTCGTCATCACTGCCGACCACACCAACATCACCGAGCAGCCGGCCTACAGCAACAACCTCGGCACCTTCAGCGTGCCCATCATCATCTTCGACCCATCGGGGCAGCTGCCGCGCGGCGTCAGCCCTGCCGTGGCGCAGCAGACCGACATCATGCCCACCATCCTCGGCCTCGTGGGTGCTGCTTCGCCCTACGTGGCCTACGGCATCGACCTCCTCAGCACCCCGCCCGACAGCACCTGGGCTTTGCACTACAACAACGGCCTCTACCAGCATGTGCAGCAGGGGCGCCTCCTCCTCTTTGACGGCGAGAAGGCCACCGGCTACTATGACATCGATGCCGACCCGCAGCTCAGATGCAACCTCCTCACCCCCGCCATGCAGGGCGATGCCCGCTACAACCAGCACCTCGCCCACACCAAAGCCATCATCCAAAGCTACATGCAGCGCATGACACGCAACCAGCTCAAACTGTGAACAGTGACCTGAAGGAATTGAGGAATTAATGAATAAAGAATAAAAAGTAGGCTGCCGCCGGCCTCTGCCCCCTACTTTTTATTCCTTTACTCTTCATTCTTCATTAACATCATCGGCAACTGCCCTCAGATTACAATCAGTGAACTGTGAACTAACAATACAAAGGGTGCGTCAGCCTCAGTTCACAGATCACAGGTCACAAATTTTTATATTGCTGTTTGACCTGTTGGCGAATTAATTTCTATAAATGCTTTTTGCTTGTAGTTTGCTATTGCAAACTTACAAGACTGGAAGAAATTATCAGAAATCTTCCAGAAATTATTATTGGGGACTTTTAATTATTGGTGCTAACTCGTTGGATGAATTATTTTAGTTTATTTTTATCACGAGTTCACGAATTATTTGTCCGATTGAAACGCAAATCGTAGATGTGGTCAGAATTGTTTGAATTATACGAATATTTGTCTATCTCATTTGTTGCGTCAGCAAAAATCTTGTAATTTCAACCATTCAGAATGAATTTGGGTTTATCGACCGCTTATCATTCGAAAATTCGCTAATTCGTGACAAAAAATATCATATTAATTCCGCCAACGGGTTGCTGTCTGGTAAATTTTTTATGGCCTAATGAAAAAAATTGCTGATACTGACATAAAGCATTAGCAATTTGGGTATCATTGCAGTTGGTCATAATTATGAGCAGAGACAGCAATTTTACAGACAGCAATAATATTGTTATTGTGGATGGTATCTCCGAAAAGTCAGTTGTTGAGTGAAGGGGTGTGTCTCGATTGCTCTTGTAGCTCATTGAGGACAGGGCAGCGGTCATGGCGAGGGCAGTCACTAATTTTTTGTATCGCATTTTTGAGTCGGGCTATTTCTTCTTTGAGGTCTTTGACTTCGCGAAGAAGAGGTTCGGCGATATTGGAACGAAACTCGTCAACATAGAGTTTAGAGAGCTCCATATCTTTCTGTTTATTGTCGGCTTTGAGACTTTCAACCTCCTGGCGATGACGGCGGCGGTCGAAGAGCCATCCTCCCCCTGACACAATGGTGAGGAGAGGTAGCAACCAATTAAAGACATCGGTCATAATCCCAACTCCTTTCTGCTAACGATAGGATAGACATTACCAGTGCCAATAACATGCTTGCGTATCTCCTGTCGGTTGGAGCCATTGTGCCGCCAGCTGACATGTATCCACAGGGGGAGTAGAGAATCCATTGGGACATCTTCGAAGATGACTTGATCGAAGTGGCCGAGTTGCACGATAAGTTGGCCGAGAGCATAGTTGCCTATTGGACCATCATTGGAACATATATCTGCCGCTTCTCCAAAGAGGTGCTGGCTGCTTTTCGAGGCATTGGGCATGACAGCATTTAGTTTTGGACAGCGGAAGCCGCTGGTGATGCTGATAGGTTTGCCGTAGTGTTGGCGAAGAGGGTCCAAGACCTTCTCGACAAGTGTGATAATATTGTCTTCCTGTTGGCGAGAGGCACCATTCCAGATATGCTGCTGGACAGCAGAAGGACTATATAAAAACTCACTGATTGTAAAGTATTTCATAGATGTGGTTTATTTAGATAAGCCACCCGCAATGGCAGGTGGCTTATACGTTTTTCAACAATTATGCCACAGAGAGATAGACCATGTTGACGGCATCGCCTTTGGCGTAAAGTGTAGTGTCTTTGAAGGAGACTTTGCCATCGGTGATGGTGTAGTCATTGGGGGACTGCATGAGTCCGTTAACGAAGACAATGACAGAAAGTGCATTAAGCGGGGTCTTTGACAGCGTCAGGTCGGTGGAGAAATCGGCAGAGTCGATGACAAGATTTGGTGCGGCTGGGAACTCAATGGCTTTCTCAGTAGCGACAATTTTGCCATTGGAGAGTGCCAAAGAAACAATAGCCTTGGCAGTAGTGCCAGAACCAGCTGTGTTGGAGGAGCTAACACCCGTAACAGGGATGGCAGCTTTGGTGACTTTCAACGCGGTGCCGTCTTTTGTGATGGCGGAGACATATTTTCCGCTCTCGGCAGCACCGCCAGATACGGAAGCAAGAGTGCCGCCAGTGACGACGGACATCGCGTTGTCAATTTTGGCGTTAACGGATGCCGCAGTGGGGATGTGTTCGGAGAGGAGTGTCCAGTCGTCAGATACTGCAGGGGCGACGACACCATCAATCTGTTTGATTTTCAGTTTTTGCATAATGAAAAATTTGTTGGGTTAATAATTTGATAAAAAGTTTGAAAGAGGAAGAGGACTACAAGCATATAGGGACAGCTTTGAGGACTATGGCATCTCCAGGTGCGATGCCAGGCATTACGAACCCCTTGGAGACGCTGCCATCGGTAAGCTCGTTATAGTCGATATTTATGACATTAAGCAGACCATTGACAAAGACTTCAGAAGTACCAGCATAAAAAGGTTGGCTAGCCAGAAATGTCGCCGATGGGAAGTCAATGTGGCTGGGTGTGATGACGGCTGGCGAAAGGTCGGAAAGCCGAACCTGTGCAGCGTTTCCATCGAGCGTGAACCCCAGCGTAAGGAGTTTGAGAGCAGTCTCTCTTTCTGCCACGGATAATGTTGTAATCTCTAAGTCTCCCATTGTTGTCGTGATTTTTTAATTTACTGATATGTGTCAATGGCTCAGTGTGTTGCGTATTCTCTTGCCACCCAGTGCTAAAGGTTGTCCAGCAATTGACAGCCATCCAGAAAGATCAGATGTTCAGTTGGATGATAAGTCGGGCTGGAGATAAACTGCTGCTGAGTTGACGCCGCCATAGCTGTTGATAGATGCCACGAGAGCACTGTTGTTCTGGTAGGTGGCGAGAGCAGCATTCTCGACATAAAGGAACTGTGTGCTGACCTTGAGGTCCCCTTCAACATCTTCGCGGCTATGTACCCACACCGCAGCGCCATCGGTAATGACCTGGGAAGCACCGACAAAGTTGTTGACTGACGAGAATCCGATAGGACTGACATGGTCCCAAAGCATTGTATCGTCGGCAGTATCAAGGACAATCTTGTAACCCTTGATGGTGGCTCTGGGTGTCCGAGTGACCATATCTATAGTCTGGCTGCCATGGAAGAAGGTAATCTGGTCGCCTTCAAGAAAGGCCTCATTGTTCTCAAGGACAGCCTGAGAGAACGCCCCAACGGTGGTGGTGGCATCAATGACAAGCGAATCAATGCAGACGCTGCTCTGGAGAATGTTGGCTGAGGTGAGCGTCATGTTGATGCTGGGCAAAGAGCCTCGCGTAATCTGATAGGGTGCGAGGATGACGCCGCCATTGAGACGCATCTTCTTGGTGATGTACACTTTTACTACACCCAGATTGGCTTGGATAAAGGCATTATAGACATTCATGCCAGGCGGAAGCTCTTCAAATCCACGACGCAGCATGGAGTCGAACAATTTATACACAGCACCCAGGTTGGCCCACTGTGTGCGGATGTCCATCTGTCGCTGAGTCCGCAACGGTGTGGAGGGTTTGACCGGGGCTTCACTGACGACGGTACCCGTCTTGGTCTGGCGGAAGATATACTGTCCTACTTTGCCACTAATCCTGGTGTTTACACCGAAAAGTTTTCCCATTGTTTTCCTTTCTATTAATTTGTTATACTTGATATTGCGTGTCCTTCTGAAGGTGATGGCAGGTGCACCTGCCAGTGAGGATTGAAAGACGGTGCAAAGGTACTGTGGTTTAGAGAAACAGAATCGGGATTTGGGAGGATCCGGTGGCGATATGAGGTGGGAAACAGGGGCATTTGAGGAGGATTCAGTATGGATTGTTGGGAAAGAAAAAACACAGAAAATGATGTTATTTCGTAGAGATTTCGTATATTTGCAATGATGAAAGGTGCATATAATTCGTCAATCATTAAGGTTGAACTTTGGTTGTGCGCCTCCGCTGCTTGTCTGGCATGTGCACCTAACGGACTGGATTTGAAAGGCGAGGCAAAAAAGTATGGGGAGTTGGAAGATTGTAGTCGGGGATCATCTGGTTGCGTCGGGATAAAGGAGGATTGGGGAGGAATTGGGGGGGATAATGGAGATGGAATGAGGGACGAAATGGGGTGAAGTGAAGAAAAATTGTTTGTTTTTCATATATTTTTCGTATATTTGCAATAGCGGATAGTGGATGCTGTTCGCTATGAGATATTTTATATATAATTAATAATTAAATAGTTTGAAGATGGCAGCCGCACATGTGGAAACAGCGGAGAATGTAAAAGATAGGACTCAAACGGCAAAAAGTTATTCTGTTATTGACCTTTTTGCTGGGTGCGGTGTCAAGCTGAAATAAAAAATATAATCTCATCGCAGGGGCTCAAGTACATGGGGAAAGAGGAAGACGATTGCCAAGATTTAACAGATATGACTTTTTATAGAGAAAGTACGATGAAATAATGAGATATAAAGAATATTAATACTAACCGTTCATGAATTTTAGCAAGATATCTATAGAAAATTTCCGTGGTATCAGGACTTGTAATATCAAGGATCTGGGACTAGTAAATGTTTTTTTTGGGAAAAATAATTGTGGCAAGTCATCTCTGCTTGAGGCAATTTTCTTAATGACTGGGCCATCTAATCCAACATTGCCAATATTGGTAAACAATTTGCGACAATTAGTGAGTTTTAGAGAAGAAGATATTCTTACGGATTTTTATGGTCTGAACTCTGAGAATATTATACGAATTCAAGGTGATGGTCAGAATAAGCGTGATGTATGTGTGACGATGATAAAGTCGCATACGAGTCAAGTTATATTGGATCAATTATCTCAGATAAATTCAGAACAATCTGGTAAGCGTTATGGACTTAAGTTGGAATATAGAGTCGGCGAATCAGAACATCTGTACCACACTGAGCTCATAATCGATCCTAAGGAAGAAACGAGTGCCCATGCCAAAACAGATAAGGCGTATAATGAGACTCTGCATGCAGAGTATATCCCTTCTGGCAATGTAATGCTCCATGCAGATGAGAAATTGGCACAGATTATAGTTGACAAGCGTGAATCAGAAATAGTTGAAGCACTAAAATTAGTAGAACCTCGAATCAAGGATATAGTCCTGATTAATAAAAAAATCATGGTTGATATTGGTCTCGAAAGTAGATTACCTATTAATGTCCTAGGTGATGGCGTTCGTAAAGTTTTGTCGATCCTCCTTGCTATTCACAGTGCAAAAGGTGGCTCATTGATGATTGATGAGATTGATAATGGTCTTCACTACAGTATAATGCCAGCCCTTTGGAACGTTATTTTGCACTCATGTAAGACACAAGACACGCAACTGTTCGTCAGTACCCATTCTGCCGACTTTGTCGAGGCCTTGGTTGATGTTATGTCTCAGGAGGGCTTGGCTGACACTAACGTATCTGCATACAAACTGGTCAAGAAGTATGATGACGAATTGGTCGCCTTGAGATATGACAAAGAGAAACTGACCTATGCGATTAATCAAGAAATGGAGGTAAGATAATGACACGGATATTTATTGAGGCAAAGCACAAAAACACTACTGAGTCCGTTTTCATTACCACACTTCTGAAATATCTTGGTATAGAGGCGTCATCCTTTGAAATCTGTTGGGTTGATGGGAAAGATAATCTCATAAAGAATGAGGTAAAGTTTCGCGAGAACACCTTAATGGGAGGACGTAATATCATCATTTTTGATGCAGATACACCTTCCACTGGTTGTGGCTATACTGCTACCAGAGAAAGAATTCTTTCCACGTTCCCAGATGATGTTATTATTGATGATTTATATTTGTTTCCTCACAATCATGATGATGGTATTTTCGAGAATCTTTTGGAGGACCTAGCCTTGAAGGATGTTCATTCAAAGTTTTTTGATTGTTTCAACGATTATGAACTTTGTTTAGGTGATAAATATGTCTCTCCAGACCTCAAGGGGAAATTGCACACTTACATGAGTGCACAGAAATCCTTGTCAAATACTCAGCGAAAGGCACTTGGAAGTGGACAATGTCTGTTTGATGATAAACGTTTTTGGAATTTCGATGTGGTTGAATTACAACCCCTTAAGGATTTTTTGGCAGCAAATGTACGATAGGATTCAGTCGTTCAGCATCCATTTAAAAGATTCTAGCATTAGTAATTTGTAATCCACCAGATTTATGCCAAATCAACAATTAGGTTCTAGCTTGAAAGGACGATTAAGAAATACAGATTTACCTGTTGCAAAGTCGTTGTATCCTTTATTTGAGGCGGTTGTTAATTCAATTTATGCTATAGACGACCGT
Organism: Bacteroidales bacterium; assembly: GCA_024400665.1. Lineage (GTDB taxonomy): Bacteria > Bacteroidota > Bacteroidia > Bacteroidales > P3 > Colimorpha. Next base: position 96,507 of record JAKSML010000001.1, read on the forward strand.
GTTGAGGCTGAAGATTCATTTAATTCGAATGAAGCCAGAATACGTATTATCATAAATCGAGAAGGGGGAAGTGATTTGTTTGGTGGTAAGGTGGAAATACATTCAATCACAATTGAAGATAATGGAATAGGCTTTGACGATGCAAATTATAACTCTTTTTGTGAACTGGATTCTATGTATCGTGCATCGCGTGGTTGCAAGGGCATCGGCAGATTATTATGGCTTAAGTGTTTCTCTTCTGTAGAAATAGATAGTTGCTACAAGGATAGTGGTGGTGACAAGAAAAATCGCCACTTCATATTCTCAGCAGATGGCATAATTGCTTTGGATGAAGAAAGTGTAGCAGATAAAGATCTTGGAACCAAGGTGGTTCTTAAAGGTATAATTGATCCATATAAGGCATTAATCTCTAAAATGAGCCAAGAAGCTATCGCAAAGGCCTTATTTGAACATTGTTTGTGGTTTTTCTTACGAGAGGGCTCGTGTCCAGATATTAGAATAATTGATGGAACAGACCCGGCAACCAACTTGAATGAGATATACGAAAGTTATTTGTATAGCGATTTGTCTAATACTGATACCTTTGAGATTGGAGGCTCAATATTTAATGTGTTGCATGTAAGGCTCCAAAAATCTGAAAGCAATAATCTTATCTCATATTGTGCAGGGAATAGAATAGTTAAAGATGAAAAGATTAAGGATATTGTGGGATTATATGATTCTGCTATTGAAACGGAAGATGGTTCTTTTTATTACAAGTGTTTTGTAACATCTCCATTTTTTGATCAGCATGTGTCGCCTGACCGTTTTTCTTTCTTAATCCCAGAACAAAGAGAGAATGAGAATCAGCGAGATGCTTTAGAACAAATATACTTTGGTGACATACGTAAGAAAATTCTTGAGGCGATTTCAACATTCTTAAAGCCGTATCTTACTGATAATATAATAGCAGGACGTGAGAAGTTATGCCAATTCGTTGATAGTAAAGCCCCTTATTACAAACCACTTCTTGCCGGTCTGGCAGAGGAGGAACAAGTGATAAACCCTAAAGCTACAGACAAAAGCATAGACTCTTATTTACATACGAAACTAGTAGAGAAAGAGCATGCGCTTATAGAAGAGGGCCATGATGTGCTCAAAATCAGAACTGGAGAAACTGAGGAAGACTTTAGAACAAGGGTAGATAAGTATTTTGACGATGCGCAGCAGCTAAAGCAAACTGATTTGGCAAGATATGTATTGCATCGTAAGTTTATTCTTGAGTTGCTCGGTGACGTATTAGGTACTGACGCAAATGGTAATTATTGTAAAGAGGACAGAGTTCATGAAATTGTAATGCCAATGCGCGCTACTAGTGATGATGTGAATTTTTTGGATAACAATCTTTGGATTATTGACGAACGTCTTGTATTCCACCATTACTTAGCATCAGATAAGACATTTAAGGCAATGAGAGTAACAAATTCCGAATCCGGAAGGAGGCCCGATGTCTTAATAGAAAATATTTATGACAATCCTATGCTTGTTACAGAAAAAGACACACCTCCTTTCGCGACTTTGAGAATTGTTGAGTTTAAACGTCCCATGCGTGACAATATAGAAGCGGAGGATAGCACCAAGAACCCAATTGACCAATGTATAGATTACGTCGAGAAGATTAGAACGGGGAAAAATGTGACAAAGAGTGGTCGACCCATTAATATCTCAGAGGAGGTACCTGCATATTGCTATGTTATCTGCGATTTGACACCATCGATGCAGTCTGTATGTAGAAAGCATGATTTGAGAAAGACCTATGATAATCTTGGCTATTTTGGCTATAAGTCAGAGCTTCGCATATATTTTGAGGTCATATCTTTTGACCAACTGCTCAATTCTGCTAATGAGAGAAATGCGGCATTCTTTAACAAGTTGGGAATATCACATGATTAGCATTTTTTCTCATTGTTGGAACTTGGAAGCCACTTCCTTCATTTATGAGATCATTGATATGCATATTTTGCCTTGGACGGGGGTGATTTAGTAGGTGAGGAGTTCGGCATTCGCCTTTGGCGTTAGAAATGAGAAGCCGATGTTTGGTAGCCTAAAATGGTTGGAACACCAGCAATTAGTTCAGTAGATGCTGTGTTAGTGAGCAAACTAAAATAGAATTATGGATCAAAAGAAAATAATAAAGTGCTTTATAGCCTCTCCTGGCGATACTATCAAGGAGAGGAATATATGCGAAAAGGTTTTTACTGAGATAAATACCGGTATTGGAATCCCCTATGGATTCGAATTGAAATCATTAAGATGGGAGAATGATGTGCACCCTGGTATTGGCGTAGATGGCCAAGATGTAATCAACCGTCAGATTGAGGGTAAGTACGATTTGTTTATAGGAATAATGTACACGCGCTTTGGGTCATCTACAAATCGTGCGGAATCAGGTACCGTGGAGGAGTTCAATTTGGCTTATGAGAAGGCAAAAGAACTCAAGACTATGGAGATTATGTTCTATTTTAATGATCAGCCCACTAGTCCAAGTAAGATTGATTGGGAACAATATTCTAAAGTTCAGAAATTCCGTGATAATGTGGTCGGGCAGAAGTGCATGTATTGGATGTATGATGGTCCTGAAGATTTTGAGAATCAGCTTAGAAAGCATTTGAATCAGTATTTCAACGATCAGTTTACAAGCGGAGACAGCAAGGCTGCAGAACTACAGACTCGCATTCGGTTCGTATTAGAAGAGCGCTTAAATCAAGCACTGAAGTTGTTTAGTGGGCAACCACGTATATGGGTAGAGCCTACTCTTAGTGCTAAAAGTGAGATTTCAATAAATCCAGATGATAATGAGACCTCAAGTATTGACATAAAGGATTTGCTTACAAATCCGACATCAGTTATTATATCAGCTCCACCACAGTTTGGCTTAACCTGCTTGTCGCATTATCTGGTTCTCGAAGCATGGAAACGTGGATGTCATTGGCTTTATGTGGATTCGAGAAAACTTAAGGCTCATAACGTGGAGCAATATAAGAACAATGATTATGCAGAGTTAGGCCTCAATCAAGATACCCCAATTGATGCTGTAATTGTGGATGAGTGGAATCCATTAGACAATGGCGCAGTTAAGAAGTTAAAGGCAATATGTGATGCTTTCCCTCATACTCCAGTTCTATTGATGCGCACCATTGAGGGAACAAAATTTCTTAAAGGCGCACAAGCAGAGGAAGTAAAGATTGATAGAAAATTTGATTTTCTCACATTGCTTCCAATGACTCGTAATCAAATGCGTTATGTGGTAAAGAAGTATAATCAAGTAGCAAAAATTGCGGATGATGATGTCCTTTTGGAGAAGGTTGTCAGTGATATAACTACCCTTAATATTCATCGAACCCCACAAAACTGCTTCACACTTCTAAAGGTTGATGAGAAGAAATTTGATAATAATCCAGTCAACAGGTGCCAAATGTTGGAGGATGTCTTGTATGTCTTATTTGAGTTTACGGACTTGCCTCGTTACAATACGAAACCGGACGTGAAGGATTGTCAGTTTGTGATGGGATGCTTCTGTGAAACCTTATTACGTGAGAATAGAACATCTTTTACGTATGATGAGTTCATAAAGAAGACAAGAGAATATTGTTCAAACAATCTGATTGACTTGGATGTCAAATCACTATATGATGTGCTATACCAAAATAGCATTTTGTTAGAGTGGGACGGAAATGTGACATTTAAGTCAGCCTTTTGGCTTCTATATTTTGCGGCTAGACGTATGCATGGCAACAAGGAGTTTGCTGAATACATCTTCAAGTCAAAAAAATACTTGGATTTTCCTGAACTTATTGAATTCTACACAGGAATAGATAGAAATAGAACCGATGCTCTCGATGTATTGTTGCAAGATATTAAGGATACATGTGACACTGTATTCGCAAGAATCTCTATACCAGACACATTCAACCCATATCGTTTTGCCAAATGGAATCCGGCCCCAGAGCAGATCGAGAGAATGCAACAAGAGGTTAGTGATACGGTAATGAGTTCTGGGCTCCCTGTGGCAATCAAGGATAAGTTCCAAGACAAAGGTTACAATCAGTTAGTCCCTTATAATCAGAACGTTGTTATTCACGAATTTTTTGAGGAGTACTATGTTTATAATTTGATGCAGGAAATTCGCTCTTCATCTAGAGCACTGCGTAATAGTGACTATGCAGATGCTACTATTAAGAAAAGACTGCTTCAAGAGATTTTAAGAGGTTGGCTACAGATTGCAAAGGTTCTTTTCGCCCTTATTCCCGTATTAGCTTCGAAAGGACGAGCTGAGTATGGTGGCGCAGGCTTTTTGCTTTCAGATGATTTTGGTAATTCAGAAGAAGAACGTGCAAAAGATATTCTGTTTGTAATTCTCACAAATGTGGTGGGATTCTTTAAGGATGATATCTATGCTTCCAAAGTCGCACCCTTATTATACGATGCTTTTGAGCATCCTGCGACACCACTCGTTAAACAGCAATTGGCATTATTATTAATAATATGTCGTCCCAACCAATGGTATTCCCATATTGAGAAATACATCATTGACTTACCTAAAGACTCATTCTTTTTGTTTGAAGTCCTTAACGAGATGCGCGCTCAATATTGTTTCGGATTCTTGGAAGAAACAGATTTGAGAGTTTTACCTAACCTGATAAAAAAGTGCCTGGCAAAAAATAGTCTAGGCATTAACAATCCGTCTCCTGGACAAGTAAAAAAAATTCCATCTTCTTCTCTTCCCAAACGCCAAAACGAAGAGAATCATGAAGATGAATAATTATCAAAGATAATGTGACAGACAGATACATTAGACGGCAACATTAGCATAAACCAAGTTCCACAAACTTTAAAAACCTCATGATCTACCACTACACCTCCATGCTGGCGATGATGAGCATCCTAAGCGATGCGGCGGCCAGCGAGTAGATGTGCTTTTGGGCGACAAGGTATGACTGTTTTGTGGATCATGAGGAGTTTAAGTTGGGAGTTGAGACCATAAGAAGATTGCTCCCCTCTGTTGAGAAGTCACTACAACCAGACCGGCGAATTGCTCAGCTGATTGATTGGAACATGATAAAAGACA
>JAKSML010000010.1 GCA_024400665.1 Bacteroidales bacterium
GCTGGGACACGAACTATTTGTTCTCTCTGCTGACAATTTGATGCGTTTGCCCTGGGGTGGGAGGTTTGAAAATCGTCTATGTGGCTTTTTTTTCGTATCTTTGCAGCGTGAAAAAGACGTTGCTATACGAGATTTCTATCATCAGGCCGCTGATTATCTTTCTGTTAGTGGTCTATCACACGCTTTGCGTGTTCACAGGAGGCTGGGTTCCGCCCGAGGGTGTGCCGGAAAACAGCCTTTATTGGTGGCTGGGCCATCTTATCAGCGGCTTCCGTATTGAGACGATAGCTTTCGTTGGCGGCTATGTCTTCTGTTTCCAAAGCGTGGAGCTGGGCAAGCGCAAGAATTTTCCCGCCTTTGTGTGGAAGAAGTTCAAGCGGCTCATCATTCCCTGCTTTGTGTTCGGCATTGTCTATTTCTTGCTCTATCGCTTCAATCCGCAGCACTTTTCGTGGAATGTGGCTTTCTGGCGCGTGGCCAACGGCATCGGCCATCTCTGGTTTCTGCCCATGCTCTTTTGGTGCTTCCTCGCCTCTTGGCTTATCGATCGTCTGCTAAAATGGCTCTCCGAGCGTCATCCGTCATACTATCAGCTTGTTGGCTGGCTGCTGCTTGTTGCCTTGGCGGGGGTCTCCCTGCTCCGTGTCACGGGGTTGAAGATGGGGCTCTCACGCGCACCCTATTTCATATTCTATTTCTATCTCGGCTATTGGCTGAGGGTTGTGGGGGCAAGGTGGCGCGAGGGCTGTCGCACCGTTTCTCATGGCTGGCTTATCGCCATTTTGTGGATTGCCTATTTCGTATTTGTCGTTTTGCATCAGCAGGTCACGCACAACTATCTGCCGGGCTGCGACTTCCGCTGTCCGCGTCCTTTGCAGGGGTGGAGCCAGTTGGCTATCCGCCTTCTTTCTTTAGGCCATACGCTCTGCGGCATCCTTGCCGTGTATGTCTCTGTGATGTGCTGGCTGGGCAGACATAAGGCTGCCGATGCTCAGCCGAGCCCTGCGCTCAAGGAGTGCTCGCGTCTGTGCTATGGCGTCTATGTGCTGCACATGTTCTTCATGCAGTATCTCTATTTCTATTCTCCGCTGCCGCAGTGGTGCTGTGCTTCGGGGGCGGGCGTGTGGCTCATGCCCTGGCTTGTGCTGGCCCTCACCCTTGTTCCCAGCGTCCTCGTCACCTGGCTGCTCCTCAAGACTCGCTTTGGCCGTATGCTGATAGGGTAGTCGAATCTCATTCGACTCGTTCTATTCATTCGACTATCTTTGATTCTACTGCTTTAGGGTTGTATTTCAAATGTTTATGTTTTGAGTCGAACGAGTCGAATGAGTCGAATGGGGTTATTCGAGTCTTTCTCATGATTGTGGAGTGGGGATTTCTGATTGATTTCTGGTGATTTCTTTCAAGCCTCAATGTCGGGCATTCTTGCAATGTGAGAGGCAGCCATAAATCAGTGGGTGCAATAAAAAAGCCCCCAACTTGCGAAGGGAGCTTTTTAATCTAAAACCTAAAACAAATTACTTCTTGGAGTATTTCTTGTACTTGTTCATGAACTTATCAACACGTCCAGCGGTGTCAACGAGTTTCAACTTACCAGTGAAGAAGGGGTGGGAGGTGTTGGTGATTTCCAACTTCACCACGGGGTACTCTTTACCATCAGTGAAGGTAACGGTCTCTTTGGTAGCTGCGCAGCTCTTGGTGAGGATCATGTTGTCGTTAGACATGTCTTTGAAAACTACCAGTCTGTAGTTCTCGGGATGGATTCCTTTTTTCATTTTTAAGGTCTTTTTTGCCGTTTTAAGCAGTGGCTCTTAAACGATTGTTATTATTATAGTTAACTATTAATTTTCTGTCAAAAATGGGCGTTTTTAGGGCTCATTTGCGGGTGCAAAGTTACACATTTTTTTTGACATGGCAAAATATTTTTTTTGCTAAGTGGCTCTTTTTCGGAAAAATGTGTACTTTTTCGGTTGGATTTAGAACTTCAGGTTGAGGGTTGCGGAGGTGATGATGTCCTGGTTCTTGACGCCTTCGGGGACGAGGCTGTGGTACTCGTAGCTGAAGTTGAGGGCGATGGAGGCGTGCTTGCTGATCTGGGTGGAGAGGCTGGTCACGCTGTTGATGATATAGTCGCCAGAGAAGTCGGTGACGGAGGGCTGGTAGAAGGTGGTGTGCTTAAGGCTCACGTTGTCGCCAATCTTCTGCTTGATCTTGAGACGGAGAGAGAGACGGTTGACTTGGTTGGCAAGGTCAATGCCCTCGAAGTAATCGACATAGTCAAAAACATAGGCGGCGCTGATGGAGTAGTCGCAGTTTGCGTTCCAGAAGATGCGGTATTTGGCGCCGGCGAGGAAGCTGAGTTTGTAGTTATACTTGTTGTAAGGGTTGAGGTTGATGGTGGCGGACAGGAAGGGCGACCAGCGGCTGTACTGCCAGAGGTCGAATTTCACGTTGCCGGTGAAGTTGTTTTCGTATTCAACCTTGTCCTTCATGCCATAGACGTAGTTGTAGTTGGCGTCGAAGGCGAGGGTGCTGTCGTTGCGCTCGATGCCGCCGTTGGTGTTGAAGATGGTGGTGTTGACGTTACCGTTTTTGTATTCGCCACCAAAACCGAGTTTGTAAGTCCATTTGCTCTGTGCCGACACGGTGGAGATGGCGGCAATCATCAGCATGGCTAATAATACTTTACGCATAATTTTATTCTTTTTAGTTTTTAATTATTGATGTGCAAAGGTACAAAAAAAAATTGATATATTGCAAAAAGTGAAAATTACTTGTTGTGTTTGCTCTGCATTAGAGGGGAAAGAGGACTCTTTATGTTGTCAAAAATATTGAATTAGCACGAATAATTAGATGTTCCCTGAAATCAAACAAAAATCCGCTCTCCGATATTATTTTGGGGGGGGCGGAGGCGGAGCGAAGAGCGAAGGAAGAGCGAAGGAAGGGAGGAAGAAGGGAGGAAGAAGGGTGGAAGAAGGGAGAAGGAGGTTGTCAGGGCTTTTCATTCAGGCACAGGCGGCGGTAGTCGTTAGGGGTTGTCTGGGTGTGGCGTCTGTAGTAGTGGTCGAATTGGGAGGTGCTGCAGAAGCCCGAGCGCTGGGCAATCTCGGCTATGGTGAGCTTTCCGTCGCCCAGCATCAGGTTGATGTCCAAGATGGCTTTTGTGTTAACCCAATCCATGACGGTCTTCCCGCTTGCGGCACGCACTATGCTGCTTAGGTGGTTCTCGCTTAGCCCTAACAGGTTGGCATAATAGCCTATGTTGCGTTGGAGAGGGTCGTAATGGGTGTTGATGGCCGTCAAAAAGTCGTTCATTCTTTGCGACTTATTGTCGGTGGGGATGACTTTTGTGCCGAAGCGGGAGCTGTGTATCAGCGTCAGCAGGGCCTTGATGAGCAGCTTGACGCTGGGCTTGCTGTCGTCATCGATGGTCAGCACTGACTTCATCAGGCCGAAGAAGCTTTCTATCACCTCGGCCTCTTGTGCCGAAAGGTTTATCTCCATCTCTTGGTAGGGCACAAGGCTGGCAAACTCTTCGCCCGTGAACGCTGCCATGAGCGGGTGGTAGGAGTTGTCGTGGCCCAACACCGATATGGTCGAGCCCTTGGGCAGGATTACCATCTTGCGGCTGTTCATGGTGACCTCCTTCATGTTGAACCGAATATCGGCGCAGCCCTGCTTCACATATATTATCCTGTGCTCGGGGCTCTGCATTACCTTGCCTATCACCACGCGGTCTCTGTAGGGGGCGTAGTCGGTGATGAGGGACAGCCCTTCGGAGAAGAAGTTCTCCTTGTTGCTGTCCAGCAGGTGCATTTTGCTGCGGACTAAATTGTCTATAATGTGGATTTCCTTGTCACCCATCTTTCCTTTGATTTAGAATGTTTTATTTTGCAAATATACGAAAAAAAACCGAATAATTGATTTTTTCTATGCAAAAGTCATTGAAATAGTCAAAAAAATAATAGAAATAGACAATTTTGAATGAAAAAATAGCTGTAAATTTGCAACATGAAAGAGGGGAAGCAGCAGCCCTCTGTAACGAATAGATAAAACTAATTATTAACACATTAGCCGAATGCGACGACGCAGGAGGTTAGCAATAAAAAAAGGAAGGAATGCGTTTAGGATGAAAAAGTCCTGCACCTGTTGTGGTGTGCCGAGGTGCAGGACGGGAATTTTGAGGGCGTGATGGCGGAAAAGGAGTCGGGAAGATTGGCATCAGAGCGATTTCGCAGTCCCGTTCCATAGCGCCCAAGGCATAGAGCGATTGTTCTATAACGTGGAAAGTAACGAGAGAAGAACGACTTTATTGTCTGGACAAGAAAAAAATGCCGCAGTCCAGCAGCACCAAGGCAAAAATAGTTATTCAAATAGTTTTAAACATTATAAACATTAAAAGATAATAAACAAAATGAAAATTAGAAATTCAATCTTAGCAATAATGTTAATCGCAGCTGTCAGTATGGCGGCTTGCAGTAAAGAAGATAATGTTAATACCGCCAATTCTGTAGAAAACGGAGCAAAAAGTGATGTTGAACTTCCCATCTATTTGAACGGGGTTCTTGTTGAGAGTTTGAGCCAAATGGATAGTAGCGATTATGTCAGTGTTTCCACAGATACGGCTTGCTATTACTTTGACAGCGAATTGTCCTTTCAGAATTTCTGTGTGGCAAACAATTTAAGTGATTTGTATGCAAGCAACCAAACAATGGACGATCTCTATCAGAAAGCAGTTGAACTTGGAATTCAAAATTCAGAAGAAATCCCAGATGAAATGAACGAATATTTCAATAAGCTGACAGGCCGAACACTGACGCAAGATGATAAGTTTTTCTTAGGATGTGTGTATGATGGACAAACCTATACGGGCACAAGTGCTCTTATGGGTATGGATTGGCCCACGTTGGGTAAATTGAACAAAAAAGTGTCATCGTTCAAGTTGTACAACATCGTTAGCTTCTGTGGCCTTTGGTTCTGCCATAAGACGTGGTGGGGAAAACCAAGAGACTTTTATTTTGTGGTGGGTACCCCTGGAATGGTAACCGGCTATCCGTATCTTTACCCATCACAAGACAATAAATATTGTTCTTATTTTACATTGGGTCTTTAACCAATTGTCAGGTCTGGCACAATAATATGCCAGACCTGACGTTGTTAGATTAGAGATATAAAAAATTCAATATATGAAAAGAATAAGGATTTTATTGTTTGTCGTCGCCTGCCTGTCGGGCTGGACGGCGGGGGCGCAGCAGATGCTGGACGGCCCTTTCAGCATCAAGGTGGGAGGCGGCGTGGCTGGCAGCCTTTCAGCGTTAGAGGCTTGGCATGTGTCCCTCGGGGGCGAGTACAAGATAGGGCGCTGTGGCTTGGATGTGGATTTGTTGCACAGCATCGCAGACAATTCTACGATTCAAGCGTCCGACTACACCGTCGTCCCGTCCGTCCGCCACTATGTGGACCGCAAGCAGCATTTCTATCTAACCACGGGCGGCAGCCTGCAATGGGGCGACGCTGCCTCGCCAGCCGTCGCGGCGAAGGCGCAGCGCTATTGGTTCGGCTACCTCTTTGCCGGCTTCGGGGTGAAGATCAACTTCCTGCCCCTCGACAAGAAGGTGAACTTCGGCTTCGATTGCTCGGTGACATTGCCCTTGCTCTTCTACGGCAATTTTGATGCCTGGACGCAGAACTTGCAGTTCAGGTCGATGCAGACGAATGGGGGCTTTTTTATCAACTTCTAATCTTGCAGCACTATGAAACAGTTCTTTATCATCTTCGCATTTGTCGCTATGCTTATCCCAGCGTGGGGGCAGCGTGCCGAAGGCTCGGCCGATAGCCTCAAGCTGCACGACATCGCTCTTCAGCGTGCCAAGGCAGAGAAGGGCGGCTCGTTTGTGTTCGCCAATATGTGGGAGTGCCCGCTGACTTTGTCGAACGACTATATGGAAATCACCAACGGAAACTTGAACGTCGGCTACGGCTACTTCTTTGCCGACAGGTTCGCCCTGACGGCGTGCTACTCGGCCAAGAACTTCGCCGACGGCTTTTTCGGCAGCGACGGCTTCTCCTTTGACATGCTCTCGGAGCAGGGGCTCACCCTCGGCGTGCGCGGCTACCTCTTCCGTCGCGCCGGGTTCTATGCCGAGGTCGGCGTCCGCCTCGGCCATGTCCACCGCCTTTCGGGCGGCGTGTCCGGCGTGACGCGCTACAGCTACATCCGCCCCGCGTTCTCCTTCGGCTACGAGTATCTGATAACCCACGGCTTCCCCGCCTTCTGCAACCGCCTCGGCGTGACGGCCTCTTTCAACGGCATCATCCCGCTCCTGCGCGATGCGGAACGCGGCTTTGCCGAAATGCCCTACCTCTCAGGACCGTATATCGGCTTCGTATATCATTTTTAGACTGCCACGGGCTTTTGTTGCCTTTGAGAAGGGGAGGGCGGCCGTTCCACGGCCGCCCTCCCCTTCTCAAAGGCGATGCACGGGGGTGTCGGAGGGGCGAAAGGGGGCGTTGCAGGAGTGCGGGAGGGTGTCGGAGGGGCGAAAGGGGGCGTTGTAGGAGTGCGGGAGGGTGTCGGAGGGGCGAAAGGCGGCGTTGCAGGAGTGCGGGAGGGTGTCGGAGGGGCGAAAGGGGGCGTTGCAGGGGTGCGGGAGGGTGTCGGAGGGGCGAAAGGGGGTGTTGCAGGAGTGCGGAAGGGTGTCGGAGGGGTGAAAGGGGGCGTTGCGGGGTGTTTTTTCGGCATGGTTAGTATTTTGGCCAAGTTGCAGGCCTTCGTTTAGGCGAAGTTAGTTGCGTAGCCGCATTGTGTGTCGTCAATTAGGCCATGTTAGTTTGTTGGCCGAATTGTAGGCCTTCAATTAGGTGACGTTAGTTATGTGGCCGAATTGTAGGACATCAATTAGGCCTCGTTAGTTATGTAGCCGCATTGAGGGTTGTCAATTCGGCGTAGTCAGTTGCTTGGCCGCATTGAGGGCTGTCAATTCGGCGAAGAAAATATCGTTGCAAAGATTTTTTGACACAATATTTCGTCGAAGTGTGCGTTTATGGTGTTGTAAATCGATTTTATTGTCTTAAAAACCTCAGTTATGTCATTCGAGCCTACTTTCAGTCTGGACCAGCTGTTTATCTCGCCTTTCGATGCGGAGCGCGTCTATAATGTGCGCGGCGAGTGGCACTGGGAGCCGTTGGAGCGCAACTTGCAGCCCTCCGGCATACCGATTCTCGACCGTTTCTTGCAGTTCCTGGCCGCCGGCGGCTCCGACCGCACGACGTTCTTCGGCCGCGAGGGGCTGAATATGCCCGTGTGGTACTGCTACGATGAGCGGAAGCGCCGCGGCGTGGGGAAGCTGTCGCTCTCGACCAACGATTTCTACGGCTTCATACATGTGCTCACGGGTTTGACGCTGTCGGAGTTCTGCAACCGCTACGCGCTGCGCCTGTCCGACGAGCTGCTGCGCTATACCGACATGAACATCGGCGATGTGGCCCGCCGCGCCGGCGCCATCGACCACACGAACCTCTGCCGCCTCTACCGCCGCTACTACGGCTGCACCCCCACCGACCGCCGCCGCGCCGTGCGCCACAAGGGCGAGGCAGGCCGCTACCGCGTGGCTAAGTGACAGAGCAGCTGCGAACTCTCCGCCAATTAATTTACGAATATTAGAAGATTAGAAGATGGGAAAATGGAGGATTGGAAGGCTCGCAAGCCTGCGAATCTCCAAATCTCCGAATCCGCAAGTCAGCAAATTAATAAGGAATAATTATTCGAAACATACCCCGCCACTTCGTGGCACCCCTTTCCGAAAAGGGAGGCTGCCGCACCCAATATGCAAGCCTGCGAATCTCCAAATCTCCGAATCTGCAAGTCAGTTAAACTACAAATCACATATCACACATATTATGAGGAAACTTGCGTTATCAGTATTGTTTATGCTGTGGGCTTTCGCGGGCTTCGCGCAGTCGGCCCAGCAGGCGGAGACGGACTCCGTCGTCCTGAACCGCATCGACGAATGGCAGGACTTGAAACTCGGCTTCATGATGCACTGGGGCATGTATGCGCAGTGGGGCGTGGTGGAGTCGTGGAGCATCTGCAACGAGCCGTGGATAGACCGCCAAGGCGAGCCTTATACAGACTACAAGGCCCGCTACCAGGCGCTCAACAAGACGTTCAACCCCACCCATTTCCACCCCGAAGAGATGGCCGCCGCCGCGAAGGAGGCGGGCATGAGGTATGTGGTCTTCACCACGAAGCACCACGACGGCTTCTGCATGTTCCGCAGCGCGGAGACGGACTACAGCGTGGCGGGCAGCGACTGCCCCTACAGTCGCAAAGCCCAGCCCGACATCACGCTCGACATCGTCAATGCTTTCCGCTCGGCGGGATTATTGACGGGGCTCTATTTCTCCAAGCCCGACTGGCACCACGCCGACTACTGGGCTCCCGAATGGGCTACGCCCGACAGGAATGTGAACTACGACATCGCGGAGCATCCCGAGCGCTGGGAGCGTTTCAAGGCTTTTACGCACAATCAGATTCGCGAGCTCACGCATAACTATGGCGACATCGACATCCTCTGGCTCGACGGCGGATGGGTGAGGCCCGAGTGGAGCCTCAACGAGGAGACGCTGCCGTGGCTGGGCTGCTATCAGCGCGTGCAGGATATCGACATGGACGCCCTCGTCGCCATTGCGCGAAGCGACAACCCCGACTTGATTATCGTCGATCGCAGCGTGGGCGGCCGCTATGAGAACTACCGCACGCCCGAGAAGCAGGTGCCCGACACCCTGCTGCCCTATCCGTGGGAGACCTGCATGACGATGGGCGACAGCTGGTCGTATGTGCCTGGCGACCACTATAAATCGACCACGACGTTAGTCCACATGCTGGCGGATGTGGTGGCGAAAGGCGGCAACCTCCTCCTGAACGTGGGGCCTGATGCCGACGGCAGCCTCCCCGAGGAGGCGCTGCTGCGCATGAAGGAGCTTGGGGCATGGATGCGGGCGAACGGCGAGGCCATCTATGGCACCCGGCCGCTCTATCCCTATTGCCGCGACAAGGTGCGCTTCACCCAGAGCAAGGACGGCAAGCATCGCTATGCCCTCTGCCTCTTGGACGAGGGGACGCGGCAGGTCTCGTTCGCCGTGCCTTTCGCCGTGAAGAAGGTGCGGCTCATCTCTTCGCCGAAAGGCGGAAAGGCCAAAGCTGTCGGACAAGGCGGGAACACGGTGATAAAGATTTCCGCCACAGAGCCGATGCAGCACGCCGTAGCCGTGGAGGTAATTGAGAATTGATAATTGAGAATTAAGGCGGTTGCCGTCGTTTCATTGAGAATTGGGCTGACACATCAATGTATTGTCAGCTCACAGTTCACTGATTACAGCTCACAGAATCACTTATAGTACATGAAGCTGAGTTTGTCTTCGACCAGGTATTCCTGTGCGACAGACTGGATGTCCTCGGCTGTGACGCTGAGGATGTCGCGGATGTTCTCCTCAAGGGTATCGACGTGGTCGAAGTTGAGGTGAGCCTTGCCGATGCCCTCCATCACGGCCTGCCCCGAATCGTAGTCGATAGCAAGATTTCCGATAAACTGCATCTGCGCGGCTTTGAGCTGCTGAGAGGTGAGGCGGGTGTCGCGAAGGCGTTTCATCTCGTTCAAGATGAGCTCCGTGCTGCGCTCCGCGGCTCCGTTATCGACGCCGGCGTAGGTGAAGCTGATGCCTGCGTCAGTGAAAGTGTAGTAGGAGGAATAGATGTTGTAGCAGAAGCCGTGCTTCTCGCGGATGGCGACGTTGAGGCGCGAGTTCATGGCCGAGCCGCCGAGGATGTTGTTGAGGAGCGTGAAGGCCGTCTTGTTGTCGTCGAATGTGTTGGGTGCGGGACATCCTATGACCATGAGGGTCTGATGTCCGCGTTTGTTGATGGAGGTGTTGAAAGGGGTGTAGGTGGGGGGCGTGGTGCGCTGGATGTCGGCTGTGCGGGAGGGGTAGTCCTCAAAGTATTTCTGGCACAGGCGGACAAGCTTCTTGAACTCCACGTTGCCCACTACGCTGATGACCATGCGGTCGGGCGTGTATTTTCGGTTCAGGTAGTCTTTCAATATCTCCGAGGTAAAATGCTTGACGTTCTTCTTCGTGCCGAGGATGTCGTGTGCCAGAGGGTGGTCGCCGAAGAAGCTGTTCTCGAAATCCACGCAGATTGATTCGCTGTGGTCGTCTTTGTAGAGGTTGATCTCTTCGATGACCACATCCTTCTCTTTCTCAATCTCGTTGCTGGGGAAGGTGGCATGGAAGAGCATGTCGGCAAAGAGTTCGAGGCAGCGTTCGAGGTGCTCGGTCAAGGCCGAGGCGTAGATGCAGGTGTCCTCCTTGGTGGTGAAGGCGTCCAGCTCGCCGCCCACGCCGTCGATGCGGTTGCGGATGTGGTAGGAACGGCGGTTTTCGGTGCCTTTGAAGATGGAGTGTTCGATGAAGTGCGCGATACCTTCGTTGGCACCTTCTTCATCGCGGGAGCCAACGTTGATATGGACGCCAGAGTAGATGACTGCTGAGGCTCTTTGTTTGAAGATGATGCGTATGCCGTTATTGAGTGTGTGGTATTGATACATGATGGTGAATAGTGAATTGTGAATAGTGAATTGTGATGGGGTGGTAGCCGTCCGCGTCAGCCCACTCTTAACTCTTAATTCTTAACTCTTAACTAATTCGGATTTTCTCGGAGCGAGGAGCACGAAGCCGAGGGCGGCGAAGGTGATGCCGGCGAGGGTTTCGAGGGTGTCTTCGCTGATGAACGAGATGAGCAGGATGCAGAGGAATGCCGTGAAAACGACGCTGCTGCAATGGCGCTCTTTATGGATTGCCCTGACGAAGCAGAAGGCGATGATGATAAATCCGAGCAGTCCGAAAGCGATGAGGAAGTTGAGGTACTGGTTGTGTGTGTGCAGATTGGTGTCGGCGAGGGGGGACTGCTCCATGACGAGGTTCTCGTGGCATACATCGGGCACATCGCCCGTCCCTACGCCGAAGATGGGATGATGGAGAAAGACCTGCAGGCCGTTCTTCCACAGCTCGATGCGCTGCAGCATGGAGAAGTTGGAGACGCTGTGGTAGCAGCGATGGCTCTCGTATTCATAGAGGAAGGCGTAGGCCATCTTTCGGGGACCGTGCTGCAGATAGACGGGGTTGGCAATGCCCTTCTCGATGGCGGTGATGTCCTCGGGGGTGAGCTGCGTCATGCCAAGGCTGTCTTTGGTGAGACCGAGGCCGTTGAGGTAGCGCAGGAGGGTGGGGTAGATGGTGTAGCCCGTGGCGGTGAGGGAGTCGAAGGGAAATGCGCTCACCTTCGTCCATTCCTGCCGCATCTCCTCTTCGCAGATGTAGTGGTGGATGTAGTTGCCGTTCTCGATGATGCCGTCATCGTGGTGGACGTAGGGGCGGCCGTTGGGTGTCAAGGCTGCCAGCGGCTGTGTGGAGAGCTCTTGGAGGTGGTAGTAGTCGTGGGTGTATATGGTGGCGAGGAGGCCGACGGCCAGGATGATGGCGGAGAGTACGCTTGTGATGAGGAGCCTGCTTCGGCGCGTCATGCGGCGGCGATACACGATGGCAAGCGTGACGCTCATCACAAAGAGGATGATGAAGGCGGTGTAGGCGTGCAGCAGGAACAGGAAGCAGAGATACCACAGCGTAAGGGCAAGGCTGACACCGCAGATCCAGCCTTTGCGGTAGTGGAAGGCGGCATAGAAGAGCAGCACGATGGAGAGGCAGATGTTCAGTCCGAAGCGTATGTGGGAGATGTAGGGGACAATCTCACGATAGGGCAGGTCGGGAATGGTGAGGTGGCGGACAAGTCCGATGATGGTGACAACGAAGACTGTTCCGCAATAGCAGATGCCGACGTTCAGCGCTTCTTTGGCGTTGAGCGGCTTGGTGGTGAGGATGACCAGTGGCAGGGCTATGAGCGGCAGCTTCTTCTGGATGTCGAAAAGTCCGTAACTTAGATTGGCTGTGCCGAGAAGCCAGACGAGGTGGACGGCGATGAGGGCGAGGAAGGCTTGCAGAAGATGGTTGTGGCGGAAGTCGCCGAATTTCTCTGTCCAATTCCATTCGACAACCCAGTTCGCCAGCAGCAGCACCCACAGCAGGTTGGTGGCAAAGACCGAGGTGGTCATCGCTCCCGCTATCAGGCACAGCAGCACGACAAAGATGCTCCTATGGATGCGGGCTCTTTTCGTCTGAAAATCTTTTCGTCTGAAAATCTTTTCGTCTGAAAATTTGTTTCTCATTTGCCTAAGATGCGGTTATATTCTTCCTTGTTGGTGAGCACTTCGACGGCCTTCTTCACATCGGGGTCGGCGGAGAGGGAACCCTCGATGCTGCCCGTGCGGTAGTAGTAATGCACGAGGATGGCATCCTTCAGCAGCTCGCTGATTTCCTCGCGGTTGCGCATGAGGTCCTCTTTTTTAGCCTCTTTGTAGGTCTTTTCGAGCTGGTCGATCTGCTGCTTGAGGTTGTCCATATAGTTCTCTTCTTCGGCCACTTTGCGGAGGTCGGAGATGATGTTTTCGGTGTAGGTGGTGTAGTCGTAGGTCTTGTCGGAGAGGTAATCGACGAAGTCCTGATATATCTCGTCCGTGATTTGGAACTCGCTTGCAGGGGGTATGCTTTCGTGTTCCTTGACGAACTTCATGGCGTAGTTGAAGAAGTGGAAGCGGTTGTAGAGGGCTATGGAGAGCAGCGAGCTGGTCTCATGCTCCACCTCGATGTCGGGCTCTATGCCGAAGCCGTCATAGACGGTGCGGCCATTGCGGGTCTTGAAGGCGGTCTTCAGCGAGTCTGGCACCTTGAGGGCGCGGCCGTTTTCGTCGCGATGTTTGTAGTCGATGGCCTGGATGCAGCGGCCGCTGGGGATGAAATATTTTGACACGGTGATCTTCATCTGTGTGTTGTAGGGCATGGGCAGGATGTTCTGCACAAGTCCCTTGCCGTAGGAGCGTTCGCCGATGATGACGGCGCGGTCGAGGTCTTGCAGGCTGCCGCTTACAATCTCGCTGGCCGAGGCACTGTTGCCGTTCACGAGCACCGCTACAGGAATGTCCACGTCTTCGGGAGCCATGCGGGTGCGGCTCTTGGTGTTCTTGGATGCCACCTTGCCTTTGGTCTCAACAACCAGCTCGTTGGCTTTCACCCAGATGTTGACGATGTCCACGGCCTCGTTCATCAGACCGCCGCCATTTCCGCGAAGGTCGAGAATGAAGCCTTGCATGTCGGGGTGGTCGCGTTTGAGCTGGCGGAAGGCATCGCGCACGTTCTTGGCTGCGTCTTGTGTGAACTCGTCAAGGCGCACATAGCCCACGTTCCCGTTTACCATGCCGCTGTAGGAGACGTTGGGCAGGCGTATCTCGGCGCGGGTGATGACGACGTCGAACTCCTTTCCGTCTCTTTCAAGGCGGAGGGTCACATTCGTCCCTGCCTGTCCGCGCATGGCGGCGCTTACGTCTGTGCTGCTCTTGCCTTCGGTGCTTTCGCCGTTCACGGCAAGGATGCGGTCGCCAATCTTCACGCCGGCCTTATCGGCAGGGAGGCCCTTGTAGGGTTCGGCAATATAGCTCTTGCCGTTCTCTTGGTGGATGAGGGAGCCGATACCGCCATATTGGCCGAGCACCTGCATCTTCACGTCCTCTATATCGCTCTCGGCGAAATAGTTGGTGTAGGGGTCCATCGAGGCCAGCATGGCGTCGAGAGCCACCTTCATGGTCTTGCCGGGATCGACATCATCGACATAGTTGCTGTGGAGGTTCTTATATACGTTGGCAAATATTTCGAGGTTCTTGGAAATCTCAAAACCTTTATCGTTCTGTGCTGTGGCAGCAGAGCCGAGGGCGAGGAGCAAAGAAAGTGCTATAATTCTGCGTCTCATATTGTATTATTTAAAGGAGAATAAATAAAGTCTTTATCGGATTCGAGCTGGGCGTCGCTATCGGGCATAGCCTTATGAAATTCGGTGACGTTCAGTTCGTTGGGTGATACCAGCCAAACCACGTCGTCCACCTCGAATGTTGTGTCGGGACCAGGGTTGAGCATGTAGTCCGTGCCACGTTCGATGGCGATGATGAGGGCGTGGTATATGTTCATGAAGTTAGAACTGCGTATGGTGGTGCCTATCAGCTTGTTGTTGGGACTTACCTCAAGGCGGTAGGTGTTGATTTCGTGGTCGGAATGGTCGTGGATGAGCATGTCGGGCTCCACCTCTAAGACGCTGCGCACCTTTGCCAGCTGCTCTTCGCTGCCCAGGATAGTGAGGCGGTCGCCAGGCAGGATGAGGATGTCCTTGTCGGGCAGGTCGATGACCTTTCCGGCACGTTCCACAGTCACCACGTTGATGTCGTAGTCTTGGCGGAACCTTGTGTCTTTCAATGCTCTGCCAGCCATCTCGGAATAGGGGGTGACGGTGATGCGCTCCATGAGGAAGTTCTTTTCCAGCGATTCAGGTATCTTGAAAGAGTGCTGGGCTTGTCGCTGGTAGAAGTTGGACACAAAGTGCTCTTCGATGCGGTTGTAGAAGTCTGTGGCTCTGCGTGATAGCAGCACGATGAGGACCACAATGGTGGCCACCACAATCAGGAGGCCGATGGCGAGGTGGACATATTTCGACACCACCCATCCCACGATGAAGATGGTGATGGCGTAGCGCAGGGCCAGCAGGGGGATGACGGCTACCTGGCTGGTGGGGTAGGCCTGCAGCATCTTGCGGATGCGCTGATGGCTGACGTTCTTCACCGCCAGCGCCCACAGGAAGGGGGTCATGATGGTGAGCGTGATGACCATGCCCAGGAGGTTGCCCCAGATGGCAGGAATTTCCCAGCCCACAAACAGCTTGTTGATGAACGGCTTGAGAAGCAGGAAGCTGAGGAATGCCAGGGCTACGAGGATGACGCCGTAGAGGAGAATGGAGGTGAGCTGTTTGCGCACAAAGGTGGTGAGCTTCTTCTCGTGCGTGGTGACGCGTGAGGAGCTGCTGTAGTGTTCCAGAGCTGTCCTGAATCGTTTGGGCAGTTTGGGATAGACCTTCTCGTATGCCGGCAGGCCGGCTTTAATCATGTAGGGCGTCACAAAGGTGGTGAGGATAGAGACGGAGACGATGATGGGGTAGAGGTTGGGGTCTATCACATTGAAGCTCAGACCCAGTCCCGCAATGATGAACGAGAACTCACCAATCTGGCAGAAGCAGAAGCCGCCCTGCATGGATGTTTTCAAAGGCTTGCCGCTCAGCGTCATGCCAATCGTGGCGGCCATGGATTTGAAGATGATGACCGTGGCGGCAATCACTAATATGGGTACAATATATTTTACCAGCACCTCGGGGTTGACCAGCATACCCACCGAGACGAAGAATACAGCCCCGAAGAGGTTTTTGATGGGCGTGATGATGCGGTGGATGACATCGGCTTCGATGGTCTCGCTCAGGATGGCGCCCATCACAAAGGCACCCAGAGCGGTGGAGAATCCTGCAAAGTCGGCAAGCACCACCATGCCGAAGCAGAGTCCCACGGCAACGATGCAGAGGGTCTCTTCCGACATCCATTTGCGCATGCTTTTCAGCAGGGAGGGGATGAGGAAGATGCCGAAGGTGAACCACACTATCAGGAAGAAAACCAGCTTGATGAGGCTCATGCCGAGCTCGGCGCCGTCGAATTTGCGGCTAACGCTCAAGGTGGAGAGGAACACAAGGAGCAGCACCGCCACGAGGTCCTCCACCACGAGCACGGCCGTCACCGTGCTTGTGAACTTCTGCTGCTTCAGCTTCAGGTCGTCGAACGATTTGATGATAATCGTAGTCGAAGAAATCGAGAGCATGCAGCCGAGGAATATGCTGTCCATGTGGCCCATGCCGAGGGCGTGGCCCACGGTGTTGCCCACCACGAACATGATGCCCAGCTCGGTGAGGGCTGTGATGGCGCCCGTGGCTCCAACCTTCTTCAACTTCTTGATACTGAACTCTAAGCCCAAGGCGAACATGAGGAACACGATGCCGATGTCGCTCCACACATGGATGTTGGTGTCGTCCGTGATGGCGGGGAACCAAGGGAAGTAAGGACCTATGAAGAATCCTGCTACGATATATCCCAGCACGAGGGGCTGCTTCAGCCATTTGAAGATGACCGTGATGACGCCCGCCGTGAAGAGGATGATGGCCAAGTCGAGGAATATAGGAGGCAGTGATGACATGTCTATATATTATTTTAATCCTATTAATAACGCAAAAGATGTGATTATATTATATCTTTTATGTGTTAAATTTATTAAGTAATTTCTTAATTTCAAAGCTCGCCATAGCTTCGGAAAAACAAGGCTGAAAAGCCCTGTTTTGTTCGCTCCAGCTTCGCTCTTAGGAGCGGAGCTAAGGCGGAGGTAAGGCGAAGCTAAGGCGGAGGTAAGACGGAGCTGGGTTTTGTCCGTTTTTTGCAAGAAAGAGGTCTGCGAAATGTTAAAATCAAATGTTAATTGTTGTAAGGATTATGGGCGGCTGCGTTTTTGTGGATTTTGGTTGGCTGGAGGCTTTGTCGATTTCGGGTGCCATAGACCGAAATATTTTTTTGCGGTTGTGCAATATTACGGGATTATTGCCGTTATGGTGTTATTATATATTTATTGTAGTATGTATAAATTGAAACTATTCCTATTCTTCCTTCTGCTGGCGGCCATGCTCCCTGCTCAGGCCCGCAAGAAGCCTACCTATGAGATTACCTTCAAAATTGAGAACGGCAAGGATACGATGATGTATCTCGGATGCTATTTCGCCAAGGGCAACCGCGTGGTTGACACGGCTATACGCGACAGCAAGGGCCGCTTTGTGTTCTCCAGCACTAAGGACACCCTCGCCCCGGGCCTCTACTTCTTTGCCAATCCGCAGGGCAACTATGTCGATTTCGTCATCTATCACGAGAAGCCTTTCTTCCAGTTTGAGACGAAGGAGGGGGACTGGGACTACAATATGACGGTGAAGGGCAGTGCGCAGAATAAGTTCTTCAACGACTACCATCGTCGCGACATTGACTGCAATATGGATTTGAGCAAGGCTCACAGCAGCATGGATTCGGCCTCTTTTGCCGCCTACAGGATGGCGAAGTACATGGAACTCGACAGCATCGTGCATGCCTTGGTGGAGGCCAACCCCGACATGTTCCTCTCCAAGATGCTCCTCGTGAACAGGGATGTGCTGCCCCCGCTGCTGGACGAGAAGGGCGACACAATGCCCGACACGGCTCGCAGATGGTACTATATGGACCACTATTTTGACAATGTGCCTCTCGAAGACAACGCCATCGTCCGCACGCCCAAGAAGGTCTTCTACGACAGGGTGATGACCTTCTTCGACAGACAGCTGCAATACGCTCCGCCAGAGGTTATTATTAGGTATATCGACAGGGTGCTGCAACGCTCCAGGAAGGCTCCCGACGTGTTTATGTATCTCACCAACACGCTGACGCAGAAGTATCTGCAAAGCAACGTGATGATATATGACGAGGTGTATGTCCACATGGTAGAGAACTACTATTCCACCGACGACAACTTCTGGGCTTCGCCTTCGAGCATCGAGAAAGAGGCTGTGCGTGCCGCTAAGTACAAGCGCCTGCTGGTGGGCAAGGAGGCTCCCGAGCTGATACTCTACGACACTTTGCGCACCCCCTATTCGCTTCATTCGCTGCCCAATAAGTGGAAGCTGCTCGTCTTCTGGTCGCCCAACTGCGGCCATTGCCAGCACATCGTCCCCGCCGTCTATAAGGTCTTCGAGCAGTATCGCGACCAATATGACATGGCGGCCTTCACCATCCTCAGCGACCCCGACGACAAGACCCGCGCGGAGTGGAAGACTTTCCTCAAGGAACATGACATGACTGACCCCGCATGGCTGAGCCTTGACGGTGGCGAGGCCAACGTGGATTGGCACGACGTCTATGACATCGTATCCACGCCTCAGATATACCTCATCGACGAGAACAACATCATCCAGGCCAAGAAACTGGGCGAGACAAGCATCGAGAACGTCATCAAGGCAATCTGCGGAAGCGTTGAGAATTGAGATTTGTGAATAGTGAATAGAAGGGCGGTTGCCGTCATTTGTCAATTCACAATTCACTTTTCACAATTCACCAGTCAACGATTATAATATAACATTACATAACATGAAAAAACAAACTACAATTTTAGCCGTGGGCTTCGCAGCCATGACGCTGCTGGCCACGGGATGTAAGAAAAACATGGACAACCCCTTTATTAAAGCTGCCGAATCGGGCTGGGGCACCCCCTACGAGATTCCCGATTTCGCCCAGATCAAAACCGAACACTACATGCCCGCCTTCGAGGAGGGCATGAAACAGCAGATGGAAGAAATCGATGCCATCGTCAACAACTCCGAGGCTCCCACCTTCGAGAATACCATCGAGGCCTACGAGTACAGCGGCGAGCTGCTCAACATGGTCAGCGGCGTCTTCTTCAACCTCAGCGAGTGCGAAAACAACGACGAGATGGAGGCCATTGCCGAAGAGGTGACGCCTCTGCTTTCCAAGCACGGCGACAACATCGCCCTCAATGCCAAGCTCTTCGAGCGCATCAAGGCCGTATATGACCAGCGCGAGAGCCTCGGCCTCAACGCCGAGCAGGCACGCCTCCTCGACGAGACCTACAAAGGCTTCGTGCGCAGCGGCGCCAATGTGCCCGAGGCACAGCAGCCCCGCTTCCGCGAGCTCAACGAGCAGATTGCCTCGCTGACCCTCCGTTTCGCACAGAACGTCCTCAAGGCCTCCAACGACTACAAGCTCGTCCTCGACAAGGCCCCCGAAGGTCTCACCCCCGACCAGATTGCTGCCGCTCAGGAGACCGGCAACGCCGACCCCGCCACCAAGGGCAAGCTCGTCTTCGGCCTCGACATGCCCAGCTGGGAGCCCTTCATGCAGAACTGCGCCGACCGCGACCTCCGCAAGCAGATGTGGGACGCCTACAGCACCCGCTGTAACGGCGGCGAGTTCGACAACACCAAGATTATCGACACCCTCACCAACCTCCGCCTCGAACGTGCCAACATCCTCGGCTTCAAGAGCCATGCCGACTATGTCCTCGACGACTGCCTCGCCAAGACCCCCCAGGCCGTCTATGACTGCCTGATGCAGATTTGGACTCCCGCCCTGGCCAAGGCCAAGGAGGAGTGCGCCGCCTACCAGAAGATGATTGTGGCCGACGACCCCGCCGCCAAGCTCGAACCTTGGGACTGGCGCTACTATAGCGAGAAACTCCGCAAGGAGAAGTACGACCTCCAGGACAGCGTGGTGCGTCCCTACTTCTCGCTCGATAACGTCCGCGAAGGTGCCTTCGCCACCGCCACCAAGCTCTACGGCATCACCTTCCGCGAGAACCCCGACCTGCCCACCTACGACAAGGAGGCTCACGCCTTTGAGGTGATGGACGGCGACAAGGTCATCGGCATCCTCTACATGGACTTCTTCCCCCGCGCCAGCAAGCGCAGCGGTGCCTGGATGACCGAATTCCGCGGCCAGAAAGAGACCCAGCAGGGCGAGAACGTCATCCCCATCATCCAGGTGGTCTGCAACTTCACCAAGCCCACGGGCGACAAGCCTTCGCTGCTCAACTTCGACGAGAGCGAGACCCTCTTCCACGAGTTCGGCCATGCCCTCCACGGCCTCCTCAGCAAGTGCCACTATCCCTCGCTGGCCGGCACCAACGTGCCCCGCGACTTCGTTGAGCTGCCTTCTCAGATCATGGAGAACTGGTGCCGCAACTCCGAGGTGATGAAGACCTACGCCAAGCACTACAAGACCGGCGAGGCCATCCCCGACGAGCTCATCGCCAAGATTGCCGCCGCTCAGACCTACGGCCAGGGCTTCATCAACACCGAGCTCCTCGCCGCCTCGCTGCTCGACATGGACTACCACAGCATCACCGCCAAGCAGCCCATCGACGCCAACGTCTTCGAGAAGGAACACCTCGACCGCATCGGCCTCATTCCCGAGATTATCAGCCGCTACAAGAGCCCTTACTTCCAGCACATCTTCACCACGGGCTATGACGCAGGCTACTACAGCTACACCTGGACCGCCATCCTCGACCACGACGCCTTCGCAGCCTTCACCGAGAGCGGCGACCTCTATAACCCCGAGCTCGCCAAGAAGTTCCGCCACCTCCTTGAGAGCGGCAACACCGTGGAGCCTATGGAGCTCTACGTCGCCTTCCGCGGCCAGCAGCCCAGCGTCACGCCCCTCCTCAAGGACCGCGGCCTGATTTAATGGAGAATTGAGAATAGTGAAGGCTGCCGCCCCACATTTGTCAATTCACAATTCACTCTTCATAAAAAATCAGTTCACTGATCACAGTTCACAATAAAAAACATTCAACATGGAAAATAACGAAGTAAAGAAACTCACCCGCAGCATGAGCGACAAGAAGATTGCCGGCGTCTGCGGCGGTTTGGCCAAATTCTTCAACATCGACCCCACCGTGGTCCGCATTGTTGCTCTTATCGCCTTGCTCTGCGGCAGCGTCGGATTCTGGATCTATCTGATTGTATGGATTTGTGCCCCCGAAGGCGAATAATGCTCCCCTCGGCAAGAATGCAGAGCCCCTGTTGGCGGCTCTGCATTCTTTTTAAAAAAACATGATTATGAAAAGACTCTTTTCCCTCCTTGCCGCACTCGTGCTCTGCGGGGCGGCATTTGCCCAAAGCGGTTTTGTCACGCCCGACTTCCATCAGATTAAGAAGGAGGTTCAAGACCGAAAGAGCGACCGCTATTATGCCAAGCTTGAGAAGCGTTTTGCCGCCGCCGACACCACGCTCACCATCGCCGACCTGCAGGCTTTCTATTTCGGCAGGGCCTTCCAGAAGGGCTTCAACCCGTATGAGGATTTCGCCCAGTTTGCGACCATACGAAAGATCTTCGACCAAGAGGCGATGCCCACGAAGGGCGACCTGAGCCTCGCCGTCGCCCTCGCCGACGAGGTGATAAGGCTGTGCCCCTCGGAGCCTTTTGCCTATTTCTATAAGTTCGGCGCGCTCTCCATGCTGGCCGAGACCTACGGCGGCGACACTGTGGAGATGCAGAAGGCGCAGTTGCAGTTCCAGATGCTCTTCTACACCATTGCCAGCACGGGCAACGGCATCTCGCCCGATTCGGCCATGTACGTCATGAGCGTGAACCACGAGTACCTCATGCTGAACATGTACGGCTTCGTTCCTAAAAATCAGTCGCTCCAGACCCTGGGCACGTCGGCCTACGACGTTTTCGACGTCGAGGAGAACGACTATGGCGTCAGCTCGCTCTTTTTCAATGTCGATTTCATGATGTCGTTCTGGGGTGGCATGATGGACGAAGAGGAGGTGGAATTGCCGGAGCCGGGAACTCCGTTCGGTACGATTGGTACGCATATCGCTATCGAGCCGGGCTCGCGTGTGGAGCTGGAACTCGTCAAGGCAAAGCGGAAGAACAGCAAGTTCCGCGTGGCTATGGTGACGTACCTCCCCGAGGACACCCTGTCGTCGATGGCCGACACGGCAAATCTCTCCATGGATGTACCGGAGGGGCGTATCGTCTTCTATCTCTTCAATGTCAGGGATGCGGAGGATAGTGGCAAGGTGCGCACTTGCCTGATGTACAGCAGCAACTGCAAGGCCGACATGCTCTATCTGGACACCAAAGCCCACATTGCGGGTGCCTGCATCATGGATTTCCAGCCCGAGGAGAATCTGGGCATGGCCAAAGGCGTGTGGAAGACCATGATGTGGGAGTACGGAGTGGACGTGCTCGTCAGCAATATCCGCACCAAGAAGTAACAATTTCGCGGACTCGTCGTAGTTTTGTTAACAATGAATAGTTATGAAAAAAATAGTGATTATAGCAATACTGTGTTGGGGCTATATGGCATCAGCACAACAGGAAAATCCTGTGGATGAAATCGTAAATGAAATAGTGTCTTTGGCCAATAATGATAGGACGCCAACAGATGCTATAGATTCTGCCCGGCAGATTTTCGTGACGCCCGACCTGGAGCAGATAAAGCGGGAGTCCAACGACCGCCAGAGCCCTCACTATTTCCGCACCTTGGCCAAACGTTTCGCGCAGGCCGACACCTCGCTGACCATCGAGGAGATGCAGGCCTTCTATCTCGGCGCCGCCTTCCAGAAGGACTTCAACCCCGACATGAGCTTCGCGCAGTACGACACCATCCTCGAAATGCTGGACCGCGAGGGCGTCCCCTCAAAGGCTGAGCTGAAGCACGCCCTCGCCCTGACAGAGAAGGTGGGCAAGGCCGCCCCCGCCGACATCTGCACCTACTACTATCAGCACCGGCTGCGCTCCCTCCTGGCCGAGCACTACGGCGGCAGCCGCCGCGAGGCCGACAAGGCGGAGACGCGCTTCCTCCTCCTCTGGATCGCCATCGCCAGCACTGGCGACGGCACCAGCTGGCAGAAGGCCATGTACGTCACCCGCCCCAGCCACGAGAAGCTGATGATGTACCTCTACGACTTCCAGCCCAAAGAGCCGATTATGATCTGGGGCGCCCACCTCTACGACGCCTTCCGAGTGAAACAGTACGGCGTGGACACCCTCTTCTTCAATGTCGATGTGGTGCGTCCCGAACTGATGCCCGTGGCAAACTACACCTGCAACATCGCCGATGGCGCGACGGATATCCCCGGCGGCCCCTTCGTGCTGCAAATCTTCTTCGACCGGAAGATGCTCGACAGCATCGGCCTGGGACGCGGCAGGGACGACCGCGAGATGCTCCCCTATGCCGACGAGTGGTACCCCTTCTCGTGGAACGAGGATCACACCGTCCTCTCCGTCAGGCTCGACTTGGCGCCGCACACCGCCTATTCCTTCTCCATCACCGGTCCCAACTTCATCGTTGACGGCGGCGGCAGAGCCAAAGGCTCGCAGCTGATAGACTTCACCACAGGCGACTGATACAAGTTTCCCCGCCTCCGTTATTTCCCCCCTCCCAAAACACCTCTTGGCAGCCTCTAAACAAATGTTTCGACCTCCAAAACACCTCTTGGCAGCCTCTAAACAAATGTTTCGACCTCCAAAACGCCACTGGGGGCGAGTAGTTGGCTGATTATTCATTATCCGTGGCTCGGGAGTGGGGGCTTCTGCTCTGGAACTCCTCGCCGAAGGACAAAAAAGTGGCGGATTGCAGAATCCGCCACTGTGTATGTTCTTGCCCTTCCAGCAAGGGGAGTGGGTTAGATTTGTGCGATGACCTGCTGGGCCAGTTCGTTGGCGCGGGCCTCGGTGTGGGCCTCGCTGTAGATGCGGATGATGGGTTCGGTGTTGCTCTTGCGGAGGTGCACCCAGCCGTCCTCGAAGTCGATCTTTACGCCGTCGATGGTGCTGACCTGGCAGGATTTGTCGGCAGCGTACTGGTTGGCGACTTTCTTGAGGAGGGCGTCAACGTCCATGTCGGGGGTGAGGTCTTTGCGGTTTTTGGAGATGATGTAGTCGGGGTAGGTCTTGCGGAGCTCGCTCACCTTCATGCCCTTCTTGGCGAGGAGGGTGAGGAAGAGTGCCACGCCCACGAGGGCGTCGCGGCCGTAGTGCAGCTCGGGGTAGATGACGCCGCCGTTGCCCTCGCCGCCGATGATGGCGCCGGTCTGGCGCATGAGGGTGGTGACGTTCACCTCGCCCACGGCGCTGGCGTTGTACTGGCAGCCGGCGTATTTGCGGGTCACGTCGCGCAGGGCGCGTGAAGAGGACATGTTGCTGACGGTGTTGCCGGGGGTGTGGCTGAGTACGTAGTCGGCCACGCTGACGAGGGTGTATTCCTCGCCGAACATCTCGCCGGTCTCGCACACCAGTGCCAGACGGTCCACATCGGGGTCAACCACGATGCCGAGGTCGCAGTGCTCTTTGGCCACGGTCTCGGAGATCTGGGTGAGGTTCTGCGGTATGGGCTCGGGGTTGTGGGCGAAGTGGCCCGTGGGCTCGCAGTTCAGCTCCACCACATCCTTCACGCCCAGGGCGCGGAGCAGGCGGGGTATGGCGATGCCGCCCGTGGAGTTGACGGCATCCACGCATACGCGGAAGCCGGCCTTGGCGATGGCGTCGCAATCTACGAGGGGCAGGGCGAGCACGCGCTCGATGTGGTGGTCGATGGTGTTGAGGTCATCGGTCACCTGACCCAGGTTGTCCACCTCGGCGTAGCTGTAGTCCTCGCTTTCGGCGATGCGGATAACCTCGTTGCCTTCGGCAGCGTCGATAAATTCGCCGCGGGCATTGAGCAGCTTCAGTGCGTTCCAGTGCTTGGGGTTGTGCGATGCGGTGATGATGATGCCGCCGTCGGCGTGCTTGTCAATTACAGACATTTCCGTAGTAGGCGTAGTGGAGAGGCCCGTCTCGATGACGTCGATGCCCATGCCCTGGAGGGTGCCGACCACGAGGCGGTCAACCATGGCTCCGCTGAGGCGGGCGTCGCGGCCCACCACGAGGGTGAGGCGTTTGCCTTCGTTGTTGCGACGCTGCAGGAAAGTGGCGAAAGCCGTCGTGAATTTCACCACGTCGATAGGACTGAGGCCGTCGCCGGGAACGCCGCCGATGGTGCCTCTGATGCCAGAAATAGATTTAATCAGACTCATATTGATATTAATTATTGTTACTCTCATTAGAGCATATCTGTCTGCTCTTGTCCCTTGTAACGCATTTTTTTGATAAATATTATATAATGGATGAAATACTTTTTGTTAAAAATGCGTTTCGCCGTGTCCCGAGTAAGGATTGCCTTATTGGAATACGCCTCGCCACAGCCGCCGCACCTCACCGCAGACCTCCACGGCTGCGGTCTCGGATTTTAGCCTTCTGGGAATTTGTTTTTCCGATACTGGCGAGCGTGCCGATAGCTTCAGGCGATACCGTTATTGAAATATTCGATAAGGATTTTCTCGATAATTCAAAATTTATATGTATTTTTGCAGCGGAAACACCAATAATCAATAAATATCTTAACATTATGACATTACAACAATTAGAGTACATCGTGGCAGTCGATAAGTATCGCCATTTTGTCCGCGCAGCCGAATCATGCGGCGTCACCCAGTCAACCCTCAGCTCCCTCATCCGCAAGCTTGAAGATGAGCTGGACATCGTCATCTTCGATCGCAACGCCCATCCCGTCGTGCCCACCATGGCAGGTCAGCAGGTGCTGGATCAGGCCAAGGTGGTTCTCTTCAACTCCAAGCAGCTCATGGAGATGTCGCTCACGGAGCGTAAGAAGGCCGAGGGCGACATCCGCCTGGGGCTCACGCCCACCATCGTGCCCTACATCCTGCCCGAGATGTTCGCCTACCTCAACGCGCACTATCCCGACGTGCACATCTACGCCCAGGAGCTGCACCGCGACACCATCATCGAGAAACTCAAGAAGGCCGAGCTCGACGTGGCCATCATGTCGTTCGTCAACAAGGAGGAAAACCTCCTCGAAATTCCGCTCTATCATGAGCAGTTCGTGGCCTACGTCTCGCCTCAAGACCCCCTCTACGAGCAGTCCGAGATATGCTCGCAGGACATGCCCGCCGACCGCCTCTGGGCCCTCAAGCAGGAGATCAGCTTCCAGCAGCAGATACCCTATTTCTGCAACCAGGAAATCAAGCACAGTTCCTTCTTCGAGTCGGGATGTACCTCGGTGTTAGTCAGGATTGTAGATTCCAACGGCGGCTTCACCGTCCTGCCTAAGCTCCACATCGGGCTGCTGCGCGAATCGATGCAGCGCAACATCCGTCCCCTCGTCAATCCCGTCCCCACGCGCGATGTGGCACTCTTCGTGCGCAAGGACTATGTGCGCGAAGGTATGCTCAACATCCTTGCCGAGGCGGTAAAGGCAATCATTCCCGAAGAAATGCTCGACGAGCGGCTGCTGAAGTACAAAATCCGCCTATAACAGTGCCTTTCACGGATTTGTGGTTGTCGAATTATGAATTAGGAGTGGGCGGCAGCCGAGCTGCTTCCCGCTCTTGATTTTTTTTATTTTGTATTATAAATATTTCGTATCTTTGCATCACCTTTCTGCCATTATGTGGCCAGATAATGATAACAATAAGAAATTTAAAATCAACATCATGAAGAAAAACATCTACATTCTTGCAGCAATGCTTTTTGCAACGGGCGCTTTCGCCCAAGTTCAGCAAGGCACCGTCGGCACAGGCTCTTTCATTGATTGGAGCGGCGCAGCCATCGACGACATCTACGGCCTGGATTTCAACAACGACGGCACCGTCGAATTCCGTATCACCTACGGCTATACCGAGGATGGTATGGATATCGAAAACGGCGGCCTGACCTTCGCTTGGACTGAGGGCGGCAACAACATCGTCACCCCAAGCGAGGAACAGTGGGACCGCGTCTCGAACCTCTCTGAGGGCACCTCTGTGGGACCTAACAGCGGCTGGTATGCCCAGGGCGACGCCTACCTCAACATCGAGCCCTCCATCAACGTCGGCTTCCGTATGCTCATCGGTGGACAGGTCCACTACGGCTGGGGCCACGTCACGATGAACACCTCCACCAACCAGGCCACGTGGGAAGAAATCTTCTACCAGGCTGCCGCCAACACTCCCATCACCGTGGGCGCCCGTGGCGGCGTGGGCATCGTTTCTGTGCTGCCCGACAACGTGAAAGTCTATGCTTCCGAGAACACCATCAATGTTGTCTGCGCAGAGCAGACCCTCGTGAGAATCTACGACCTTTCAGGCCGTGAGCTCGCCACCTTCGATGCAGCCCGCTGCGCCTTCCGCGCACCTCAGGCAGGTGTCTATGTGGTGAAAGTTGGCGATGCCATGCGTAAGGTTGTCGTATTCTAATAGCTGAAATAACAATACCTTAAACATCGGCTTCCTCATTCCTTGCACGGAATGAGGAAGCCGTTCTTTTTGTCCCTTTACGGAAGGCGTAGGGCTTTTTTCAGGAGAAGACAGCCTTCGCTGAAAATATACCTTAGCTTCGCTGTACATTGCTACTGCATTGCTACTGCATAGCATCTGCATTGCTATGACATAGCATATCAGTAGCAATGCAAATGCTATGCAGTAGCAATGCAGGGCGGAGCTACACCGCATTTAGGTGGGGGCTTGGGGGTGGGGAGATAGGAGAGGGTAGGATGCTGTTCCTTTGTAGAAAACTGGTGGCAGAATATTGCAGATAGGGCACGACGGGAATGGGGAATGAGGGGCGGAGCATGGCTCAGAGATGGACGCGGGGATGAGGGTGGGAGAGAGGAGAACGCGGGGTGGTGCAGGGGGCCATTTATGGATGCGGGAGGAGGTCTCGGGCAGGGACAAGAAGAGGGGGGCGGAGAGGGGATTTTTGAGTGAGAAATGACTTTTTTTTCGAAAAACTTCGGCTGTTTCAATTTTTTTTTGTATATTTGCGTTTTTGAAAATAGTATAGTAAAATGTTTATTCTTTTGGATGACAAAAGGATAGGCAAATATGGACTTATTATGCACATCGCTATTGCAGGAAATATCGGATCAGGAAAGACCACATTGACCAAAATGTTGGCCCGCCATTACGGCTACAGGCCCATTTATGAGTCAACGGAGTCGAACCCGTATATCAACAGTTTTTACGAGGATATGCGGAGGTGGTCGTTCAATATCCAAATCTACTATCTCCACACCCGCACGCGCCAGCTGCTGGACGTGCAGAAGGAGAACAAGAATATCATCCAGGACCGCACCCTCTACGAGGATGCCTATATCTTCACGCCCAACCTCCATGCTATGGGTTTGATGAACACGCGCGACTTTGACAACTACCAGCACACCTTCGAGCTGGTCTCGTCGTTCCTCCAGCCGCCCGACCTGCTCATCTATCTCCGTGCCGATGTGCCTACGCTCATCCGCAACATCCAGAACCGCGGCCGCGAGTATGAGAACAGCATCCGCCTCGACTACCTCACGGGCCTCAACAAGCGCTATGAGGACTGGATTGACAAGTACAACAAGGGCAAGTTTATCATCGTGGACCTTAACAAGCTCGACTTTGTGGCCAACGATGAGGACCTGGGCGTGGTGTATAATATGATTGATGCCGAGACCAACTCGCTCTTCTCGCAGCAGTGAACGGAGGAGGCCGCAGCATGAACAGAAGAAAATCAGTTATCCGATAAAATAATATTGAAAGATGAGAGTTTTAGCCGTTATCCCCGCACGTTTCGCCTCTACCCGCTTCCCGGGCAAGCCTCTGGCTGTGCTTGGCGGCAAGCCTGTCATCCAGTGGGTCTGGGACAGCCTTGCAGCTGTTGAGGAGCTTGCTGGTGCCGTGGTGGCCACGGACGACGAGCGCATCGTGGCGGCTGTGCAGCAGTTTGGCGGCCGCGCCATGATGACCAGCGCGGAGCATCGCAGCGGCACCGACCGCTGTGGCGAGGTGCTGCGCAGGCTGGAAGAGGCTGGCGAGCACTATGATGTGGTGGTGAATGTGCAAGGCGACGAGCTTTTCACGCGCAGAAGCCAGATACAGTCGCTCATAGCCTGCTTCGCCGACGCAGGGACGCAGATTGCCACGCTCAAGACGGCTGTGAGAAGCAGCGAGGAACTGCTCTCGCCCAACAATGTGAAGGTGATATGCACCGAGGGAGGCCGTGCGGTCTATTTCAGCCGTCAGCCCATCCCGCACCTTCGCGGCGCAGCGGTGGAGCAGTGGCTCGAACGCCAGCCCTACTACAAGCATATCGGCATCTACGCCTTCCGTTCCGAGACCTTGAAGGAGGTGGTGCGGCTCAAGCCTTCGCCGCTTGAGGTGAGCGAGAGCCTCGAACAGCTCCGCTGGCTCGAGAACGGCTACGCCATACAGGTGCGAGAGACCGAGAGCGCCAACATTGGCATCGACACCCCCGAGGACCTGGCCGAGGCCGAACGCCAGCTGCTGGCCAAGAGTTAGGAACTGAAACCGATTGAAACAGATACGCCAGGCTCGTCCTGGTATAGATAGAATTGATAAATATAGTTTTGATAAAATAATATAGACTTATGAACTTTATAGATCTTATCGTAGAATTTGTCAAGCAAGGAAGTGAAGTCGAGCTTCCGGGTATGGGAACCTTGACCAGCAGCAACGTGGCCGCGCATCACGATGCTGCTTCGGGCACCTATTACCCTGAGCGTCGCACAGTGGTGATGAACAACAGCCAGACAGGCAGCAAGGACATCATCAACTTCATCGCCGAGAAAGAGTGTGTAACGCCCGAAATCGCCGAGCAGATGTGGAAGAACTTCGTCGGCGCCCTCGACGACAAGCTCCGTCGCACTCCGAGCGGACATGAATTTCCCGGTATCGGAACGATGCGCCGCGTCGGAAACCGCTGTGTCTTTGAGGCTTTGGAAGGTCTCGACCTCGATGTCGACAAGCGTCATGAGGTCCCTCTGGAGAACGTCGCTACATACGTTCCCAAGGATATTGTTGACCCCTTTGCCGCTTTCGACAAGCCCGCAGCTCCCGCTCCGCAGCCCGAACCCGTCGCTGAGCCTCAGCCCGTCGTAGAGACTCCCGCACCCGCTCCCGAGCCCGCACCTGAGCCTGTATTTGTAGCTCCCGCACCTGAGCCTCAGCCCGTTGTCGAAGCTCCTGCACCCAAGGTGGTGGCAGTGGCCGCTCCTATCGTGCCCCCCACGGCCGACCATCTCTCCGAGGTGAAGAAGATGCTCGATGAGATACCCTCTTCGCAAAAGGATGCCAAAGAGGTGCGCCGTGCTGAGAAGGCTGCCGCCAAGGCCGAGAAGGAAGCCCGCAAGGCTGCCGAAGAGGCTGAGAAAGAGGCTGCCAAGAAGGCCGCTATAGCTGCCAAGGCTGCCGAGAAGGCCGCCAAGGAGGCTGAGAAGAACGCCAAAGAGGCCGAGAAGAAGGCCGCTAAAGAGGCTAAGAAGAGTGCCAAAGAGCAGGCTAAGGCCAAGTCAATGGCTATGCCCACTGTCAACCTGATTGATACCGAGGCTCCTAACGTGCATCCTGCTACGGAACAGGAAAAGGAAGAGACGAAGACCAAGAAACGTCATTGGTGGATTCTTATCCTCTTGCTGCTCCTGCTCTTAGGCGGTGGCGGCTACTACTATGCTACGCAGATGGACGGCTTTGCCGCTAAGCGCGGCACCACGCCCGAGAAGGTCGAGCATACGCTCATCGACCAGTTCACCGGTGACCGCAACCTCCTCAAATTCGAAACCACCGATGTCAACAGAAGTGTCAGCCTCGTCCATGAGTTCATGGCCGACTATGTACACCAGTTTTTGGCTGCCCGCCATTACGGCAACGCCTTCGTGCCCATGATGCAGGAAATCGACACCTACGCCAACGACCGCCTGAAGGATCTCATGGTGGAAGGCTACTGCGTGAAACGATTCTTCCCTTACGACGATTTCTGGATGGAACGCAACTATGAGGAATACAAAGAGGCTGGCGCTCAGTACTATCGCTGCCAGGTTCAGGGCGAGTTGATGGATATCGACTTCCTTGAGAAGATGCTCGACGACATCGTCTCCTCTCTCGGTCTCCATGCCGACGGCTTCGGCCTTAACGGCTTGAGAGGCAATGGCTACGCTGCTGGTGGCAAAGGCACTGCCCAGACCAAGCCCGCAGCCGCATACGAAGAGGTTGTCCCCGAGGCTCCCACACTGAGAAACAGCAAGCAGGGCTTCGACCTCATCGCCGGCTTCTTCACCTCAAAGAAGTCTGCCAACAAGTGCGCCAACCAGCTCAAGGCTCTTGGCAGTGATGCCTACATCATCAGCAAGTCTGGCGGATACTACGTCAGCATGGGCTCTGCTCCCACCTACACAGCTGCCCAGGCTATGGAGAAGCATATCAAGTCGTGGTATAAGAGCGATATTTCTATCAAGAACTTTAACGAATAAGAAGAGAACGTTATAGAGTATGGGACATCACAAGTTGGAACGTTTTGCCGAGAATCTCACCTTCCCGAACCTCTTCCAGGTTTCGTATGAGATGTTGAAAGAGGAGGGCTTTGCCCTCCGTGGCAAGTGGGGCGAGTATTTCGGTAACGACAATCCCATCACGCTGGAACTCGGCTGCGGCAAAGGCGACTACACCGTCTCTTTGGCCCGCATCCACCCCGATAGGAACTATATTGGCGTGGATATTAAGGGCGCCCGTTTGTGGCGCGGCGCCAAGACGAGCAACGAAGAGCAGATGCACAATGTTGCCTTCCTGCGCACGCGTATCGAACTTATTGAGCAGTTCTTCGCCCCCGAAGAGGTGTCGGAGATATGGGTCACCTTCCCCGACCCCCAGCCCAAGAAGGAGTTCAAACGCCTCACTTGCGAGCGCTTCCTCGGCTACTACAAGCATTTCCTCAAACCGGGGTCGCCCATCCATCTGAAGACGGACTCAAAGGAGCTGCACGAATATACACGCGACGAGGTCATCCCCGCAGGTGGCTATCGCGTGGAGTATTCCACGGACAACCTCTATGCCACTCCGGCAGCGGAACATCCTGAGATACCGTGCCTTGCTGAGGCTCAGATGACACAGACGTTCTACGAGCGCATGTTCCTTGCCGAGAACAAGCCCATCACCTATATCAAATTTTACCTATCTGAGAAGTAATAATAATTTAGTATTAATATATAAAAACTATTTTTTATGTCAGGACACAATAAATGGTCAAAGATTAAGAGAGCTAAAGGTGCAGCTGATGCCAAACGCTCAAAACAGTATTCCAAAATTTTGAAAGAGGTAGCCGTAGCCGTTCGTGAGGGCGGTCCTGATCCCGACAGTAACCCTCGTCTGCGTCTGCTCGTCCAGAACGCTCGTGGTTGCAACATGCCTAAGGACACTCTGATGCGCGCTATCTCCAAGGCAAGTGATAAAGACGCAGCAGTGCTGCAGGAAATCACCTTCGAGTGCCACGTCAGCCACGGTATCGCTCTGTTTATTGAGTGCCTCTCTGATAACAATATGCGTACTGTCGCTAACGTCCGTTCCATCATGAACAAGAATGGTGGCACCATGGAAACGAATGGCAGCCTCAGCTTTGCTTTCACCCGCAAGGGCGTCTTCCTCGTACCCCGCAAACCCGAGATGGATGTCGAAGAACTTGAGATGAACCTCATCGATGGTGGTCTCGACGAGATGGAGGTCGATGATGAGTACCTCACCCTCTACACCGCTTATGAGGATTTCGGCAACATGGTCAAGACCCTCGAAGAGATGGGTATCGAGTGCGAGAGCGCTGAGCTTCAGCGTATCGCCAACACTCCTCGCGAGGTCGATGCCGACACTATCCGCAAGGTTATGAAGGTCATCAACCTGCTCGAAGAGGATGACGATGTCACCAACGTCTTCCACGACATGGATATTCCCGACGATTTCGAAGAAGAGGAATAGACCGAAAGTCGGACGTCCGAAATCTCATTTTCGCGACCAAGACAAAGAACCATCATCGAGCAAAAGCACGATAATGAAACTCTATTTAGTACCCACTCCTGTTGGCAACCTCGGCGACATGACCTATCGTGCCGTCGAGGTGCTGAAGGGGGTCGATCTGGTCCTTGCAGAGGACACGCGCACGTCGCGTGTGGTGATGCAGCACTACGGAATCGACACCCCTCTGCAGGCTTATCATATCTTCAACGAGCATCAGACGCTCCAGAGAGTCATCGACCGTCTGTTGAGCGGCATGGATATCGCTTTGGTGACCGATGCCGGCACCCCGGGCATCAGCGACCCCGGCTTCCTACTTGTGCGTGAGGCTGTGAAAAACGACATCCCTGTCGAGACCCTTCCGGGCGCCACGGCCTTCGTCCCCGCGTTGGTTGATAGCGGTCTGCCGTGCGACAGATTCGTCTTTCTCGGGTTCCTTCCTCACAAGAAAGGCAGACAGACTGCCGTGAGGAACCTGGCAGAAGAGTCTCGCACGATGATTATCTACGAGTCTCCTTTCCGGCTGGTGAAGCTTTTGGAGGAACTGATAGAGGTGCTTGGCGAAGAACGCGAGGTGAGTGTGTCGCGTGAGATTAGCAAGATCCATGCCGAGACAGCCCGTGGAACGCTGCGCGAGGTCTGCGACCATTTCTTAGCCAAAGAGGTAAAAGGCGAGATTGTGGTTGTCGTGGCCGGACGTTCGGACAAGCAGAAGGAGTCGGAACAAGAGGAAGGGCTCGGCGAGCCTTTTGATAACGAACAGAAGAACAGATAGACAGAGTATTTATGCCGCTTGACGTGTTTTTAAACCGCCTGCTGTGTGCCTTGGTTGCAGGCATAGTCATAGGCATTGAACGCCAGCTTCGCCATCGTAGTGCTGGCTTGGCTGTCAACGCATTGGTGGCGGTTGGGGCGTGCATATTCATACTGCTGTCGGAAAGCGTGATACAGGCTTCTGCGCAAAGCGGCGGACCTGTAAACAACGACAACTTGCGCGTGCTGTCGCAGGTTGTGACGGGTGTCGGCTTCTTAGGAGCCGGCGTCATCATGAAGGATGGCTTGTCCATACTTGGACTAAATAGCGCCGCCACCATCTGGTGCAGTGCCGCAGTCGGCTGCCTCTGCGGTTTTGGCATGTGGCGCCAGGCAGCGATAGCGGTTGCTGTGATTCTTTTCATAAATTGGATTCTGAAAAATCTGGAATGCATGGTCGAAAAGAAAAACAGCAATAAAAAAGGAAACTGAAACTTTTTATTCATTTTTGCGTATATATAAAGTCGCCAAGTATCGCCAAGTGGTAATAGCTGGCAGCTCCTCTATCACTAAAAATGCTACGCAGAATGAAGAAATATATAACACCTGAAGAACTATTTGAGATGGATTTGGAACTTGATAAACTCAATATGGCACCGTTCGACGCAGACAGCTTTGCCGCACGTGCCGAAATCATACCCCTCGTCTCGAAGGAAGACGAGAGCTTCTTGCTTTTCGAAGATGAAATACCCACGGATATGCCCCTGCTCCCCTTGCGCGACACGGTGCTCTTCCCCGGTGTGGTGATGCCCATCTCTGTCGGCCGCAAGAAGTCGCTGAAACTTGTCCGCGAGGCTGAGAAGAAAAGCAGCCGCATCATTGTCGTCACACAGCGCAACGATGCTGATGCACCTTCGATGGAAGACCTGTTCGACATTGGCGTTATCGCCCGTGTGCTCCGTGTCATTGAACTGCCGAATAAGGACGTGATGGCTGTGCTGCAAGGCACCATGAAATGCTCGCTCGAAAGCATCACAGGCACCGAGCCCTACTATATGGGCCATGCCGTCCTTATCGACGAAGTAGTCAAGCCGGAGCATCCGCGTCTCTTCCATTCCGACGTCCTCGCCCTCCGCAGACGTTATGCAGAGCTTCAGCATAAGAAACTGGAAAACATGCGTGGCCCGTCGATGAAAGATCTGATGAACTCGTTGAGCAACATTGGTAGCGACCGTGTTCTGATCAACTATATTGCTTCGCACCTCGATGCGACCACCAACGACAAGCAGCGTATGCTGGACGCATTCGGCTACGAGGCTCGTGCCACGTTGGTGTCGGAAGAGATTAGTCACGAGATGGAGTTTCTCGATATCCGCGAGGACATCCAGGATAAGACCCGCCACGAGATGGACCGCCAGCAGAGGGAGTATTTCCTCAACCAGCAGATGCGCGTTATCCAGGACGAACTGGGCGGCTCGCCTGTTGATCAGGAACTCGACCACCTCCAGGAACGTGCTGATAAGAAGCACCTGCCAGAAGATGTCGCAAAGGCCTTCGCCCGCAGCATGGAGAAGCTGCGCCGCACCCCTCCGCAGACGCCTGATTATACCGTCGAGCTGACCTACGCCGAACTGCTCCTCGACTTGCCGTGGAACGAAAAGACCAAGGACGACCTCAACACGACGCGCGCCCGCAAGGTCTTAGACAAGGACCATTACGGCATGGAGAAAATCAAAGACCGCATCATCGAATACCTTGCCGTGCTGAAACTGAAGGGCGGCAGCATGAAGAGCCCCATCCTCTGCTTTGTAGGTCCTCCGGGCACCGGCAAGACCTCTTTGGGCAAGAGCATCGCCACGGCTATGAAGCGCAAATATGTGCGCGTGGCATTGGGCGGCTTGCACGACGAGTCTGAGATTCGCGGACACCGCAAGACCTACGTCGGCGCTATGCCTGGCCGCATCATCCAGAACATCAAGCGCGCCGGAGTGAGCAACCCCGTCTTTGTGCTGGACGAGATTGACAAGGTGCAGGGCATGAGCCACAACGGCGACCCCACCTCGGCATTGCTGGAGGTGCTGGACCCTGAACAGAACAATGCTTTCCACGATAACTATCTGGACCTCGACTTCGACCTCTCGAACGTCCTCTTCATTGCCACGGCCAACTCGCTGAGCTCTATCCAGCCCGCATTGCTGGACCGTATGGAGATTATCGACCTGAGCGGTTATATCCTTGAGGAGAAAATCGAGATCGCGCAGCGCCACCTCGTCCCTCGCCAGCTTGAGGAGCACGGCATGGAGAAGAAGTCCGTGAAGTTCGACAACGCAGTTTTGACGACTATTATTAATGACTATACGCGCGAGAGCGGCGTGCGCCAGCTTGAAAAGACCATCGCCAAGATTGTCCGCCGCCGTGCCGTGCAGCTCTCCGAAGGCAACGAGATTGTCAGCAATGTCAAAGAGTCGGAACTGAAAGACATCTTAGGCCTGCCCATCCACAATAGCGACCGCTGTGGCACAGAGCCTCGCATCGGCGTTGTGACGGGCTTGGCATGGACCCAGGTCGGCGGCGAGATCCTCTTCATAGAGTCGTCCCTCAGCAAGGGCAAAGGCACCCTCTCCATGACAGGCAATCTGGGCGACGTGATGAAGGAGTCTGCCACGTTGGCTTTCGAATATCTGAAAGCCAACGCAGAGGCTTTCGGCATCGACTATGAGAAGATAGAGAACAGCAATATCCACATCCATGTGCCCGAAGGCGCAACGCCCAAGGACGGTCCTTCTGCCGGCATCACGATGTTTGTTGCCATGGTCTCCGCCTTCACGCAGAAGCACGTCTCACCCAAGGTGGCAATGACGGGCGAAATCACCCTCCGCGGCGCCGTGACACCCGTGGGCGGCATCAAAGAGAAGATTCTGGCTGCCAAACGCGCCGAAATCACCGACCTGATCCTCTGCGAAGGCAACCGCCGCGACATCGAGGATATCACGCCCGAATATCTCAACGGACTCACGTTCCATTACATCAAAGAGATGAAGGACGCGCTCCCGATAGCTTTTGTTGATTGAACGATATGAAGAAAATCGTATTCCTTGGATTATTGTTGTTGCTCATAGACTGTGCCGCGGCTCAGTCTGTGAGCAACTTCGCTATAGCTCCGCAGAGCGCTGTCAAGCTGCCGCAGGATGTCAAGAACCTCTCTATTGTAGATAGCACGCTCTACCTCTCCTCTTGCGGCATCATGGTGAGCGTCCCCCTTACCGACGAGTTCATACCCTATCTGCAGCCCGACACGACGATGCTCAAGCTGGGCAGCAAGTTCGAATATGTGGTGCGAAATTCTCGCGACAGTCTTCTCTACTTTTCCAACAAAGGAGAGAAAGGCCCTATAGGCTTCTACGTCCACGTTAAGGACCGTGGCCGTAAGAACGTGTCCGCGCCGGTCCGTGGCTGGAATAAGGACATCTGCCATCCCGCTTTCTCGCCCGACGGCAATATGGTTGTATTCTCTGCACAAAGCAAGGTCGGCCTTGGCGGATACGACCTCTGGTGCTCCATCTGGACAGGCATGAAATGGACCAAGCCCGTCAATATGGGCAACATCATCAACACAAGCGGGAATGAGACTGCCCCTGTCTTTTACGGCAACTTCCTCATCTACTCCTCAAACGGGAATAGCGACAAAGGAGTGTATAGCCTCTATGCTGCCAAGCTCCATTCCTATGCCAAGGTGAACGACATCATCTTCGACAAATACGAGGTTCAAAGGCTCCCGTACCCCATCAACAGCGACAGCAACGATGTTGAGATGGTCATCGACACAGCGGGACACCGCGGCTTCTGGATCTCCAGCCGCCAAGGCAGGAACGAGCTCTACAGCTTCACGGGCGACTTAGATTGCGTGATGCTGAAAGGCACCGTCCAGGACGAGAAAGGCCGTCCCATACCCGAGGCCTCGGTCAAGGTCTTTCGCCACGAACGTGTGGTGAAGGAGACCCGGACCGACCGCCAAGGAGCATACGAGATGCTCATGATGCCCGACGATGACTATGTGATAGAGGTGGAAAAGAAGAATTTTTTCAAATATCGATACGGTATCCCTATCATTCGTCCCAATGAAGATTTTTTAATCGCTTCGACCAATCACAATATCGTTCTTCCCACTATGCCGTTCAATCGTCCGCTGATTTTCGATAACCTCTATCGCGAAGGCGCGGATGTGGAACTTTCAGCCGATGGAATGGTCTCTCTATCTCCTGTATTTGAGTTTGTTAGAGAGAATCCCAATGTGGCTGTCGAGCTCACTTTGTACTGTTACCAGACCTCCGATGAGGATTTTAATAATATGATTATCTATCGCAGAATCAGTTGTTTGCAGAAATATGCCGCTTCGGTGCTTCCTCCCGAATGCCAAATTTCGTTTAAAAACGGTAATAATACGGGGAAAATTGACCCCAATCAGATAGGTAACAACCCAATTTTTGTAAATTTGTCGGATGTCAATTAATTATTAGAAATCATTCTTTTACGATATAGTAAAAACGGAGTTTGCAAATATTTTTGAAAAAAAATTTGGTGGGTTGAAAAAAAAGTCGTATCTTTGCACCCGTTTTCGAGAGGATGAGAATCACAAACGAAACAAAATGTTCGGGGCGTGGCGCAGTTGGCTAGCGCACTTGCATGGGGTGCAAGGGGTCGAAAGTTCGAGTCTTTTCGCCCCGACAAAGAAAAAAGGACTTGAGAAATCAAGTCCTTTTTCTTTTATCACACAATAAAAAAAATAAACCTCCGTTATTGGAGAAAAACTAATACAATAAATATATGAAGAAATTTTACATTTTTATCGTCGCTATGGCTCTCACAGCCGGCACCCTCTTTGCACAGAGCAATGATTCTATCGAACGCCTCAAACAGCAGGAGGCTCTGATGCGTCAGCAGCAGAAAGAACAGCAGGACCTCCTCAAGCAGCAGCAGAAAGAGCAGGAACGCCTCGCTAAAGAGCAGCAGAAAGAAGAAGAGCAGCTCGCCAAAGAGCAGCAGAAAGCTGAAGAGAAGTTAGCCAAGGAACAGCAGAAAGAGGCTGAGAAGGCTCTGAAGAAAGAGCAGGACCGTCAGAAACGTGAGCAGGTCAAGGCCGAGAACGAGCGCAAGGCTGCCGAGAAGAAAGCTGCCCAGAAGGCAAAACGTCAGGAAAACTACGCTAAATGGGGCCGCAAGCCCGGCTTCACCGCCGATCCTTACGCAAGCGCGCTCATCGACCGCCGTGTCTATACCCAGAACAGCCTCTACAACAGCGTAGGCATCAACCTGGGTGTGAACTTCAACTACCGCCGTCCCATCGCCAAACGTATGGACTT
The DNA here is from genome assembly GCA_024400665.1 of Bacteroidales bacterium. GTDB lineage: Bacteria > Bacteroidota > Bacteroidia > Bacteroidales > P3 > Colimorpha. The sequence goes on from JAKSML010000010.1 coordinate 38,548, forward strand.
CAACATCGGCCTCGGCTATCGTCAGTCTATGTACTACTACAGCCACCTCAAGGGAGCAGAAACCGACTTTGCTGCTAAAGAAGAGAACAGAACCATCGGTACCGTCGTCCTCCCCGTCAGCCTTTCCTTCATCAACAAGGACAACCAGCACGGCTGGTACCTCGGTGTCACCCCTGGCTTCAATCTGAAGAACGTTTCAGCAGAAGGCGCTGCCTTCAACCGCTTCCGTTGCGATGCCGTCATCGGCACCCAGAACCGCTGGCTCATCTTCGCCCCTGGCACGGAGCTCTACTTCAACCTCGCTCCCACCTACACCTCGGGCGACACCAAGATTCACGAAATCGGCATCCGATTCACCCTCTAATGTTTTAATAAGTTTTCATATTGGAAAGCCCCGCCTTCAAGCGGGGCTTTATTGTTTTTGATTGTATCTTGGATCTATTTTTGATTCTTATCAATGTCATCCCAGTCTTTATGGCTGTTCTTTGCTTTGTCCACTATATAAACTACCAGGGAGAACAGTAGAGCTCCAATACAGCCCACAAAGAAAGCTTCTCCAGGGCTCGAATATTGTGATAGAAGAATGAATATTATTTCCATATTGTCTGAATGTTAGTTCTTGTCTTCCCAATTTTTTTTGTTTATTTCATCCTCTTCTTTCTTTTTACCTCTTGAAATCAAGAAAGCCCCGAGTACTCCAGTCACAATAGCAGAGGCAAACTTTGTTCCTGCGGCATCATCGGCTCCAGCACTTAATGCCATAATTGATACAAACAAATTCAGTATGCCGAGTACTAATAAAATCCATCCTACTGTTTTCATTGATTATCCTCCTTCGTCTCGTTAATAAACTCAATGTCTTTTTTGCGGCTGCATAAAACGATAATCATTCCGATGATTCCTAACAAGAAAACTAGGACGAACCCCCATGTTTTCCCGATTTCTCGTTTCTCACCGATTTTACAGAACAGAAAGGATATCAATGTTCTGCCTAAAATAAAACCAAATACTTCCATAAATAAGTGTTTTTATATGTTAATGTTTAATTTTTCGATAGCCTTTTCTTTAAGCAATACTAATTCTTTATAACTATTTTGATGTTCTGTGATTTGTGTAGATATTTCATTTGCTATTTCCATCTTGTGTACGTCAGGAGCAAATCTATCTGGGTGACACTTTGTGATAAGAGTTTTGTAAAGTTCTTGAGCATGAAAAGAGCTGGTGATGGCGTTCTTGAAATCGATTTCACCTTCATTTAATACTCTTTGTTTTGCTAATTTTTTGGCATCATTTTCTTTACCTCGTTTTTGGTTGATGAGGAGAAAAATGATAAGGAAAAATTCAATAAAAGCGATAATCATCCACCAGTTCGTATCCATTTGTGTGTTTCCGATTTGTGACATGATAGTGTCTGTGACTGCGTTTGCTGTATCCATATTTGTATTGTGTTATTATTGTAACATGATGTAATCTTTTAGCTGCCAGCGGCATCCATAATTTCCGCTATCGCTATGAATCTCTAATGTGTCCCATCCAAGGACGACCATTCTTCGTACCAATTTGTCATCCGCTAAGATGGCATTTCCAAGAGCAATAGTCTCTTCTCGTGTCAATTGCCTTCCTGCATAGGCTTTGATGCGAAATCCACTATATAGATAATTCGAAAATTGATGACGATATTCTCTGCATCCTTTGGAAATGCAGGCTTCGAGTAGGACTGGAGCTATTCCATCGACAAAAGATTCTCGTGCATCACGATTAAATCCAATGATAAGTTGTGTTCTTGATTGCCGATCATGAAACCATTCAACAATTTTTTGTATGAAATTTTGAAACATTTAGCATTGCTTATAAAGAGATTATTCTATTATTTTTCTCACAGGCGAGGGAATCTGCTTGTCTATTTTGTAAAAAAATGTACCCCCATCAAGAATGTTCGATATGTTCTCTTGTAGCTGATTGTTGTTTGTTTTTGACGTCTTGTAGGAGAGTCGTGCGATAGTAACGGTCATAACTTCTGTCATTTGTATGAATTGTCGTTTTCCATTAATGTTGACAGAGACTTTATAGTATGGCGGCCAGCCGTTCTTTTCAATAATATCAACCACCCCGACTTTACAAAGCCATGCGGCAGCATATAGCCATGTGGGGTCTGGGTCGTGTTCGTATTCGTCTAGAAAAGTATTTACATTTTCAATCGCATTAGCTAGCCTGGTGAGTTCTTTTGTTTGATTAAGTATGTTTCCAAATATGCCCATAATGAAATATTTTTTTAGTTATTGTAATTTTGATGCCACAGAGTCCATGTATTGGCGTGTTTCTGTTTCAATTTTCGTTATCATTGCTTCTTGCGACATGTTTTCAGGGAAATCCCATTCCAGTTTGTGCTTCCCTAAAAATATATTGTTCATCTTCATGGTCACATTTATGCTACCGAATGTGTGTTGAAAATGAAATGCTATCTGTCCTGATGTGTTTGACATGGCAATGCATATATAGGTGTCAGTCTCTTCTACAATTCGCATCCCAGAATCAGGATCAATAAAGTTGTTGATCAGTTTGCTGTATTTGGTTCGAATGCCACCTTCATTTTTTACTTTGATGTTTTCATTTGTTGAATCTTTCACGAAGTGGATTATTGAGATAACCACAATTAGGATAATAAAAATCAATATAGTACTCATTTTTTGTTGTCTTTGTTGTTGAAATATCTTGTCGAAAAATGGTATAAAAAAACCGCGAACTCTTTGTTGGCGTTCGAGGTTCGGCAAAACCCATTATCACAAACAAGAAAGTCCACGGTGACCCGTGAACATTTCTCCTTTCTTTTGTGATAATGTAGAAATTTGCCGATTTCGAACAATCCAAAGAAAGCAAAAATGCTTCTATTTAATGTGTGAAATTCTCTTTATCTATTTTATTTACTTGTATTATAATTGTTTAATTGGTTATTATTATGTGTGAATTACTGCTATAGCATTTGCAAAGATACAAACTTTTTCTGATATGCTAGGATTTTTTTTGTTCCAAATCTCATATGATTCATTCGATTTGTGGATCTATCGATTGGAATATAGCGTGTTAGGAGTTGGATGGGAGAATAGAATGGGTGGGTAAAGATTCGATGGGGGCATTATTGGGATTGCTTTAATCCGATCCTATTTTAACATTTTGGGATGCGGCGAGGAAGGGTCGGGGAAGCTCCGCTGTAGCTTCGCTCAACCTTCGCTCTAGCTTCGCTTGGAAAGCGGAAAATGAGCGAAGTTGAGGTGCGGCTTCTATGTGGCTGTGGCGGAGCTGGTTGGGCGGTTTTTGGGGGAAACGGCATTTTGCTTGTTTTGAGACTTCGGATTTTAACATTTGGCCTTCGGAGTCCTAAAATATCTTAATGGCCGAGAGGCTTGGGGAGGATGTGGGGCAATAATGAGGAGGAATGTCGTTCGATTATTCGATTGGATGCCGTAGTTCGATGATAAATAGGTTATTGTCAGTCGAACCAGCTTGGAACTTGGAGCCAATAGAATGTCTCAGTCGAACCAGCTTGGAGCTGGGACCAATAAAAAGGGTCTCAGTCCAACTTGGAGCTGGATCCATTTATAAGGGTCTCAGTCGAACGAGTCGAACGAGTCGAATGGGGTCTTCGATAGTGTTGCGGAGAACAGGCTAATTATTCTCACAATTTTCCCGCTTGCGGGATTTAAAAAACAACCATTCCCAAATCCACCTATTCTTGATTTTTAATTAAGGTGGGTTCTCACCTTAATACAGAACCCGCCTTATGAATTAATTCGTGAATAATTTATGGCAAATTCGTGTTTGTATAATGTCAAAGTGATGTCGCGTCACAACACCTCTTCGAGTTTCCACATCTGGGTGCCGTTGGAGCCTTTGAGGAGGATGGTGGCGTGGGAGAGGGGGTGCTGCGTGAAGTGGGCTTTGGCGTCGTCGGAGGTGGCAAACCACAGGAGGTTGGCGGCGGTCTTGGCGGCGAACTCGAACTCGGGGCCTACGAGGACCACCTGGGCGAGGTTGGCGGCGAGGAGGCGCTGGACGATGGCTTCGTGCTCGTGGCGGCTGTCGGCGCCGAGCTCGCGCATATTGCCGAGCATGGCCACCTTGTTGTCGCGCTGGAGGGCTTCGAAGTTGTCGAGGGCCACCTTCATGCTGGAGGGGTTGGCGTTGTAGCAGTCGAGGAAGAGGACGTTGCGGGCGGTCTCCTTGTACTGCGAGCGCTTGTTGGCGGGCTCGTACTGCTCGATGGCCTCTTTGATGTCCCAAAGTTCGACGCGGAAGTGACGGCCCACGGCGGCGGCGGCCATGGCGTTGTCGAAGTTGTAGTTGCCGAGGAGCTGCGACTGGATGCTATAGACGTTGTCGCCCTCTTCGAGATAGAACTTCATGTAGGGGTCGGAGCCGACGAGATGCCCGCGTGTGGAATTGAGAATTGAGAGTTGAGAGTTGAGAATCTGGCAGGAGCCGTCGTGGCCGTAGGTGATGATGGTGGGCCTTGGCTCGTTCAGCGCTTCCAATTGCTTCATGAGTATCTCGTTGTCGGCGTTGACGAAGATGGTGCCGCCCACGCTGGCGAGGTGGCGGTAGAGGGCAGTCTTGGTCTGGATGACGCCTTCGAAGCTGCCGAAGCCTTCGAGGTGGGCGCGGCCCACGTTGGTGATGAGGCCGAAGGTGGGCTGGGCAATCTTGCAGAGGTCGGCAATCTCGCCGGGGTGGTTGGCACCCATCTCCACGATGGCGATCTCCGTGTTGGCGGGGATGGAGAGGAGGGTGAGGGGCACGCCGAGGTGGTTGTTGTAGTTGCCCTGCGTGGCGTGGGTGCGGTAGCGGCGGGAGAGGACGGCGTTGACGAGCTCCTTGGTGGTGGTCTTGCCGTTGGTGCCGGTGATGCCAATCACGGGGATGGAGAGCTGGCGGCGGTGGTGGGTGGCGAGCTCTTGGAGCGTTGCGAGGACGTCGGGCACCACGATGCAGCGGTCGTCAACCTTGTACTGAGGGTCGCTGATGATGCAGAGGGCTGCGCCCTGTTCGAGCGCCTGGGGTGCGAAGGCGTTGCCGTCGAATTTTTCGCCTTTGAAGGCAAAGAAGAGGCAGCCGGGCGTGATGGCACGCGAGTCTGTCGTGACAGTGCGGGACTGCAAATATGTCTTATAAATTTCTTCAATCATGTCAGCAATAACGGCCACTGTGTCGCTTTATTGTGTCATGATTATGACAAAATGTCAGTTTTTGGCATAAAAAAAGGCTTTGGCATTGTTTTTGCAGATAAAAAAGATTGTGAGATTAGAAGGCGAGAAGATTGAGCGGCTCGCAATCCTGCCAATCGGGAAGTCTCCTAATCGGACAAATAAAAATAGAATAATAAATAAAAAAAAGAAATAAAATGGGAAAAATCATCGGAATCGACTTAGGAACAACCAACAGTTGTGTATCAGTCATGGAGGGCAACGAGCCCGTCGTTATTGCAAACAGCGAAGGCAACCGCACCACTCCGTCAGTTGTGGGCTTCATCGAGAACGGCGACCGCAAGGTGGGCGACCCCGCCAAGCGTCAGGCCATCACCAACCCCAACAACACCGTCTATAGTATCAAACGCTTCATGGGCGAGACCTACGACCGCGTGCAGAAGGAAATCTCCACCGTGCCCTACAAGGTCGTCAAGGGCGACAACAACACGCCCCGCGTCGATATCAACGGCCGCCTCTACACCCCGCAGGAAATCTCCGCCATCGTCCTTCAGAAGATGAAGAAGACCGCCGAAGACTACCTCGGCACCGAAGTCACCGAGGCCGTCATCACCGTCCCCGCCTACTTCAACGACTCTCAGCGTCAGGCCACCAAAGAGGCTGGCGAAATCGCAGGCCTCAAGGTCCGCCGCATCGTCAACGAGCCCACGGCAGCAGCCCTCGCCTACGGCTTGGACAAGAAGAACCAGGATATGAACGTGGCTGTCTTCGACCTCGGCGGCGGCACCTTCGATATCTCCATCCTCAACCTCGGCGACGGCGTCTTCGAGGTGAAGTCCACCAACGGCAACACCCACCTCGGCGGCGACGACTTCGACCAGAAGATCATCAACTGGCTCGCCGACGAGTTCATGGCCGACAAGCACATGGACCTCCGCAAGGACCCCATGGCCATGCAGCGTCTCAAAGAGGCCGCCGAGAAAGCCAAGTGCGAGCTCTCCAGCAGCCAGCAGACCGAAATCAACCTCCCCTACATCACCGTGGCTGACGGCGTGCCCCAGCACTTAGTAAAAACCCTCACCCGCGCCAAGTTCGAGCAGCTCTGCGACGACCTTATCCAGGCCACCCTCGAACCCTGCCGCCAGGCCATGAAGGACGCCGGCCTCAGCAACAGCGACATCAACGAGGTCATCCTCGTGGGCGGCTCCACCCGCATCCCCGCCATCCAGCAGATAGTGGAAAAATTCTTCGGCAAAGCACCCAGCAAGGGCGTCAACCCCGACGAGGTCGTGGCCATCGGCGCTGCCATCCAGGGCGGCGTGCTCACCGGCGAGGTGAAGGACGTGCTCCTGCTCGACGTCACCCCCCTGAGCCTCGGCATCGAGACCCTCGGCGGCGTGATGACCAAGCTCATCGACGCTAACACCACCATCCCCACCAAGAAGTCACAAGTCTTCAGCACCGCTGCCGACAACCAGCCCGAGGTCGAAATCCACGTCCTCCAGGGCGAGCGTCCCATGGCCAACCAGAACAAGACCATCGGCCGCTTCCACCTCGCCGGCATCCCCCCAGCACCCCGCGGAGTGCCCCAGATTGAGGTGACCTTCGACATCGATGCCAACGGCATCCTCAACGTCAGCGCCTGCGACAAGGCCACGGGCAAGAGCCAGAACATCCGCATCGAAGCCTCCAGCGGTCTCAGCGACGAGGAAATCAAGCGCATGAAGGCCGAAGCCGAAGCCAACGCCGACGCCGACAAGAAGGCCAAGGAGGAAATCGAAAAGATCAACAACGCCGACGGCATGATTTTCCAGAGCGAGAAGAACCTCAAGGAATACGGCGACAAGATTCCCGCCGACAAGAAGGCCGCCATCGAGAGCGCCCTCACCGAGCTCAAGGCCGCCCACAGCGCCCGCAACGTCCAGCAGATCGACCAGGCCATGGAGAAAATCAACCAGGCATGGCAGAATGCCAGCCAGGACATGTACAACGCCCAGCAGCAGGCAGGAGCCAACCCCGGCGGCGGCTTCCAGGGCAACCCCGGCGGCTGCGACCCCAACTGCAACGGCGACTGCAACGCCCACAAAGGCGGCGACAACGTCGAAGATGCAGACTTCGAGGAAGTGAAGTAAAGCTCCAGTGGAGCTTTACGATAGCGAAGCGGAGAAGAGCCCCTCGCGGGCTCACGCCGCCAGGCGTTCCCCAAAAGTCCCTCACTTTTGGGGGCAACAACAGACAAGGACACATAATCCACATAACAAAAGGGAGTCTCGATTGCGAGGCTCCCTTTCTTTATTGTGTGTAGTGGCGGACAGATGCCGCGGCGGGGTCAGTTCTTGGGGATGAGGATGTAGGGGAGGCCGGGGAGGGCTTCGTCGGTGGGTTTGACGGGGAGGCCTTCACGTTGGCTCGGATTTATAATCCGAGCCTGTCTAATATAAGGATTTTTAATCCGCAAACATATCATACATTATTTATAATGAATTATTTAATGCGGATTGCAAATCCTTATATTTATATGTGTCGGATTGCAAATCCGACACAACGCCCCGACCTCAGAACATCCCCAAGGACGGAAAGTGAATGGGTTTACGGATTAATAAAAAAACTTGATATAGAAACGTCCTTTAGCGTGTATCTTTGACTGAACGCATAATCAATCTCGGTGGTTGGAGCCACATATCCAAACTTTTTTCTCCAATCTACTGTGATAGGGACTCCGCCAATGCCATGACCCTCAAACATGGTCTCCCCACGCATAGAGTAAATCCCTAAAAATTCCCCAACAATGCCACATCCGTTTTCACAACCATCCGCCATAAAAAAAAACATATCTCCATCTTTTTGAACCGACATCCCAAGTACAGGAATTGATTTGTATTTGATAAATTTACCATTCGTGGTATAGGCATATTTAGATGGGGATTTAATATAGTGCCAGTGTTTTAGTTTTCCATTGCGGTAAACCTCAATTCGTTGATTCCTAACTACAGGGTAAGAGTAGACCTTCAATGTTTCATTCCACTTTAATGTATCTTTATAAACAATTGTCACCAAACGCATAAGGGTATTTTCATATTCTATAGTGGCGTATATAGTATCATACAAATTCCCACTCGAAAAACCAACTTGTGCCGAAACATTAATTGAGAAAAGAAAAAGACAAATTCCAGAAAAAACAAATTTCTTCATACCTCTATTAACTTACCAATTGGGGTCGCTATCATTGAAATGCCAGAAAGTTCTTGGTTTTTAATCCGCAAACATATCATACATTATTTATAATGAATTATTTAATGCGGATTGCAAATCCTTATATTTATATGTGTCGGATTGCAAATCCGACACAACGCCCCGCCCTCAGAACATCCCCAAGGACGGATGTTTCATAATGCTATTTATTATTTGTTAAAAGCCTTGTCAATATACATGGAGAGTTCTCGGTCAATCGTCCGAGGCCCATAGAAATAACCTTTGACTCCTTGTCTGTGCAACTCGTCCATTGTCAATAGATCGGAATTTGTCTCTGAGACGAGTTCCATGCGAAAATATCTGTTATACTCCATTCCTTTCTTTAATTCTGCCTCATCACTCCAAAACTTCTTGTCTATTTTGGCTTTACTGGAAGGAATGTCGGTTGCAATGACATTCATCTTGTAGCGGATGCGCATTTCAGGCTTGGTGCAATAGATGTAAACAACATCGCCAACTTCGAAATTTGCCGACTGTTTCCAATCCACTTCATTGTTGTATTTCGACAAGAACTTGGCAAGGTCAAACTTGCTACTGTTAGATGGTATTATCCAATTGTTCATATCATGCAGTTTTAGGTAGGCTCTAAAAATTAAGGTGGGTTCTATAAATTCATTTTTTAGCCTCCTGAATGGGCAGAACCCGTTAACCCATCATTCAGCTGGAATGTTCACTGGACATTCTCGTATTCGTGCTGCAAAGTTACACTTTTTTTCTCATTTAGAACATATTCTTGGGGATGAGGATGTAGGGGAGGCCGGGGAGGGCTTCGTCGGTGGGTTTGACGGGTTGCAAATCCGACACAACGCCCCGCCCTCAGAACATCCCCAAGGACGGAATTTCCGTCCGTTACTCGTTCATTATATCGAAATATCCAGAGGCTCCATCGCGAGTTACAACCTTGTAAAAATGTTCTCCCTCGGTCGTAATAAAATTCTCGTCAGGATGAATCCAAAGCGTCCGCTGCCCTGATGGTGCATAATTATCCCATGGATGTATAACCCAGATGCGTTTCCATATTCCTAATGGCGACTTTTCATAAAGGCTGACACAGCAATGTCCATCCAAAACATGAATGTTGTCCAGTTGAAAGAATTTCGCCGCAGTCAAGAAGTATGTGCCATCGTTGTGAGATGTCACGTCATTAGTTGTGATATAGACGGAGTCGTTTTCATAAACAAAAAGGAAGAGCGTATCATTGGTTGTATTGCGGTTTCCCAGAAAACTCTGTGCCGAAGCGGTGGCGACAACGGCGAGGAGGACCGTACATATAAACACTTTTTTCTTCATATTCTAAATTATTAAAAGTTAATCACTGAAACAAACGCCGTCCTTGCGGACGGCAGCCGTTTGTTTCATCGCGGCCTCAAAATGGACTGTTTCTCCATCTATCTGTTTACAACATATCGTGATTTGGCCTTTGATAATTTTGCATCGGAAAGTTGTTTCTCCATCAACTGCCTGTCCCAGTTATTTGGTTCTTCATCTTTATCCCTCCAGTGGAAACCACTGGCAATCCATTTTTCCCGATAGTTTGCATATGAAAGTCCTGCAGATTCGTCGTGATATCCAAATTCATACCCACAACAAGGGCAGATTTCATATGTGGGATATCCATATTTAGTAAATGGACCTTCTTCTAAGTTGGGGAAACCGCAGACGGGACATATCTTTGAACTATCCATAATCATCAGTTTAAGGTGGGTTCTATAAATTCAGTTCTTGGGGATGAGGATGTAGGGGAGGCCGGGGAGGGCTTCGTCGGTGAGTTTGACGGGGAGGTCGCTGCCGGCTGGGGCGACGTAGAGGCCGCCGGCCTTGAGGGCGCGTTCGTCGGCGGAGGTGATGCGGCCGTCCGTGGCGGCGAGGTCCTTGGGGTTGGCGGCGGCGAGCTTCTCCCAGGTCCAGTGGGCGCTGACGGCGTAGAGGCGGTTGCCCACGATGTCGCTCTTGACGCTGACGCGGCGGTTGTTGCGGCGGCGGTCTTCGGAGAGCTGGCGGCTGTACTCCTGCTCTTCGGTGATGCCGACGATGAGTTTCTCGAAGCGGCGCGGGTCGTCATCGACCACGGCGAGCGAGTTGAGCATCAGCACCATGTCGCGGTAGGCGGCATCGGTCTTGAGGCGTGTGGCCTTGAGGTCGATGTCGGCCGCGGAGCCGCGTTCGTCGTTGCGTGTGGAGATGAGGTCGCGGAGCTTGTTGGTGGTCTCCATCATCTGGTCGATGGCTTCGCTGATGGACAGCTCGCGGGCGGCGGCCACCTGCGCGGGGTCGGCGCTGTAGATGCCGTGCCACTGGAAGAGGGCGGTGTTCTCCACGTCGTAGGCCATGGCGGTGTCGAGCTTGTACAGCTCGATGGAGGGCTGCAGGGCGAGGGCGGCCTGCTGCTTGGCGGGGAAGACGGCGAGCTTGGCCGAGGCGCTGACGGTCGTCTTCACGAAGCGCAGCAGGTCGTCGCGCTCCTGGTCCAGCTCGGCGATGCGAGCGGTGAGGGCGTTCTTCTGCGAGACGAGGTAGGCGCGGTCCTCCTCCTCGCGTGCGATGTAGAAGGCGTCGGCCCAGGGCTTCAGCTTGACGGGGATGGGGGTGCCGTTGTCGAAAAACGCCTTGACGCGCTTCTCGGCCTCAGTCATGAAACCGATGTGAATGTCGTTCTGCCATAGTAGGAAACCGACATAGGGGACTTGTTTAACATCTGATAGTGTCATAATGATAAAATTTTATTGAATATATCCGATAACGCAGCTTTCGCCTCGTTATTGTGTGCTTTTGTGAAATTTTGGCCAGACACTGCTGCCAAAACGCCTTAGAAAAGCCTCGAAAAGGCCTTAGCGAGCCTCAAAAAAATTCTGGCAGCCTCGGCAAGGCCTTAGCGAGCCTCAAAAAAATTCTGGCAGCCTCGAAAAGGCCTTAGCGAGCCTCAAAAAAATTCTGGCAGCCTCG
>JAKSML010000011.1 GCA_024400665.1 Bacteroidales bacterium
GCTATTTTGCGTGTATGTGGCACAGCGTCAGTGCTTTGCGTTATTCTGTCACCGAGCAGGCGGCTGGCGCAGGCTCAATTTTGCTGAAATCGGGGTTGCGGAGGGCGTTTTGCAGAGTTTTTTCGGCTTTTGGCCAATGGCGAAGGGACTGAATTGTTAAAACTGAGCGGAGGGGTCTTTAACATTATGGCTCTTTCGCGTTAATGTGCGTTAAATATCGCAGTTTTATCGAAAAAGATTTTGCTATTTTCTAAAAAAGTCGTATCTTTGCAAATGAAAGTCGATGGAGAAAAATATCTTTTCTATGTTCATCTTTCATCAGCAGTGACTCCGCTATAGCTCCGCCGTAGCTCCGCTTGCGGGAGCGGACCCAAGGGGGAGGGTATGGGCAGCAGGGCGGCAGGCATAACGGAGGCACGGCACAGCATACAGACCAGTCGGCACGGCAGGACTTGAAACAGCCGTGAGCACTTTGACATATTGGGTTATTGGTTCATCTATGAGTTTTTGGGAGGCTGCGCCCTTCTATGGGCTGCCGAAGGGGGCGGCAAGAGGGGGCTGCTGCTCGGCACAGGCTCAGACAGCCTTGGCGTATGCGCTGGCAACAGCTCTCGCCCAGCCGTGATGCTGCCGCTACTCGCATGGGGAATTGAGCGAGTGATGCTCCGCTAACGGACGGAGGGGGTATTTCAGCCGATGAAGGTGGCGAGCCAGTCGAGGTCGGCGGCGTGGTTCTGGCCGTTGTCCTCCATCTTGTCGGGGTCGATGTAGATTTCGAGCAGCTTGGCGGGGCCTTCGGAGAAGAGCTCTACCTGCTCAGCCACGGCGGGCACGAGCACGCATTCGCCAGCGTGCATGGGGACGATGCGGTCCATGGCTCTGACGGCGGCGATGCCATCGACACAGAGATAGACCACGAAGCTGTCGAGCGAGGAGAAGTCCTTGCGCATGGGTTTCTCCAAGGGGATGAGGTTGGTGACGAAGTAGGGGCACTCGACGAGGGGTGTGGTGGCGTTGGGCTTGTAGCTGTAGTGGGTGCGGCCGTCCTTGAGCACGGAGTAGTCGATGGCGTCGAGTGCCTCGGCGGTGTGGAGGGTGCGGGGTTTGCCGTCGGAGCCGGGGCGGTTGTAGTCGTAGAGGCGGTAGGTGCAGTCGCTGGCCTGCTGTATCTCGGCGAGGAGGAGGCCTTTGCCGATGGCGTGGACGCGGCCTGCGGGGATGAAGTAGAGGTCGCCTGCCTGCGGCTTCTCGCGATGGAGGATATCGACGATGTGGCCCAAGGCGAGGTACTGCTGGTATTCTTCGGGGGTGACTTCCTTGTCGAAGCCCGTGATGAGCTCGCTGCCCTCTTCGGCTTCGAGGATGTACCACATCTCGGTCTTGCCGTTCTCCATGCCGCGGCTGCGTGCCAGGACGTCGTCGGGATGCACCTGGATGGAGAGGTCGTCGGCAGCGTCGATGAGCTTGATGAGCAGCGGGAACTCGGCGCCGAAGTGCTGGAAGACTTTCTCGCCCACCAGTTCGCCCATGTATATCTCTATGGCTTCGTTGATGTTGTTCTCGGCGAGGAAGCCGTCGGCGATGACCGACTCGTTGCCTTCCATGCCCGAGAGGGCCCAGAGCTCGCCGCAGTTTTCGAGCGGCGCGTAGTCGAAGCCGAAGCTCTTAATCTTGTTGCCGCCCCAGACCTTGTTCTTGTAGAGCGGAAGAAATTTGAGAGGATATAACGATGTGTCCACGTTCTTCTTTTTTTAATTGAGAACTTTTTTTAATTGAGAATTGAAAATTGAAAATTGAGAATTAGGGCGGGGGCCGGCGTTTTAATTGAAAATTGAGAATTGAGAATTAGGGCGGTTGCCGGCGTTTGTATTGTCAATTCACTATTCACAATTCACCATTTCACTATTCACAATTCACTATTTCACTATTCACTACTTTGTATTGTCAGTTCACTAGTCACAAATCACAGATCACTGGTCACAGATCACTGGTCACAGATCACTGATCACAGTTCACAGATTGCATCATTCTTGTCTTCTTTGCTTGGCGAGTTTCTTGAGTTCCCAGATGCGGATGTCGCGAGCTACGACGGTGCCGGACTTATCGACCCATATCATGTAGGGCAGATGATCGACGGAGAGCTGCTTGAGATAGTGGGCGTCCCAGCCGTTGGGGTTGTCGTCGATGTTGATGACGAGGAGCTGTGTGCTGGCGCCATCGAGCATTCGGGAGGCCTCGTCGAGCTGCTGCTTGCAAAGGTCGCACCATGAGGCGCTGAAATAGAGCAGCGTGGCACCGTCGGCGTTGCGGGTCTGAGCGAACTCGCAGCGTGCCTTCTCAGCGTTGAGGTAGGCGAAGTTGGGCATCTCGCAGCCCTCGGTGACGGCGGGAGTCTCACGCAGCCAGCGTCTGAGGAGGGTGTAGTGGTAGGTGTGGAGGCCGTCGCCTGTGACCTGGCCCACCAGCTGGCGGCAGAGTGCGTCGTCGAGCTGCCCGCGCTGGCGTTGCAGCACGAAGGGCAGGTAGATGGAGCCGGCGTTGTTCTTGGCCCACTGGCGGAGGAAGGCATTGGGGTCGTCGCTGCCGCGGTACTGCTCCATGAGGTAGCGATACTCGCTGTTGCTACGCGAGCCTTTGATGACGGAGGTCTCGGGGTGCGAGGCGTTGACGGCGATGCTGATCTCGGAGTTCTCGACATAGAAATAGAGCGGCTGGCGCATGGCGGGATGCTCCAGCGAGGCCACCACGGGGCGTTCGACCGTGCCGGTGAAGAGGAAGAGGCCTTTGTTGCAGGGGGCGGTGAGGCTGTGCGAGGTGCTGTCGCCGTCGTAGAGCGTCAGCGTGAAGGTGCCGGAGAGGCTGCTCTCGCCCGTGATTTCGAAGCCTTGTGCCAGCACACGGCCCGGCACAGCCAGGCAGAGCAGCAGAGCCACCAAGAGCGCAGCGGCAGATAGCCGAGCGGAGTGTCGGCAGCGGGTGCCGACACTGCAGGAAGCGCTAAATTTCCCCATCATCAATAGGAGTGATAGGTAGAGCCGTTCTTCTTGTTAGTGCCACGCACCGAGATGTTGGACTTCACGGTCTTGGTGTTGCTGTATTTCTTGGTAGGATACATGGTGGTAGATTTGGAAGACTTGCAGGAGGTGAAGGCACCGGTGACGGATACGAGACCCAGCACCAAAATCATTGCGCAGAGCAACTTTGCACATTTTTTCATGTTCTTCATAATTGTATCTATTATACTATTCTTTAATGTGTTACACTATATATGCACCCCTTTTTCGGGGGTGTTTCCAAAATACAAAGTAACAAAATTTTCTTCGAATATGCAAACTTTTTGAGAAATTTTTGTACCTTTGCATTGCGAAACAGACCCTCGAAACAGGGGGTAAAATGTTCGTATGTATTAGTAAATGAGGTAATAACATTAATATTAATAGTGCTATGAATTTTGAAAAGAAACTGAAGATTTACGAATGGATATCGTATATTCTCATTATAGGCGCCACTGTGGTCTATTTTCTGCTGCGCAACAGCGGCCCCTGGGCACTCAACATCACGCTCTGCATCCTGGTGATGGCCATCTTCAGCCGCCTGATGATGGAACGCACCCGCCGCGAGGCCGCCGATGCCGAGAATGAGGAGCTCAAAGAGGACCTCCGCAAGCTCACCCAGCTCTATGCCGAGGCCAAGAAGAAGGCCAGCAACCAGTAGGCCCCAGCATTTTTTTCACGAAATAATTAATCTTAAAACATACATTTTATATGGCAACAACGACTGATATTAAGAACGGACTCTGTATCAATTTCAACAACGACATCTACACCATCGTAGAATTCCTCCATGTGAAACCCGGCAAGGGCGCCGCTTTCGTACGCACCAAGATGCGCAGCGTGAAGACCGGCCGCGTGCTCGAGAACACCTTCCCCAGCGGTGCCAAGATCGACATCGTCCGCGTCGAGCGTCGTCCCTACACCTACCTCTACAAAGAGGGCGACATGCACGTGTTCATGCACACCGAGACCTACGAGCAGATCTACATCCCTGAGAACATCATCAACGCTCCCCAGTTCCTCAAAGACGGACAGTATGTTGAAATCACCGTCCACGCCGACACCGAGACCCCCCTCCTGTGCGAACTGCCTCCCTTCATCGAGACCGTCGTCACCTACACCGAGCCCGGCTTCGCTGGCAACACCGCCACCAACGCTATGAAGGACGCTACCGTCGAACCCGGCGTACAGGTCCGCGTGCCCCTCTTCATCAAAGAAGGCGAACGCATCAAGGTCGATACCCGCACCAACGAATACGCTGAGCGTATCAAATAAGTGAATCGATAAATTTAATGGAAGTAGAGACGTAGCGCGCTACGGCTGCACAGGCTGCCGCACGACGGCTGCCGCCCATACTTTTTATTTTTGAGGTGAGTTCTATAAATCAGGGAATAAGCGACTCCTCCTCGCTGAGCAAGCTCAGCATTGGACTGTAAGTTTGCATTAGCAAGCCACAAGCAAAAAAGCATTTATAGAACCCACCTTTATTTATTATTAGAAATTAATGAAGAAGTTCACACTTGTCGTCATCGCCGCCTGCCTCGTCATGGCCGGCTGCAAAGGAGGCTCCAAGAAAGCCCCTATCGAGACCCAATCTATCGACTACAGCGCTGTGGCCACTCCCGCTTTCAACGCCGACTCGGCCTACCAGTATGTAGCCGACCAGGTGGCTTTCGGCCACCGCAGCCCCGGCAGCGAAGGCCAGCGCCGCTGCGCCGCCTATCTCGTCAAACAGATGCAGCGCTGGTGCGACACCGTCATCGTGCAGAGCTTCTCCACCACCCTATGGAACGGCACCGTGGTGCCCGGCAAGAACATCATCGCCTCTATCGAGCCTCAGGGCGACAACCCCGTCACTAAGCGCATCCTCCTCGGCGCACACTGGGACAGCCGCATGTGGGCCGACCACGACCCCGACCCCGCCAACCACCACAGTCCCCTCCTCGGCGCTAACGACGGCGCCAGCGGCGTCGGCGTGCTCATGGAGATGGCCCGCGTCATCACCACGCAGCGCCCCAATGTGGCCATCGACTTCATCTTCTTCGATGTGGAAGACCAAGGCGTGCCCGAATGGGCCGACACCTACGAGGAAGACAGCTGGTGCAAAGGATCCCAGTACTGGAGCACGCACCCTCACACACCTTACTATTCCGCCATCTACGGCATTCTCCTCGACATGGTGGGCACCCAGCAGCCCCGCTATACCAAGGAGGAGGTCTCCCGCACCTACGCCGGCAGCATCATGAACAAGATGTGGGCTGCCGCACAGGCTCTCGGACACGGCTCTATCTTCATTGACAGCGAGACCTCAGCCATCCTCGACGACCACTACTACGTCAACCGCGATGCCCAGATACCTATGCTCGACATTGTCCAGAACGACAACAGCGGCAGCTTCTTCACCCACTGGCACACCCTCGGCGACAACATGGAGCATGTCGATAAGAACAGCCTCCGCATCTGCGGCGAGGTCATCCTCAAAACCATCTATGCCGACTATTGATATGGAATATTGAATAATGGCTGCCGTCTGTACAGGAGACGTAGCACGCTACGTCTCTACAATTTATTTATTATTCCTAACTAACAAGTAAATTCCCCTTAACTGATAACTGAATGACCCGTTTCCGATTCCTCCCTCTGGCACTTCTCGCCCTCCTCTGTCTCGCCAGCTGCGACAAGGAGAAGCGTTGCTACGTCCCCATCGGCGACGCCACCTGCCAGCTCGACCCCAATTCGCCACTCTACGCAGGTCTCAACAGCTGCGACGGCTATGAGTACCTCGTGGGCGGCTACAACGGCATCGTGGTCATCCGCACTGGCTGGAACGACTTTGTGGCCTACGAACGTTCCTGTCCCGTCGATACCGGTCGTCTCGAAATCTCGCCCGACAACGGCAACCTCATCCTCCAGTGTCCTAAATGCGGCTCCCGCTTCAGCACTTTTGCCGGCGGCGCCCCCGTCACGGGCAACACCTCGCCCTGCTATCTCTACCAGTACGGCACCTACTACGACGGCCGCATCCTCTACATCAGCAACTACTAAGAACTGACGCCTCAGCCCCCTCCCCGCCTCCGCAAGCGAAAAGGCTGGCTTGTGCTACAGCGGAGGCTGGCTGCTGTGTTGGGAACTGGGGTGGAGATTTTAACATTTGGCTTTAACATTTCAGTTTTTTCAGTTGGGAAGCTGTAGCCTACCAGTAGCCTACCAGTAGCCTACCACTCCCTAAGCAGTATTTGTTAAAAAGTGCTTTTGAGGGGTGGGATTTTTTTTAACATTTGGCTGCCGGGCGGATGCTTGCTTTGTTCTGAACTCATGCCATTTGCGGTAAGTGTTAAAAACGGCCTTGGTGGAGGGGCAGTTTAGGGGCATATCGGTTTTGTGAATGGGGGGTATTGAGTGGGGAGCGGTGAATAATCAGTAATGGGGACTTTGGATTGTGCGTGATGGTGCAATGTTTTGATATACATGAATTATCATGAATTGTCCATGAATTAAATCATAAATTATTCTTATGACTTTTTATTATTCGTGATAGTTTAATGTTTTGATAGACGCGAATTATCGGGAATTATACGGGAATTACCGTGAATTTTTTAGTTGCATGAGATTCACGATGGTTTATGTTGGCCGAAGGCGATTTGGAATATTGATATTGATTTTTTGTGGATTGTGAATTGCTGAGTGGGCTGGGGCGGGGCGCAGCATCGGTGATTATTTGGTCGAAGCAAAACTTTTTTTGAATAATTCAAAAATAATGTGTATCTTTGCACTCTAAACTTTAGACAATAAAGAGAACAAGAAAATAACAGAAACACAGCAATATACTGATATCAATATGCTTATCTTTTATGCTAAATAGTGTGGGAAACTCTATTAGACATGGAAATAAAATGATGATTATACAATAGAATTAACCGAAATAGTAACTAACACGACCGCCAATGAAGCATAGCTTATAATTGACACGCACATTGTAAGACATATAGGAAAAGCAAAGTAGCTAAAACTGGTCATTCTGAAACTTGGACACTTTCAGTACATCCCCCAGAGTAAAGCAACAGTGCTCCCGCCGCAAGGCGTGGGCTTTACTCGTTGTAATTGGGGGATATAGGCAGTCCAAGGCCTCAGAATGACCAATGAAAGCGAAAAGTGCCACGCTTTTTTATGTGCGTCTCGTTCCCAAACCATTTGGCACGACAACACAATATAATCTATCAATCAAAACCGATGTGCCGATGGTATATAACTGGCAAAAACTAAAATGAAAAAGTTATTTTTTATTACTCTTGCTCTTGTTATCACATCTGTTGCTAGTGCCCAGATCAAACCAAACGAAGCTGGCTATTGCCGTGATAAACCTGTTGGTACCTCTTGTACAGTACCTTCATCTTCATCTTCTTATGGGGAACATGGGACGAATGGTAATTATTCTGGTCAGATAGGCTCTTGTGAAACAACAACCTCAAGGGCAAGTAACTCGTCAACCAACCAATCCAGTACTTCTTCAACTCATAATACAGGAAACTCTGCCGGTGGGAATGTAAACGCGGAAGCGAAGATACTGGGTACAGGTGTAGGAGGTCAAGGTGGATATCAAAGAACATGGGGCAACTCTTCCTCATCAACGAACGGCAACTCAAGTTCTAATAGCTCTGGTGCTGATGTGACAAGAAAATCTTGTGTTCCTTATTCGGTTGATTGATATGGAATAGATTCAAGAAATGAACATTGCTATTTAATTGTTTCGGTGAGTTCTTTTGTCTATACAAATAGTTCCTCTTGAACTTTGTATATATGAAGGACTGACCTATTCGACAAAAAAGGCTCCTCTTGCGAGGGGTCTTTTTTACATTTCAAAAAGAGGATGGGATAAAGCTATGCCAGAACAGCGTAAGGGGTGAGAATGCTCAAGGTGATAGAGAGAGAGCCACGTCCGTGGGTGGACGTGGCTCTCTTGGTGTATGCTCGGTGGAAACTCTGCGCGCTCATGTCTCTGTAGGAGACGCGGCGCGCCACGTCTCTACGTATTAGGCGTGCTGTTCTTTACCGGCGCGGATGGCGGCGATGTTGGTAGCCACGACGGCTTCGCCCTTGCGGCCGAAGATGTTCTGGATGGCTTTTTCGAGCTCGGCGAATTCAATCTCCAGGTAGGGAGCGGCGGCGCCGAGGAGGACCATGTTGCCGCGGGCGTTGATCTGCTTGGCAATCTCGTTGGCGTTGAAGCTGACGCACTTCTTGAGTTTCTTCAGCTCAGCGTTGATGACGGCCATGTCGGGATAGTTCTTGATGTTGACGAAGGGGTCGCTGTTGGTGATGACGCAGCCGTCAGCGGCGAGGAAGGGAAGATAGCGGAGGGCTTCCATGGGCTCGGAGCTGAGGATGATGTCGGCCTTGCCTTCGGGGATGACATCAGCATAGATGGGCTCGCTGCTGATGCGGAGGT
Organism: Bacteroidales bacterium; assembly: GCA_024400665.1. GTDB lineage: Bacteria > Bacteroidota > Bacteroidia > Bacteroidales > P3 > Colimorpha. Next base: position 8,500 of record JAKSML010000011.1, read on the forward strand.
GGGAGAAGACGCTGCCGCCGCGCTGCGACATGCCGTGAATTTCGCTCTGTTTGACGTTCATGCCCAGGTTGAGGGCTGCGTCGCTGATGATCTTGGCCACGGAGACGATACCGTCGCCGCCTACGCCACAAAGTATGATGTCTTTTTTCATTTTCTTATATTATTTATTGAACATTAGGACTAAGATTTAAGGATTGAGCGGGCGAGGCCACGCTCGTTTTCATCAGGCTTAAATCGTCAATCCAGCCATTCTTATTCTCTTATTTGTTTTTCTGGGCAATACGTTTCTTGTTCTCAACGATGCAGACACGCTGGGGGATGATGACGCTGACGCCGTCGTATGCCACCTCTTCTTCGAGAATCTTGACGAACTCGTCGTGGTTCTTGGGCAGAGGAACGATGGTGCGGATGTGGTCGGGATCGACACCGAGGCCCACGCAGATGTTGCGGAGCTTCTGGTTGGCGCTGGAGGGCTGGCCACCGGTCATAGCGGTGATGTCGTTGTCGAGGATCATGATGATGACGTTAGCCTTCTCGTTGACGCAGTCGAGGAGACCGGTCATGCCGCTGTGGCCGAAGGTACCGTCGCCGATAACTGCGACAGCGGGGAAGATGCCCATCTCGGAGGCACCCTTTGCCATGGTGATGGAGGCACCCATGCAGACGGTGGTGTTGAGAGCGCCCATGTTGAAGCCGAGGGTGTAGCAGCCGATATCGCCGAAGACGCGGCCGTGCTCGTACTTCTTCATCACATCGACGAGAGCGGTGTAGCTATCGACGTGGGGGCAGCCGGTGCAGAGTGCGGGAGGACGGTTGGTGACCACCTCGGGAACGGCGGGGCCATTCTGGACAGCCATGCCGAGAGCCTTGGCAACCTTCTCAGCGTTGAGCTCGCCATCGCGGCGGATAACCTCGTCGAGGCGGCCGTGGATGGGCTTGCCTTTGCCTAAGCAGCCTTTGAGCTGTTCTTCGACGAAAGGCTGGCCATCTTCGAGAACGAGGAGCTCGTCGCACTCGTCATAGAGCTTGCTGAGCATAGCGGTGGGCAGAGGATACTGGGTGATCTTGACCACAGGATAGGGGCATTTGCCGCCGGGGAAGTTTTCGAGGAGGTAGTTGTAGGCGATGCCAGTGGTGACGATGCCGCGGCTCTTGTCGGTGCCGGGGATGTACTGGTTGTAGCCGCTCTTCTCGGAAGACTCTTCGAAGGAGGCCTGCTTGTCGATAAGGTCGCGATAGAGACGCTTGGCGTTGACGGGCAGGAGGACGAAGCTCTTGGGGTCGGTGGGGTAGCTGATGGGGTTCTGGGGCAGAGCCTCGCGGCGCTCGACGCCGGCGCGGCTGTGGGCCAGACGGGTGGGGATACGATAGAGCACGGGGGTGCCGAGCTTCTCGGAGAGCTCATAGCCGAAGAAGACCATGTCGTAGGCTTCCTGCTGGTTGCTGGGTTCGAGCATGGGGATCATAGCCCAGTGGCCGTAGAAACGGCTGTCCTGCTCGTCCTGAGAGGAGAACATGCTGGGGTCGTCAGCCACGACGATGATGACGCCCTTGGTGCCGATGATGGAGGCATTCATGAAGGGGTCGCCACAGACGTTGAGACCTACGTGCTTCATGCAGGTCATGGCGCGTTTGCCGGTATAGGCAACACCGATAGAGGCTTCGAGAGCGGTCTTCTCATTGGCGCACCAGTTGGCGCGGATGCCCTTCTGGGCAGCCTCTTTAGATTTGATGACGTATTCGGTAATCTGGGTGGAGGGGGTGCCGGGGTAGCTGTTGATAGCGCTGCCGCCTGCATCAATAAATGCTTGAGCGATTGCTTCGTCGCCCAGTAAAAGTAACTTCGACATAGACTATATTTTGTTTATATTATATTTAATTTTTGATTTTGCAAAGATAGCAAAAATATTTGGTATAGCCAAATTTTGAAAGGTTAAAAGATTTTCCACCCTTCAAATATAGGTAATTTACAATTGTTTACAACAACGCTATAATATCTTTTCCAGCCATGCTGAGAGTCGTTCGAGCACCAGATTGTCGGGCGACTGACCCAAACTTTGGTATTCTTCGACGGCTCCTGTGCTGCATTTTTGAAAGAGGTGGTTCATCTGTATGAAGGTCGTTGTGCAACATGTGATGTCGTGCTGGTCGCACACCTCCTCGATGCGGGCGAGGTTGGTGCCGGCGTTGACCTGGCAGTCCTTGTCGCCATTGAAAGCGCAGAGGGAGCAGCTGAGACGGGCGATGTAGTCGGCGGGGTCGATGTTGAGCATGACCTGCATATAGGGCGATGCCATGGTGAGGGCCCAGCCGTAGCACTCCTGCGTGGTGAGGCCTATGAGCTGCTTCTGCCCTTTGTCGAGGCCGGCGGCATGGCGGCGGATGATGGGGCGGAAGGCGAGGTTGAGCTGCTTGACGCGATCGCTGCTATCCTCGGGATGGGCGGCGCGGAGGGCGACGACAGAGTCGGTGGCGGCGAAGAGGGCGCGCATACAGTCCAGGCGACGAGCCACAAGGCTGTCGGGCACGCCACGTTGGAGGAAGATGTCCGCATTCTGCTCCAAAAGGGTCTGCCGCATGGTGAGGCCGGGGCCTGCCAGCATCACCACAAAGGCAACCTCCCTATTCTCAGCAGCCTCCATCAAAGCCAGCGTACCGCCCTCACTATGGCCGAGAAGGCCCGTCTTCTGCGAGTTGATATGACGGGCATGGGCAAGGTACTGCCATTCCGCCTCGATGTCGGCAGCGAAGTCGAAAGGGGTGACATCGTCATACACGCCCGTAGAGCCGCCCACGCCACGGTCGTCGCAACGAAGCGTGGCCACGCCCTGCTGCGCCATATAGCGGGCAATCACCTCGAAAGGCTTGTGTCCCAGCAACTCCTCGTCGCGGTTCTGCGAGCCAGACCCCGTGATGAGCACCATGGCGGGCCAGCCGCCACGGGGCGCCCTGCCCTCGGGGGTAGTGAGCGTGCCAGCAAGAACCACCTCACGACCCTGTGCGTCCTTATGGCGGAGCGAGACATCCTTCTCAACGAAGCCCTGCGCAAAAGCCTCGCCAGCGAGGAAGAGGAGTATGAGCAACAGTGCTTTCTTTCTCGAATGTTCACAGGAGATTATCGTCTTACTTGTCATATTTCAGATTGCAAAATTACACATTTTTTCCGATGTAGCCATCATTTCGTTTGCTAAATCTTCCGTTGAGCCGTTATTGCGACAACGAAATAGTTTCAGTTATTCCCATGTCAGTTTGTGGCCTTTAAAAGGGAGCATTTGACTCGCTGAACTATGCCTGACTGATATTTGACAGTGATGAATCCATTTCGGCAGCTGCTGATGTCATCTTCCATCTCGTATGGCTCGGCATTTTCGTTGAACTTATCCGTGACATAAATAGTGGAATCGTTTGAGAATATGAATAGCCAGTAGTCAAGCCCGACCACGTCTTCCGAAATCACTATTCCGTACTGTGTATCATCCTGAGTGCCCCTGCGAATAAGTGATACATATTCTGGTGAGGTGTATTCAGAATGAAAAACCGTTATGCTATTGTCATAGACCAAGCTACGACTGGGTCCATCCCCTCCGCCTTCCTCCTTCACAGAGAAAGGAAAATCATTCTTGCGAAGAAGGCTGTTCACGGAATCCACATCAATGCTTTGCTCAATGAAATAGTCAGTCAGATAAATTGTGCTCACCCCTTCCACGCTATCGACGGAAACACTATCCGCACTTTCCTGGTCAAGAAGCAACTTAGACGAGCAACCCAGCTGAACCCATATCACACATACGAGGACAGCGACTTGCAAGCCCTGACTATAGAGCCACCCAATTGGGGGAGATTTCCTGAAGGTAAAACTGCTTTTAATCTTTTTCATCCATACATAAATGATTTTTATTAATAACGCAGACCTATCTGATTTATTGTGCGGGGTGGCAAAAAAATCACCTTTCGGCAAAAACCTTTCGCCAGTCTAAGCCTCCTCGCAAAACTTGTTGGCAAGGCGAGCCGCAGGACTATGGGGACTGTTAAATTTCGACTTGATTTTAACATTTCGAGGGGCAGCGGGGAAAGGTCGGGGTAGCTCCGCCTTAGCTTCGCTCTTCCTCCGCTCCACCTCCGCTCAGAAGGCGGAAAAAGGGCGAAGCAAAGGCGGGGGCACTATATAGCTGTGGCGGAGTTAGTTAAACGCTTGGGCAGGAAAATGGCATCAAGACCGCTTGAAAATCCCGAAATTTAACATTCGACCTCCAAAGTCTTAATTTTCCCTAATAGAGGAAGGCCTCGAAAACGGGGGCTATCATGGCCAAATGAGCCATGGCGGCCATCAAAGGCTACCTCCAGCGGATGCTTTCGATAAAGTGGTCCATATCCTTCTGGATATATTCGAGCACGGGGGCGAGGGAGTCGTTGTTGGGCGTGCAGTCGATGTAGAGGGCGCCACGAAGGAAGTGGGAGACGCTGTCTGTGACCCAGAACTGGTAGGTGCTGGCCACATTCTGCCCCTTGAGGTAGTAGGTGGTGCCGTAGAGGCGGTTGGAGCGGTCCATGAACTTGTTCTCGTCGATGCCCGAGGAGAAGGAGAAGTGGCCCTCGACAAACTGATAGCTCGTGTCAATCTGGGCGCGGAGGTCGTTGAGGCCGCGGAGGCTCTTGTAGGTGAGGAAGACGTAGCCCTTGTACTTAGGATAGGCGAGGGTGAACCATTTGTCGGTGGCGGTGTTCTTCTTCCACTGCACCTCCGAGATGCTGCTACGGTCGAAGCTGAAGGGCAGCGCGGAGGTATCGACCTGAGTGTAGGCATGTGCCGGGAGGTCTATGCGGAGATAGGCCTGCGGCTTGGGGGTGTCGGCATTCCTGCCGTGGCACGAGGCCAGGAGGAGGGCAAAAAGCATCATTGCCGAGATGGGTAGTATAATTTTTTTATCTATCATATTCAATTATTTATATTATCTTTTGCCCATATTCGAGGCAGACATAGCAAATGCAAATATACAAAAAAAATCTGACACGATTAATTATTTTAGTGAATTGCGAATTGAGCGAGAACCACATTCCGCTTTTCACATCTATTTTTATCTCAGTATGAAATGCTGCGGATGGAGGCGCGAGTTGGTGAGGAGGAGGCCGACGTCGAAGAGGTCGATGCTGACGCGGTACTTCTCATTGCGTTTCTGTGCCTCCCAGCGCAGCTCGCGGGCACGGCAGTGATGGGGGCGGCAAACCACCTTGACGGTGCCAAAGCTCTCAGAAGGGCCTTCGAGCACGGCCTCGTCCTCATCGTAGCAAAGCACGCGAAGGCGGTAATGGTCGCAGAGCTTGAGCACAATGTCGTGATAGGCACGGCAGCGGCGGTCGGCACAAGGCTCTATGCCGCACTGCTGCTCCAAGCCGTGGCGCATCTCGTGGTCCAGCTCGGCAAAAAGCACCTTGCGGTACATCTCAAAGAGGAAGGGCGAGTGAATGCGGTACTGGCTGTCGGCCATAATCCAATATGTGAGGCGGTTCATCGAGAATTGATAATTGAAATTGGCAAATGATTATTGTATCTATAACGCTGTCTATCTCCGTGTTAGACGCCGTGGCGACCTCGGAATAGCTATGCAAAGATACACTTTTTCCCTGACATGGGGCCCTTTTGCCGCAGAAAAAGTTTTTCACACACTCCGCCCAAGCAACCCCTTACCTCCGCCGTACATTGCTACTGCATAGCATCTGCATAGCTACTGGTATGCTATGCCATAGCAATGCAGTAGCAATGTGGAAGCAATGCAGTAGCAATGCAGAGCGAAGCTACACCACTGCTGTGGCATAGGTGGCAGAAGCCTTGTTGGGAGGCTTCGCAGAGGCGGAGAAAAGTTTTTTTGAGCGAGAGAAAAATTATATTTTACTATATGAAATATTTTTTGTAACTTTGCAGATTGTTTTGAACGCATAAAAATGTCCTATAAATATAGCAATCGCGGTAATATTGTGAAGATTATCTTCATCGCTGTCGGCGTAATCTTTGTGCTGAGGCTGTCGATGTTGCAGCTTTTCGACAAGGAGTACAAGGAAAAAGCGATGAACCAATCCCTGCGCAACATCACGCAGTACCCCGCCCGCGGACTGATGTACGACCGCAACGGAGGTCTGCTCGTATATAACGAGGCGGTATATGACCTTATGGTCATCCCCCGCATGGTGAAGGACCTAGACACTGCCTATTTCTGCCAAGCCCTCGGCATCACGCGCGAGGAGTTCGACACCCGCATGCAGAAGGCCTACACCTATTCGCCCTACTCGGCTTCCATCTTCAAAAAGCAGATATCGAAAGAGGAGTTTGGCCGCTGGGAGAGCCTGCTCTACAAGTTCAAGGGCTTCTATATCTCCAAGCGCACCCTGCGCCTCTACGGCCGCCCGATAGCGGCGCATGTGCTGGGCTATGTGGGCGAGGTCAATGAGCACGACCTCGAAGAGAACCCCTACTACAAACGCGGCGACTACATAGGCAAGAGCGGCCTCGAAGCCGCTTACGAGAAGGAGCTGCGCGGCATGAAGGGCAAGAAAGTGATGCAGGTCGATGTCCACAACCGCGAGATAGGCTCATACATGCACGGCGAGCAGGACACCATGCCCATCGAAGGCATGAACCTCTACACCACCATCGACCCCGACCTGCAGGAGTTTGCCGAGAAGGTGATGGCCAACAAGCGCGGCTGCATAGTGGCAATAGAGCCCTCCACGGGCGAAGTGCTCACCCTCATGTCGGCCCCAAGCTACGACCCCAACCTCCTCGTCGGCCGCGTGCGCGGCGAGAACTTCACCAAGCTCAACGAAGATATCGCCAAGCCCCTCTTCAACCGCGCCCTCCAGGCACAGTATCCCCCGGGATCCATCTTCAAGGTGGCTCAGGCCATGGTGGCCCTCCACCTCGGCGCCATCACCCCGAGCACGGGCTTTGTGTGCGACAAGATTCTCGGCTGCCACAATCACCCCAGCGCCCGCAACGTGCAGGAGGCCATCAAGATGTCGTGCAACCCCTACTTCTACTACACCTACCGCCGCGTCATCCAGCCCGGCAAATACAAGAACGTGAACGACGACTGCCACTACGGCCTCAGCGTGTGGCGCGACTACATAATGCGCTTCGGCTTCGGCCAGAGGCTGCCCATAGACCTTGCCAACGTGAAGCCGGGCAACATCCCCGACACCAACTTCTACAACAAGTGGTACGGCCGCAACGGCTGGAACTTCCGCACCATCTATTCCAACAGCATCGGACAGGGCGAGGTGGAGGTGGTGCCACTCCAGATGGCCAACCTGGCTTGCATCGTGGCCAACCGCGGCTACTACTACACGCCTCACCTGGTGCGCTACTACGGCCCAGACTCGACCAAGAACCCCGAGTTCTACACCAAGCATGAGACCGGCATCGAACGCCACTACTTCGATATCGCCGCGGCAGGCATGTATGACGTGGTGCATGGCGCGGGCGGCACAGCCCACAAGGCCGACATCCCCGGCATTGCCGTCTGCGGCAAGACCGGCACAGCCGAGAACTACGGCAATGACCACTCCGTCTTTATCGCCTTCGCCCCCAAGGACAACCCCAAGATTGCCGTGGCTGTCTATGTGGAGAACGCACAGGGCGGCGGCGGCACATGGGCCGCTCCTATCGCCAGCCTCGTCATAGAGAAGTACCTCAAGGGCGAGATTGAGCGCAAGGATATGGAGAAGTACTACACCGACGTCAACCCCTGCCAGAAGCTCCCCCTCACGCGCCGCGTGAAGAGGCCGCACCACCGTTAAGCTAAGAGTTAGGGACGGGACGTCAGCCCGCTTGACTTGATAATTGAATATTGACAATCGATAATTTAAAGGTTGGCGGAAGCCAATCACCTATAGAAGAATGATACAGAACGAACAGAAACGCTTTGACTGGCTGGCAATAGGCCTGTACCTCGGCATCGTGCTCTTCGGGTGGCTCAATATCTACGCCGCCTGCTACGACGAGATGCACGCCGCCGTGTTCGACTTCTCGCGCCAGCACGGCAAACAGCTCATCTGGATGGGCGTGGCCTTCCTGGTGGCTGTGTGCGTGCTGCTGATACAGCCGCGCGTATTCTCCAACGCATCCTATATTATATATGGTGTGGTGCTGGTGCTGCTTGTAGCCACGCTATTCATCGGCACCGTGACAAACGGCGGCCAATCGTGGATTGATTTCGGCGCCTTCAAGTTCCAGCCCTCCGAGTTCGCCAAGTTCGCCACAGCGCTCATCGTGGCCAAATACATGAGCGCCATAGACATAGACATCAACCGCACCAACACCAAGCTGGTGCTGAGCGCCTTGGTGCTCATTCCCGCAGGCCTCATCTTCCTACAGCACGACACAGGCTCGGCGCTCGTCTTCGCCTCCTTCCTGCTGCCCTTCTTCCGCGAAGGTCTCTCCAAATACATCCTCATCGTGGGCGTGCTGGCCGTGGCGCTCTTCGTCTCCGCACTGCTCATCAACAAGTATATCCTCATCGGCATCATCCTTGTGGGGTGCCTGTTCTACCTCTTTGTGTGGCTCAGCAAACGCAACTCCAAGAGCTATTGGCACACGGTCATCTTCTTCATCGTGTGCAGCCTCTTCGTGTTCTCGGTCGATTTCACCTTTGAGAACATCCTCGAAACCCACCAGCGCAACCGCATCTATGTGCTCCTCGGCAAGGTCGAGGACCCCACAGGCGTGGGCTACAACGTCAACCAGGCCAAGATAGCCATCGGCTCCGGCGGCCTCGTGGGCAAAGGATTCCTCAACGGAACTATCACCAAGGCCGACTTCGTTCCCGAACAGGAGACCGACTTCATCTTCTGCACCGTGGGCGAGGAATGGGGCTTCATCGGCAGCCTCCTCCTCATAGCGGCCTATGTGCTGCTGCTCGTCCACCTCATCACCATGGCCGAGCGACAACGATCCACCTTCTCGCGCTTCTATGGCTACTGCGTGGCCTCGATACTCTTCTTCCACTTCTTCGTCAACGTAGGCATGGTGCTGGGCCTCGTGCCCGTCATCGGCATCCCTCTGCCCTTCTTCAGCTACGGCGGCTCTTCGCTCATAGCCTTCACCCTGCTGCTCTTCATCTTCATCCGCCAGGATGCTGACCGCAACGCACTGATATAGAACGCCTACACACCCTATCCATCACATCATCAAGAACTTCAACACCTATAAAAGATATCATGCCTAAGAAACCCTCTAACGAACGCCACTGCTCGTTCTGCGGACGCCCCGAATCTCAGACCAAGATGCTCATCGCTGGCTACGAAGGCTGCATCTGCGACGCTTGCATCGCCCAGGCCGACATCATGATCAAAGACTCGCTGGGACCCGACAAGAACGTCAAGGAGATCAACACTATACCCACCCCTCAGGAAATCAAGCAACACCTCGACCAATACGTTATCGGACAAGAAGACGCCAAGCGCGTCCTCTCCGTGGCCGTGTATAACCACTATAAGCGCATCAAATACTGCGCCGAGCACCACGACAAGAACGATGTCGAAATCGACAAGTCGAACATCATCATCGTGGGCGAGACAGGCACCGGCAAGACGCTCCTCGCCCGCACGATAGCCAAGATGCTCGACGTGCCTTTCTGCATCGCCGACGCCACCACCCTCACCGAGGCCGGCTATGTGGGCGACGACGTGGAGAACGTCCTCGTGCGCCTCCTCCAGGCTGCCGACTATAACGTGGCAGAGGCCGAACGCGGCATCGTCTTCATCGACGAAATCGACAAGATTGCCCGCAAGGGCGACAATCCCTCCATCACCCGCGACGTCTCGGGCGAAGGCGTGCAGCAAGCACTCCTCAAGCTCCTCGAAGGCGCCGTTGTGAACGTGCCTCCTCAGGGCGGCCGCAAGCATCCCGAACAGCAGATGATACAGGTCAACACCCGCAACATCCTCTTCATCGCCGGCGGTGCCTTCGACGGCGTGGACCGCGTCATCGCTTCGCGCCTCAAGTCAAACGTGATCGGTTTCAACGGCACCAAGACCCGCGACGAGCTCGACCGCCACAATATGCTCCGCTACATCCTCCCTATGGACATCAAGCGCTTCGGCCTCATCCCCGAACTCGTGGGCCGCTTTCCGCGCCTCACCTACCTCAACCCCCTCGACCGCGACGCCCTCCGCAGCATCCTCACCGAGCCCAAGAACGCCCTCACCAAGCAGTATCAGGAGCTCTTCAAGATGGACGGCGTGACCCTCGAATACGAGAAAGCCGCCCTCGACGCCATCGTCGATACCGCCGTGGAATACAACCTCGGCGCCCGCGGCCTCCGCTCCATTATGGAGAACGTCATGACCGACCTCATGTTTGACCTCCCCACTATAGAGAAAGGCACCAAAATCCGCATCACAAAGAAACTCGCACTCGAAAAAATCAACAATTCAAATATCAATAAATCATTAAAAGACTGATAACTATGAAGAAAATCCTCATCATCGCACTTACCCTTGTGCTCGCCCTCGGCAGCGCCCAGGCTCAAAAGAAGAACACCAAAGTCTCCGCAACGCCCAAAAGCAGCAATGGCAACACTACCGCCATCACCACAAAGAGCGCTCCCAAGCTCATCGACCTTCCTCCTGCTGACTTCGCCATGGACATACCCCTCCAGAAAGCACTCGCCCAGCGCCGCACCATCCGCGACCTCAGCGAGGAAGAGCTTTCCAACGAGATGATATCCAGCCTTCTCTGGGCCACCTACGGTTTCAACCGCAAGGATGAGCAGAAACGCGTCGTTCCCTCGGCCGTCAACGTGCAAGAGTTCGACATCTACCTCTTCACCCGCGATGGCATTTACCTCTATCTCGCTGAGAAAAACTGTCTCGAACTCATTCTCACTGGCGACCATCGTGCTGACATCAGCAGCCAGAAGCACTTCGCCGTGGCACCCGTCTCTATCGTCATGGTGGCCAACTACGAGCGCATGAAGGCCTTCAAGACCGAGGCTGACCGCGACTTCTACGCTGCTGTCGATGCTGGCTATGTGAGCCAGAACATCTACCTCTTCTGCGCCTCCGCCGACCTCGGCACCGTGGCTTGTGGCGGCATCAACCGCGACACCATCCACAAGCTCCTCAAAATAACGAACGGCAAAGCCATCCTCGCCCACCCCGTCGGACGTCCCCTCTAAATCAGTTAGTAATGCAGGGTTAAGAGTCACCTTTGGTGGCGCTGCTGTCGCTCGGCATAATTCAAGCAAGCTTGGCCTCTGCTCACGATTATGCAGCGTTAAGAACGAAGCCTATATCAATATGACATCCTTTGTCCAGCTTCAAAGCGGGAATCAGAGGAATCGTTTCGAAACGGACACTCTTTCTTGACTCTTAACTCCTAATTCTTAACTAACGTTATGTTACTTCGACTTACAAAAGAGTTCTCATTTGAGATGGCCCACGCCCTCCCCGCCTACGAAGGCAAGTGCCACAACATCCACGGCCACTCCTACAAACTCTTCGTCACCGTGGAGGGCGAGCCTCTGCACCTGCAAGGTGCCTCAACGGACGGCATGGTGCTTGACTTCGGCCGCCTAAAGCAGTTGGTAAACGAGGCCGTCGTCGAACCTTTCGACCATGCGCTCCTCCTCCCCCGCCTCACCCACAATAGCGACCCCACAAACCAAAACGGCTCCAATCCTGAATGTCACGGCGACACGCCGCAAGAGAGCACCCTCGGAGGCTATGCCGCCAAGCTGCTCTATATCGACTTCCAGCCCACCACAGAGAACCTCCTCCTCTATTTCGCCGACCTCCTAGCCGACAAGATGCCCCAAGGCACCCGTCTCCACTCCCTCAAACTCTACGAAACCGCGACATCCTGCGCCGAACTGATTCTCTGAACACCTACTACAGACCTTACCCGCACAATAAATAACATACCTTATGGCATTATTCTCTCAACACAAGGCCGCGCACGACTTCGCCCCAAATTGGCTCCAGCGCGATGGATACGAATTTCGAATATGCCTTTTTAAAGGCTGACCACATAAATTGCCATATCTCAACGAGAAGCAAAAAATAATTCAACATTATTCTTTTTAATTTCAAAAAAATGTGTATCTTTGCATTTAATATAATTGAGTACGATACTTTCATATGCAATTGTATATAAGACGATTATGCAACAAATTATGTTATATTCATTATTAGAAAAAGCCACAGGAAAGACTAAGACAGAACTTCAAGATATGTCCCTAGCAGAAGTAGAAAGTCTTCCCGAAAACCCTTTATTCAAAAAATACAAGGTAAAAAAACCTCGGTATATTGATGCACGTGGATCCGTCCTGGTTTTCTTAAAACGGTATATCAACATGAAATCCGTGGAATCCTATCTTGCAAAAATAAAGTAACCCCAATGTGCGTTATTGACGAATTTTCGGATTTCTACAGAAAATATGTAACTGGAGACACGTGTCTTCGTAGATTAATTATGGAATGCGAGACACGTTTGGAAATGATTCCCGAAGGTTTCGTTGAAATAATTGCACATATGTTTGACGAGTTAGCGTTTGCCGCCAGATGCAATAGACCTGACCCAAAAAATGTTCACATTACAAAAGCCACCGACAGCTACAATCAAGCTTGTATCTTGTGCTACAAAGTTTTAATAGCAGACATTAATAAAAGAGCATATAAATGTGCTAAGGGGCATACCAAGAACGAACTCCAACTAATGAAAGACTTCGTTCCTTGTTATAGTACAGCAAAGCGTAAAATATCTACGGCCATACAGAATGAGAGTATAGTATCATCCGAACAGGCATATCTAAGTTATGTTCAATTAGAGACGTTGCTTGATAAAAATCCACAATTCGAGATAACAAGCCAAAATATTCAGATACAAAATATAATCAAATTTGTACTCAAAATACTTATACCCATTATCATTTCAGTTCTGCTTGTTACTATCTTCTAATTACATACAATTCTTCTCACATTAAATATCCAATGCTAAAGCAAAATTGTATCTCGATACAGGAACTTCTAAATGAATATAACAATGATGTTCGACCTCTCCTTATGGAAATCAGTCTTCGAGCCCCCTCTAGGTCTATACCGGCAAACATTGGGAATGAAATTCGTGCAATGAATGACCATATTGCGCGTTGTTACATTGATGGCAAAGACCAAAATTTCAAGGAATCAGAATTGAAGGGTGCCGCTTCACATCTCAAACGAATAGAATACGACTGCTATAAGCAATTAAATGTATATCTCTACGACAAAACGATTGCCCTATATGAAAAATACAACTACGAAAAAGCTATGTATTGGCAATCCTCTAGGTGGGAAAAATTTCGATGCCAATACAATACCTTAAAAAAAGAAGCTCGCGATTCAATTCGCAAAGCCAAGAATTGTGAATCCGTTGGCGATAACAAAGAAAATGTCCTAACGCACTATCGCGATGCCTATAGCGCTTACCACAAATTAGAAGACCTATTTATAAAGACACCTAAAAGAAAATTTTGGACGCTACGTATAGTTTATTCTCTCGACAAAATAAAAGGATATTTAATATTCATCGTAAGTACTGTTATTGTGACGTTTATCGTCTATTTTCTAAAAGAGCTTATTAATCATATATTATAGAGATATTGTATCCACAATATATGTTGCAAAATGTGTAGAAATAGATATTTCATTGATTTTACACGTAATGGCCAATTGAGATACACATCACGTTCCAATAATGGAATTGGAACGTGACGTATATCTTTCTGTTTCAGCTTACTGCATCAGGGAGAGGACTTCTTGAATCTTGGTCTCGAAAGACTGCGTGCCATCGAGCCAGTGAATAGGGATGCCTTGGCGTTCCATGCGACGGAACCAGGTCATCTGCCGTTTGGAGAAACGGCGTATATCGGTGTAGAGGTTTTCGTACATTTCCTCATAGGTGCAGAGGCCTTTGATGTAGCGCGTGATATGACGGTATTCGAGGCCATAGCGCAGCAACCGCTCTTCGGGCACGCCGCTATCAAGGAGGCTGCGAACTTCGTCAATCATCCCTTCATCGAGACGCTGACGAAGACGGATGCCGATACGTTCAATCACTATCTCGCGAGGATAGGTTACGCCGACGATGATATGCTCCATATCGGGCATGTGTGGGTATTCGTCGGGATGCTGGATGTGGTATTCTTGTATTTCAAGAGCACGGAGCAGACGGTCGCGGTCCTCAGTGTCTGTATGGTTGTGCAACTTGATATAGCCAGCCAGACGCTGCGTGAGTTCCTCGTCTGTGAAAGCCTCCATACGCTTGCGGAACTCGGGGTCGATAGGCGCGTCGGCAAGCTGGTAGCCTTTCACCACGGCTTCGATATACATGCCCGTGCCTCCGCAGAGGATGGGCTGACAGCCACGAGAGACAATGTTGTTGAAGGCACGGATAAAGTCGTTCTGAAACTGATATACATTATATTCATAGCCCGCGTCATGGATGTCGATGAGGTGATAGGGAATATCCGTGCCGTGGATGTGATAGTCGGCAAGGTCCTTGCCCGTTCCGATATCCATGCCGCGAAAGACCTGCCGAGAGTCGGCACTAATAATCTCACCGCCGAGCTGGAAAGCCAGTTCGGCGGCGAGGCTTGTCTTACCACAAGCGGTTGGACCTGTTATGGTGAGGAGTTTAGTCGTCAAAGAAGTAGAGTTTGCCCTGCTGCTTGTCGAACTCGTACTCGCCGAAGTCGCCAAGAGCGGAACGATTGATGATGAACTTGTAGTCGATGCCCTTCATGACGATAACTTCGACATTGTACATGTGCTTCTGACCAATCTGCATCTCACGGAAGACGAGCTTGGCACGGTCGAGAATGTTGCCTTCGGGGTCGAAAGCATTGTCGCGATCGGGGAAGTCTTCCTTGTTGATACGACGCTGATAGAGGAGGTTCATAGCCTCTTCCCAAGAGATGGCAATTGGTTCAACATAGCGTTCGTCGATGAGCATCGGAATCTGCATGCCGTTGATGATAGCGTCAACCTCGCCCTTCTGCGTGTTAATCATCGTGACGGGGATGATGCCCTCTTCGTGGATGATAGTAGCCACATCTCTGTAGTTCGTGTCAACAGGAGCATTGACAAGGTCGATATAGGTGCCGTCTTCGTTGTGCTGGACGAGAGCAGAATCGGAAGCCAGATTATTGACAATACGTTTAGAGACATAGTCGGAACGAAGTATCATAAATTCGATACGACGGTTGAGCTGATGGGCAGCCTCCTGATGCTCCTTCGAGGGAAGGTCGTTGATGAAGTCGCATTCGAGCGTGGTACCTGCCGAGAAGGTGTAGGGCACACCGCCAACAACGATGACCACATCGCGGTCGAGGGTACGGGGGGTACGCTCACCATAGCCCTTGGCAACCATACGCTCGCGTTCGATGCCGCGGCTGGCGAGGTAGTCAACAACGCTCTGGGCACGACGCTGGGAGAGGGTATCGTTGGTAAGGCCAAGATAGGGACGGCAGTCGGTATGAGCACGAATCTCAACAACGATGCCAGGGTTGTTCATCATGACAAGGTAGAGGTCCATGAGAGAATCCATGAATTCCTCTTTAATATCCCACTTAGAGAGGTCGTAGCGAATCTCGGGGAGGACAACGGGCTGCTGGGGAACGGGCTCCATGCGGAAATCGTGAACGATGTCCTTATCGACATTGTAGCCCTTAGTGCTCTCGGAGCCTTCGAGGCTGAAGTAGTCAACCTTGGAGAGATACATCTTATAGACCACCTGGCCATGAATCTGGCTGTTATTGAACTTATAGTAACCCTTCTTATCGGTGTAGGTCTCAGCCTCAGATCCATCGGAGCCGACAATCTTAACCTTACAGCCCTTGATGAGCTGCATGGACTTCTCGTCGCGAACGGTGCCTTCGATGGTGTAGAGCAGCTGAGGAAGCTCAAAGGAATAGAGGTTGAGGGTAGGCAGCGGAATCTTCTTACCTTTCTTGTCGGTATTCTTATTGAAAGGATCATCGAAAGGACGGTTGGAGGAGAAGTAGCCGCGTTCGAGCATCAGGTTATCCTCGCTCTCGGGATAGTAGATGATGGACATTTCGTCGTAAGAAGAGTTGATAGGCACACCGAGGTTCTCGGGACGAGAGCAGATACGCTTGCCAATACGGGTCTTGAAAATATCGTAACCGCCGATACCGGGCAGACCGTTAGAGGAGAAATACATGGTGGAGTCGCCTCTCAGGATGGGGAAAGCCTCGCGGCCGGGAGTGTTGACCACAGGACCCATATTGACGGGCTTGCCGAAATCGTCTGCCAAACTCTGACGGGTAGATTTCCAGATATCGTAATCACCCTCTCCGCCAGGCATATCAGAGCAGAAATAGAGGGTGAGGCCATCGCTGGTGATTGCGGGGTAGAGGTAGTTATAAATGGTGTCGCCGAGGTTGATGCGGACAGGATTGGCCCACTCGCCAGGGGCGACCTCCTCTTCCTGATTCTCATCCTTGGCATTCTTGCCTTTCTTAGAATCCTTGCTGTCCTTCTTGGGAGCACTCTTCTTGGCTGCTTTCTTCTTCTTATCGGTGGCTACAGCCTTCGTGGAAGTGTAGATAGCACAATCGTGTGTCTCGTGCTCTACCACTTCGCATCGAGAGAAGTAGATGGTGTTGCCATCAGGCGAGAAGCAAGCTTCACCTTCATTGTGCGAGGTGTTGATCTTGCCCGAGTTATCGAACTGAGCGGGGACATCGGTCCAGCGGCCGTTGCGATCCTTATAGACGGTATAGAGCGAGGAGAAGTTCTGGCCAGTCCAGACATCCTTGCCCTCATCGTCGGCGCCATAGCGAGAAGAGGAGAACACCAAAGTGTTGGTATCATCGCCAAGGAAGCGGGGAGACCAATCATTGTATTCCGTGTTCCAGTCTGCCAGCTTGGTGATGATGTGACGGCTGCGGTCAGAAGCCCAGCGGGTCACTTCAATCAAAGACTTCTTGCGGGTGAGACAGAGCTTATCATTGGGCACAAGCTCAAGATACTTGTCGTAATAACCGTCGGCATCGTCGAACTTGCCGTTGAAACGGCACATCTCGGCCATGTAGTAGTACAGCTTAGGCTCGACATTGTAATAACCAGCCTGGATAAGACGGAGGTAAGTATGCTCAGCCTTGGGGTAGTTGTACATCAAGCGGTAGCACTCGCCAATCTGGAAATAGATGCGGTTCTTCTCGGCTTTGTTGCTCGAGACCCTGTCGTAAGCTTTCTGATAGCTTTCAAGGGCAAGGGTATATTGCTTGTTCTTGAACTGCTCGTCGGCCAACGTGGCAACACTGCTCTGCGACATGGCTGAACCAGCAAAAAGTAAGGCTACAATAAGTAGTGCGAAACCTTTTTTTATCGTTTTCATGTATATATAAATATTTTATTCAATCTATGTATTCATATAAATATCAGCACATTGAACCGCAAAAAGAGCCGACTTCAATGCACATATTTAATATGCTAAATTACACATTTTTTTTGAAATAAAAGATTTTTTTGTCGTTTTTTTATAATATAGCCTCACGGATAGAGAAGATATTGCTCTCTCATAGCCTTAAATTGGCTTAGTTTTGGTTCCCACGAGGCCCGTATTTCCTCCGCCTTAGTTCCGCTCTCTATCTGCTTGCGGAGACGACCTGTGCCCGCCAGTTTCTCGAAGAAATTGCTCTTCAAAAAGAAGGTGGCACGGTCACTGTTGCGATACATCTCCAGGAGGTACTCGACATCAAAAGCTGACGGCACATCGGCCTCGTGCAGATCCAGACCATAGCAACGCTTCCCCTTATGAGGAGGGTTGTCGCTCACCCCTGGAATAGGATGCGGCACAAAGGAGAACTGACGATTTCGATAGGTAGGACAGCCTATCACTTCAAAAGGGCGTTCTGTGCCACGACCCACGCTGATGTTCGTACCCTCAAAAAGACATAGCGAGGGATAGAGTGCTATGGCCTGAGGCGTCTGCATATTGGGCGACGGTGGAATAGGCAGGACCACATTCCTGCAACAAGCAGAGTCGTGCGTATAACCTTGTAATGTAACGACATGCAAGTTTGCCTGAAGACTATCGGAAAGCCAGCATTCGCCGTTTATCATCTGCGCATATTCGCCAATAGTCATGCCATAGACAACAGGCACAGGGTGCATGCCTACAAACGACTGATACTTCATCTCCAACACAGGGCCATCAACATAATGGCCATTGGGATTGGGACGGTCAAGAAGGATAAGCTGACAGCCATATTCTGCTGCCGCTTCCATGACGTAATGAAGAGTCGAAATGTAGGTATAAAAACGACATCCAACATCTTGTAAATCAAATACAATAAGGTCTATCCCGTATTTTCTCAAGACTTCTTGCGAAGGTTTCTTATTGTTGCCATACAGCGACACGATAGGAATACCCGTCTTAGGGTCTGTTCCATCCTTCACGGTCGCTCCCGCTTCTGCATCACCACGGAAACCGTGTTCCGGACAGAAGATGAGCCTGATGTCGGCACCCAAAGCCCGCAAGGTATCCACTAAATGGTGGTTGCCAACCAATGATGCTTGGTTGGCAACCACTGCTGTATTTGCATTTTTTACATATCCGATATAACTGTCAATCTGCTCAGCACCAGGGACGATGCGTGTTTGCGCACTAGCCTGGAAAACCGCAATCGAGGCAAACAGAAGTATGGCAAACAGATGTCTCATACTCCGGTATGGCCAAAGCCTCCTTGGCCTCTTTCGGTGTCGCTGAGTTCTGCCACCTCGACAAGTTCTGCTTGCTCGTGGCGTGCTATGACCATCTGTGCAATACGCTCGCCATCGTTGATGACGAAGGGCTCCTGCGAGAGGTTGATGAGCAGCACACACAGCTCGCCGCGATAGTCGGCATCGATGGTGCCGGGCGAGTTGAGCACGGTGACACCCTTCTTCAGTGCCAAGCCACTACGCGGACGTATCTGTGCCTCGAAGCCTGCCGGCAGCTCCATGAAGAGTCCCGTCTTCACCATGCCGCGCTGAAGCGGCTGAAGCGTGATAGGCCCTTCTGGCAGGAAAGCTCGGAGATCCAAGCCCGCCGACTGAGCGGTCTCATATTTCGGCAGCGGATGATGCGAGCGATTGATAATCTTTACCTTCATGGCTATTTGCGTGCCAAGATAGAGTCAATCATACCGTACTCCATAGCTTCCTGAGCGGTGAACCAGTGATCGCGGTCGCTGTCAGCATAGACCTTGTCATAGTCCTGTCCGCTGTGTTTGGCTATGATTTCGTACAGCTCCTTCTTCAGCTTCTGGATTTCGCGGCAGGTAATCTCCATGTCGCTGGCCTGACCTTCGGCACCGCCCATGGGCTGATGTATCATCACACGGCTGTGAGGCAGTGCGGTACGCATGCCTTTCTCACCAGCACAGAGCAGCACGCTGGCCATAGAGGCAGCGAGACCAGTGCAGATGGTGGCAATCTTGGGCTGGATATACTGCATAGTGTCATAAATGCCCAAACCTGCATAGACCGAGCCTCCCGGAGAATTGATGTAGATCTCGATGTTCTTGGTGCTGTCGGAGCTCTCCAAGAAGAGGAGCTGTGCCTGGATGACGTTGGCAGTATAGTCGTCGATAGCGGTGCCCATAAAGATGATGCGGTCCATCATCAAACGGCTAAAGACATCCATCTGAGCCACGTTAAGCTGACGTTCCTCAGTGATGTAAGGAGTCAGCGAATTATTGATAGCCGAAGTGTATTTGGCGTATGTGGTGCTGCTGATACCACAATGCTTAGTAGCGTATTTTTCAAATTCTGTCATAATCTGTGTATAATGAATGGGAATATATTATTCAATTTTTATCGATGAGACCGGGGCGACGTTCCTTGGTGCGTTGCACAGCCTGCTCGTAGCGCCACTGCTCAATCTTGGCATGGTTGCCGCTGAGGAGCACATCGGGCACCTTCCAGCCACGAAACTCCGGCGGGCGCGTGTATTCGGGAGGCGCCACGAGACCGTCCTGAAAAGAGTCGCCGAGAGCCGACTGCTCATCACCTATCACGCCTGGGATGAGGCGCACCACGGTGTCGGCAATCACAGCCGCAGCCAGCTCACCGCCCGTGAGCACATAGTCGCCTATCGAGATCTCCTTCGTGACAAAATGTTCGCGTATGCGCTCATCAACGCCCTTGTAGTGCCCGCAGAGAATCATTAGGTTCTCCTTCAAAGAGAGGGTGTTTGCCATGGGCTGGGAGAGCATCTCGCCATCGGGAGCGGTATAGATAACTTCGTCATAGCTTCGCTGTGACTCCAGTTCCTCGATACAGTTGGCGAGGGGCTCCACCGCCATCACCATGCCAGCTCCGCCGCCGTAGGGATAGTCATCAACACTGCCGTAGCGGGTGAGGGAATAGTCGTGAAGGTCGTGGAAGACCACTTCGACAATGCCCTTCTTCTGAGCCCTCATCAAGATGGACTCTTCGAAGAACATCGACATCATATTGGGGAAAAGGGTCAGTATATCGAGGCGCATATCAACGAAGTCTGAGTTTCTGTCCTGGACGGATGACGGAGGTCTCCTTCAGTCCGTTAAGTTTGCACAATTTGCTGATAGTAGTACCATTGCGCTTGGCGATGCGGCTGAGGGTGTCGCCTGTGCGTACCTTGTAATATTTGCCATCGCTGCTATAGTGGTTGGCCTTAGAGTTGCTGGAACTGTTGGAGTAGCCAGGCTTTGCCACCTTGCGGAATGAGTTGCGGGTAAGTGTCAGGTTGGGGGATATCAGTGCGCGGGTCTCGCAGCTGATCACGTTCTCGGGGTTGATGGCGTTGCCGTTGTAACGAATCTCGAAGTGAAGATGGCTGCCGCGAGAGTGGCCTGTGTTGCCACAGAGGCCGATTTCCTCGCCGGCTTTCACCCTCGTGCCCGGGGTGACGTGGCGTTTAGAGAGATGTGCGTAATAGGTCTCCAAACCATTGTCGTGACGAAGGACGATAAGGTTTCCGTAGGAGCTGTTGTATTTCGAGAAACGAACCACGCCGTCGAAAGCTGCATAGATAGGCTCACCAGTGCGCATGGCCAGGTCGAGACCATAATGGAAACGGCGATGGCGGGGACCAAAATGCGATGTAGGTATGGAGTAACTGGGTGTAGGAAAGACGAAATACTGTCCATGCTCAGGATCGGTAAGACGAATCTCCGTCGGCGCCATGGTGGAGATATCCATCTTCACGGTGTGGACCATAGCAGAATCGCCAGCCATCAAGATATCCTCCTCGCTGTCTGTTCCTGGGTCGTCCTGATGCGTGAGGGCATAGCCGGGCGTAATGATGCCCATGCCATACTCAAAGTACTCCTCATCGTCCTCTGTCTCAGGCATCCCAGGTCGTTCCTTGGCTGCGTTGGCACGATCTACCACATCGTTGTCCTTGTCCTGCGGACTCTCGTCGAAGAGGTAGTTGTCCTGAACAGTAGGAGCGGGTGTTGCGTCGTCGGCAACATCCACGATGTCGTTGTTCTGTTTCTTTGGTTCTTTCTTGCGGTCGTAGGTCACAGCGCTAACGCCCGAGTATTCATCAGAAGGATCCTTAACGAGTTTATTATATTTAATCTGACTTCCTTTGTTGCCAGAGGAAATCTTAGGCTTTGCCTTATTCTGCTTGGCATTGGGGCGGTCTTGTGCGAAGCCCATAGCAGGCACAGCCACGGCCAAAATCAAGATTATAAAATAGATATATTTCTTCATAATAATTCTGCAAAGATACAAAAAAAAATCCAACTGACAACTTTTTTGATTGTTAAATAATGTTCAACAGCTAACAATCAATCAATTGACACGCGCATACAGAAAGTCTGAAACGTTAAAAAAACGTTTTTCAAACTTCTATCCGATGAGAAATTCAGCTCTTTTAGAGCTCACGCATCTCCTGTTTGAGGAACTCTAATGCCGAGGCCGTAGGCGGGTTGCTCTCAGCCACAGTGGCAAAGATGGCACTGGCCAGACGAGTGGGGTCAGCATCTTCGGGGATGGTGATGGCGGCCGAGTTGACGATGCCAGTCATCTCCTCTTTGGCCTTGCGGATACGAGCCCAGGCTTCGCTGGAGATATATACCTGCTGGCTGAGGTTGTGCTCCCATTCATCGCGGATGGTCTTGGTCATCACGCCTTGCAGGAGTTTCGTGTCCATGCCGGGCTGGTAGCAGCGGAGCACCAGACTGTCGGGCGAGATGCGTTCCAGATAGAGAGCCATGCGCTCGTAAGCCTGAAGACGAATGGGGGTCACCAGTTTCACAGCCTCGCGGTGCTCGTCGATGCGCATTTGCAGCATCTGCCGTTTCTGTTCATTGTCGAAATAGCGCTTGGTCAAAAGATAGAAGATGTAGCCCGTGACTGCTATTGCAGCCATCATGGCCAACACTACGATAATAATAAGAATATATGTTTTCATTACTATGATTATTTAACAATAGTGAACTGACAAGACAAGCTGGCCACCGCTGTCCCAATTCGCCCAATTAGACTAATTAGACTAACTTTAATCCAGCTTCAGCACAGCGAGGAAGGCACTCTGCGGCACCTCCACATTGCCCACCTGGCGCATACGTTTCTTACCCTCTTTCTGCTTTTCCAGAAGCTTGCGCTTACGGGTGATGTCGCCGCCGTAGCACTTGGCTGTCACATCCTTACGCACCTGGCGCACTGTCTCTCGGGCAATAATCTTGCTGCCGATGGCGGCCTGGATGGCCACATCAAACTGCTGTCGCGGAATGAGGTCCTTGAGTTTCTCGCACATGCGGCGTCCGATAGGATAGGCATTATCAACGTATGTCAGTGTGGAGAGGGCATCCACGGGGTCGCCGTTGAGCAGTATCTCCAGCTTCACCAGCTTGGAGGGCTGGAAACCGTTGACATAGTAGTCGAACGAGGCATAGCCCTTCGAGATGCTCTTCAGCTTGTCGTAGAAGTCAAACACCACCTCGCCCAGCGGGAGGTCAAAAGTAATCTCGATGCGGTCCGTGGTGAGGTAGGTCTGGTTCTTCAAGATGCCGCGCTTGTCCATGCAGAGCTTGATGACGGGGCCAATGAAGTCGGCCTTGGTGATAATCTGGGCATGGATGAAAGGCTCATACACCTCGGCAATGCTGTTAGGCTCAGGCATACCAGAGGGGTTATAGACATCCTTCTCCTCGCCGTTGGTGAGCTTCACCTTGTACTGGACGTTAGGCACCGTGGTGATCACATCCATGTTGAACTCTCTCTCCAAGCGTTCCTGCACAATCTCCATGTGCAGCAGACCCAAGAAACCG
Source organism: Bacteroidales bacterium (assembly GCA_024400665.1). GTDB lineage: Bacteria > Bacteroidota > Bacteroidia > Bacteroidales > P3 > Colimorpha. Next base: position 31,806 of record JAKSML010000011.1, read on the forward strand.
CAGCGGAAGCCGAAGCCCAGTGCCAGCGAGCTCTCAGGCTCGAAGGTGAGGGAGGCATCGTTCAGCTGCAGCTTTTCTATCGAGGCGCGGAGCTCCTCATAGTCGTCAGTATCCACAGGATAGACACCCGCAAAGACCATCGGCTTCACAGCCTCGAAGCCCTCAATAGCCTTCTCACAAGGACGCTCAACATGAGTGATGGTGTCGCCCACGCGCACCTCCGTAGAAGTCTTGATGCCGCTGATGATGTAGCCCACATCGCCGGCACACAGCTCCTTGCGGGGCTCCATGTTGAGGCGCAGCACACCGATCTCGTCGGCATGATAGTCCTTGCCCGTGCTCACCAGCTTCACCCAGTCGTTGGTCTTAATCTTGCCGTTGATGATACGGAAATAGCTGATGATGCCGCGGAAGGGGTTGAAGACAGAGTCGAACACCAGTGCCTGAAGCGGGGCCTCCACGTCACCCACAGGGGCGGGCACACGATCCACAATAGCCTTCAGTATCTCTGGCACGCCCACGCCCGTCTTGGCGCTGCATGAGAGGATATCCTCGCGGGCGCAGCCCAGCAGGTCTATAATCTCATCAGCCACCTCTTCGGGCATAGCGCTGTCGAGGTCTATCTTATTCATCACGGGGATGATTTCAAGGTCGTTTTCCAAAGCCAGGTAGAGGTTCGAGATGGTCTGTGCCTGGATGCCCTGGGTGGCATCAACCACCAGCAGCGCACCCTCGCAGGCGGCTATCGAACGCGACACCTCGTAGCTGAAATCGACATGACCGGGGGTGTCGATAAGGTTCAAGACAAAATCCTGATTTGCATACTCGCCCTCGCCGTCGTAATGATAGTTCATCTGGATAGCGTGGCTCTTGATGGTGATGCCGCGCTCCTTTTCCAAATCCATATCATCCAGCACCTGGTCCTGCATCTCACGCTGCGACACCGTCTTGGTATATTCCAGCAGACGGTCTGCCAAAGTGCTCTTGCCGTGGTCAATATGTGCAATAATACAAAAGTTGCGTATATTCTTCATTCAGTTTTTCAGCTAGTTACTATGCAATAAGCGTATTATAATAAAATGCAAATATACGAAAAAAAATCGAAATGCACGCATTCCTCCCCCATTTTTATTCAAAAAACACAATCCGCCCTCGCTTTTTGGCACGCAAAACGTCCCTCTTACCCCGCCTTCCTCCCGCCCCACCATCTCGCTATTAGCTTCAAACATACCAATTAATTACGGCTTCCTGTCCGCTCTATACACCCAATTAAAAAGTTAAAAAAACACCCAAAATATTCATAAGTGAAATATTATTAGTACCTTTGCAATCGAAATGGAACAGAATACCACGCAAGAAATCAACACGCAGCATAGCTCCTCAGCAGCCATGCCTATCCGACATATCTTCATCATCAATCCCTGCGCCGGCAAGCAGAACTGTACCTCCGCCGTAACTTCGAAGGTGACCCAGTATGCCGCCAGCCATCCCGACTTCGACCACCTCATCTACGTCACCCAGGCACCTGGCGACGCCACGCAATATGTCCGCCGCTTCTGCGAGCAGCATCCCGACGAGACTCTCCGCTTCTACGCCTGCGGTGGCGACGGCACCCTCAACGAAGTCGTCAGCGGCCTTGTGGGACAGCCCAACGCACAGGTCACCGTCGTCGCCTCGGGCAGCGGCAACGACTATATCAAATACTACGCCACCCATGCCGACTTCAACGACATAGCCCGCCTCGTGGAGGGCACCCCCCACCCCGTCGATGTGATGAAGATTGGCGACCGCTACAGCATCAATGTCTGCAACCTCGGCTTCGACGCCATGGTCTGCAAGACCGGCAACGACCTCCGCCGCAAACCCATCATCGGCGGCAAGCACGCCTACACCTCCGGCATCATCAAGTGCATCTTCACCTCCCGCTCCAACTATGTCCGCATGAGCGTCGATGGCGAGCCCTTCTACGACGGCTACATGCTCCTCTGCACCCTCAGCAACGGCCAGTATGTGGGCGGCAACTACAAGTGCGCACCCCTCTCTAAGAACGACGACGGCCTCCTCGAAGTCAGCCTCTTCCGCCGCATGTCGCTCCTCAAGTTCATCCGCCTTATCGACGACTACAGCAAGGGCACCCACATCAACCGCCCCGAGGTGAAGCGTCTCATGAAATACCGCCAGGGAACCACCGTCGAACTTGCCAGCAACGAGCCCTTCTACCTCTGCATCGACGGCGAGATGATCATCGGCACCCACTTCCGCGTCCAGAACCTCCGCCACGCCGTCACCTTCATCAGTCCCCAAAATAACGAACTGTGAACTGTGAGCCGACATTACAAGCTGGCGGCCACCGCCCAATTAGACCAATTAGACTAATTAGACTAACCCGCCCCAATTCTCAATTAAAAGGCGGCTCCTGCCCCAATTCTCAATTCTTAACGTCTCAAAAGCGAGAGCAGAAGCCAAGCTCGCTTGGATTATGCCGAGCGCAAGAGACGTCAACGAAGTTAATTCTCAATTCTCAATTAAAAAAATACCTAGCACTGCTGGCAATCCTCGTGCTGGCACACGCCTGCTCCCTCCCCGCCGCTGTTCATCAAGACGGCAGTTCCAACGTTGCGAAGCTCTACGACCTCCGCTGCGAAGGACTCAAAGAGCCTCTCGGCATCGATTCCGGCAATCCCCATTTCAGTTGGAAGATCAGCTGCAACAGCCCCATGGTCCAAACAGCCTATCAGGTCGAGGTGGCCTCCTCCGAAGCTAGGCTCCTCGCCGGCGAAGCCGACCTCTGGCAGAGCGGCCGCATCGCTTCAGCCGAGCAGGTCATGGTGCCCTACGGCGGCCCCTCTCTCGCTGCCAAGCAGCAGTGCTGGTGGCGGGTAAGAATATGGAACGACGACAACGCAGCGTCGGCATGGAGCAGCCCGCAGCGCTTCAGCGTCGGCATCCTCTCCGGGCGGATGGCAGGACAGCACATCGCCGCCGCCCCCGGCAGCTCCTCCCTGCTGAGAAAGAAGTTCACCCTCTCCGGCGGCTTCTCACAAGCGCTGCTCTACGTCAACTGCCTCGGCTACTACGAGGCCTATCTCAACGGACAGCCTGTCGCCGACGCCCTCCTCACGCCAGCCGTCGCCCAGCTCAGCCGTCATTCGCTCATCAACACCTACGATGTCACCCGTCTCTTGAAGGAGGGCGACAACGACCTCGTGCTATGGACCTCCCCAGGATGGTACCGCAAGCACTTCAACGCCGCCTACGACGGAGCCCTCGTCTCAGCCGAGCTCGACATCGACGGCAGCACCTTCCTCGTCACCGACACAAGCTGGGTGGGTCGCGAAAGCGGCTACCGCGACCTCGGCACCTGGATTCATGACGACTACACCGGCGAACACATCAACGCCCTCCTCGTCCCCAAGGCACTCACAGGCCTGGCTCTCGACACCCTCTCATGGGTGCCAGTCGCCACCCCGCGCTCCACATCAATGCCGCCTGCACGCCAGCAGATGTGCGAGCTCTGCACCGTCCAAGAGACCTTCTCCGCCGTGAGCGTCAAACCCTACGGCAAGGATATATGGATTGCCGACATGGGGCGTGTCGTCAACGGCCTCCCCCTCATAACCCTGCCACAGCTCCCCGCCGGCCATGAGACCACCGTGGGCTTCTCCGACACAAAGTTCGACGACGGCACCGTCTTCACCTTCCTCCACAACACCCTCGTCAGTTCCGGCACCGAGGGCGGCGACACCTTTGCCGACAAGTTCCTGCAGCAGGCCTACCAATACCTCGTTTTCGTCAACCTCCCCATACCTCCCAAAGCCGAAGACATCAAGGTCCGCCGCATGAGAACCAACTACCCGCGCACCGCCCATTTCAGCTGCTCCGACAGCCAGCTCTGCGCCATCCACGACCTCGTGGCATACACCACCGAGAACCTCGCCTTCAACGGCTATATGGTCGATTGCGGCAGCCTTGAAAAACACGGCTACGGCGGCGACGGCAACGCCTCCACCCTCACCCTCCAAACACTCTTCGACGTGGCGCCCCTCTACTACAACTGGCTCCAAGCCTGGAACGACGTCCTCCGCCCCGACGGCTCCCTGCCCAACACCGCCCCCAGCACCCACCCCGCCGGCGGCGGCCCCTACTGGCGCTCCTTCATCGTCCAGGCCCCTTGGCGCACCTTCATCAGCTATGCCGACGACCGCCCCCTCCGCATGGGCTACCCCTCCATGCAGCGATGGCTCCAATATGCCAGGCAGTCACTCCGCGACGGCCTCTACTTCAACGATGGAAACGACTGGGGCCTCGGCGACTGGCTCGCTCCCGCAGGAATAGACGTCAAAGACAAAGCCTCCCTCCTCCTCGTAGGCAACTGCGCCATCAGCCAATGTCTCAACGACATCGCTCGCATAGCAGGCCTTCTCGGCTACACCTCCGACAGCATCCGCTACGCCCAGCAGCACGCCGCCCTCAACCACGCAATCCACCAAGCACTCTATCACCACGGCATCTACGCCACAGGCTCGCAAATCGACATGGCATACCCCCTCCTCGTCGGAGCTGTCCCCGACAGCCTCGTCGCACCCGTCACCGACAGCCTCCTCGCACGCACCCATCGCCTCCACGCCGACCACATCGCCTGCGGCCTCGTCGGCGTACCAGTACTCACCGAGTGGGCCACCCGCGCCCGCAAGGCCGACTTCATCTACACCCTCCTCAAGCAGCCCGACTACCCCGGCTACCTGCACATGATCCGCAGCGGCGCCACAGCCGTCTGGGAATCATGGAACGGCGAGCGCTCCCGCCTCCACAACTGCTACAACGGCATCGGCAGCTGGTTCTACCAAGCCCTCGGCGGCATCATACCCACCCAGCCCGGCTACCGCCGCGTCACCATCTCCCCCCAGACGCCCGCAGCACTCACCTGGGCCGAAGTCTCGCAAGACACACCCTACGGCACCATCCGCGTGCGATGGGAGCGGCAGCATGATACAATAGCCCTCACCGTCACCATCCCCGTAGGCATCACCGCCGACATCTACGGCCGCACCTACACAAACGGAACCTACAGCATCGTGAGTAATGAATATTAAGTAATACAGAATGGCTCCCGCCCCCACTTATAATTCATTACCCCATCAGTCTGCCATTTTGTCAGTATTGGGCCGTCTTTCCTCCGCCCAAGAGCCTTTGAAGGGCCGTTTTCCGCCCGTTCAAGCTCCGCCCGGCGAGCGGAGCTTGAGCGAAGCTAAGGCGGAGCTAAAGCGGAGCTTCTTCGAACCTTCCCGACCTAAGGGTTGAGGCTGACATTTTGTCAGTCCATTCACACCGAACCCGCATAAAACGGGCACCAAGTGAGAGGAGAAAGAATATAGATGTTTAGATATTCAGATTGTCAGACTTTCAGATTATCTGAACATCTAAATATCTGAATATCTAAATTATTGCTTGACTAATTTCTTGGTGGCCGACCCTATGGGGGTTGTCAAGGTGACAAAATAGATGCCCGAGGGCAGGTCGGCAATGTCGAAGACAGCCGAAGAGGATGACCTCAGGGCGAAGTGTCTAACCTTGCGGCCCGCAGCATCGTGGATAGTCAGCTCGGCCTGAGAGGAGACTCCTTTGATGATAATCGATAGGTGGCTATGAGCCGGATTGGGTGTGAGAATGAAATCATCAGAAGGGTCAATGGCTTCCACACCTGAACTGTTCTGAGTGAATACGTTAAGTATAGAGACATAATCGGCAGCGTACCATTCTTGATCACAGCGGGTACGGACATAGATGTCGTAGCCCGTAGCGGCAGAGAGGTTGTCGATGAGACAGCTGTTGCCCGTAACGATGGTGTCAGCACCTTCAACGAGGCTATAGGGATGGCGACCGTATTGCAGCTGATAGTCCTGCGCATTTCGGGCGGCGTCCCATGCCATTTGGATGCTGTGCGAGGTGGTCGATTGTATATGCAGATTGTCGATAGGATGGCAGGCGGTATAGAATGCCAGCGAGTCGCTCCATATCACGCTCTCGGGTTCGCGACTGCCGCAACGTCGGCTGATAGAGGCGTAGTAGGTGTTGCCTTCGGCAAGGTTGTCAATGGTGAAGGGAGCCATGACGCTGTCGAAGTGCCATTCGGCATCTCCTTCGCCCCACAGGCGCAGACGGCAGGGACTGTCGGTCGTCCAGGTGAGGGTGACGGAATGGCTGGTGCGGCGGCTGATAGCGAAGTCTGACGGCGGCAGGCAGCGGGGTGTGGCGAATGTGAACGGTTCGCTCCATGCACCTTCGATCTGCTGACTGCTGCCACAGTAGCTGCTGATGGCAGCATGATAGGTGCGTCCCGAGACAAACTCGTCGAGGATGAACGGCGACAGGGCGCCGCCGTAGAGCCATTGGTGGCCTTCGTCGTCCCACACACGCACTCGGCAGGGGGCGCCGGCCGTCCAGGTGAAGGTAGCAGATTCGTAGTCAATATCGGTGACGGCAAAGTCGCTCGGTGGCAGACAGTCGAACGTCTCAGTAGTGAAGGTGGTGGCAACCCAGTCGGAATAGCCCAAGAGGTCACCAGTGCAGTCTTTGCGCACCGAGAGGGTGTATGTGGTGGCGGGCTGGAGATTGGTGAAGGTGTAGCTGTTGGCGGTGGTGCTGACGATGCCTGTCCCATTAAGGTCGGGCGAAATCTTCACCTGATAGTCTGTGCCGTCGCCGTGCCAGGCAAGGGCGGCCGTCTCGTAGTCGCCGCCGACGCTGTCGATGGCAGGCGTGGCGCAGATGACGGTGTGGCAGAGGTTGGAGAAGAGACGGATGTCGCCGACATATCTGTGAGCGTAGCACGTGGTGACGCTATCGATGTTGATAGGTCGGGACTCTGTTTTGTAGCAGGTGGCGTTGCGACGGTGCACGTGCACGTTATAGTAGGCACAGCTGCCATCGGACTCAACGCTGCCGTTGTGGAGTGTGGCGACGAGGATGTTGCTGTGTCCGTCCCAGAGGAAGGGTCGGTCGAAGGGCATCACCAGCCAGCTTGTGTCAAGGCCGTGGTTGAAGTTGGCCGAGTCGAGAACCATGACGAAGGTATGCTGGCTGTCGGGCACGATGAAGGTGGAATCGAAGGCCGTGTCGCTCACGTTGGCTAAATAGACGGTAATGTCGGTCAGGCTCTTTTCAATGGCCAAGCTGTAGGGGTGCACGGCCATAGCGGAGATGCCCTCTTCGAGTCCAGTGAGGTAGGCCGAGTCGATGATTGTCTGGGTGTAGCAGTACTGTGCACTGTTCATGCCGAGGGGTGATACGCTCTGGTAGAGGTGGCCGAGGGTGGGGCCGTAGTTGTCGCGATAGACCGCTTCGGAACAGGGCTGCGTCTGAAAGGTGGCATGGCACCACTCGCCCGTGTCGCCCGCGCCGCAGATGCTGCGCACATAGATGTCGCGGCGGTCGAGGCTGTGGAGTCCCGTGAGGACGAAATGCTCCGTCGTGGCGGTGGTACGTGTTCCGCTGCCAAGGCTGAAGCCCACAGGGCCGTACTCAACCTCGTAGAGCGAGGCACCGTTGCACTCCCAGGTGACGGCGATAGTGGTGTCGGTTTCGGGTACCGAGGTATCGATGCGCAGACGCTTCACAACGCAGGTGTCGGGGATGCAGTCTATCTGTATTTGGAGAAAGTCATCGGAACTATTCAGGGAATAATTCGTGGTGTAGTGCACAGTAAGCGGTCCCGACGAGGAGGTGATGGGACCGAAAGTGAGGGTTCTATAGTAGTAGTTGTAGTTGTTCTCGTTGCCGGCACGGGACCAGAGCATGGTGCCGTCGCCATCGAATATTTCCAGCACTGCCGTGTAGGTGGAGCCCCTATGGCAGCTGCCGCTGATGCTGACAAGCTGGCCCGCCTCGGAGGGGAGGATGGTGAGGGTGCTGTTCTGGTTGGTTAGCGGTGTGCCGTCGGCGCCACCGTCGTCATAGAGAGTCACACCGCAGAGGCTCATCGTGTCGATGTGGTTGGCACGCATGTTCCACACGCCGGGCTCCACGCTCACGGGGCCGAACCATTCCGAGGTGTCGCCTTTCACGCAGATGGCGCGCACCCAGAGGTAGTTGGTCGTCGAGGAATCGAGCGGCACCGTGCCGTTAGGGGTACTCCATACCGTACCTATCACAACATTCCCCGACGGCTCCTGCCCCAAAGTGTCTGTGGCGACTCGGCACTGCCAAGCCACAGCGTTGCGGGTGCTGTCAATTGTCAGCGTGACGGAGTGGTCGGTAATGCTCGTGATGGAGACATTATTCACCACGGGGCACGGCGGCAGCTCGCGCACCGTGATGTCGTCCAGATAGGCCTGCCAGTACTGGCTCGCACTGGGGCTGTAATCCACCAAGGTGATGAAATTGCCCGCGCCACGGAAGTTTTCTAACGATACCACATAGTGTTCCATATAGTTGTGGGCTATCATTACAGTATCCACAGCCTGGAAGGTGCTCATATCGTCGGGGTCAGTCATCACGCCCACTATCAGATAGGGTGTGGAGCGGTTGTAGGCGTAGCCCATCCCCCAGAACTCTATCTGCAACGTGTTGATGGGATAGACAGCCGTGTCGATGGCGGGCACAGAGGCATGTTGGATGCCGTAAGATGAATACGATTGGTCCCAGCGGAGCATCCTGCTGCCCGAATGTGCGGGCAGGGTCGAGGAGGTGTTGACCACGCAGGTGTTCGCCGTCACCTGTCCGCGCCAGCAGGGGAAGTCCGTGGCCTTCGTGCCCGTGGCATAGCTGTCCATGTTCTCCACAAACGGCAGGCTGTCCAAAAGGCTGCACTCCGTGCGGAACGTCAGCTCAGGCGACCAGTTTGCCGCAAATGTGTAGCACTCCTGACGCACATACACCGAATAGCGCGTATATGCCTCTAACCCCGTAAGCAATAGACTGTCCTCATAAACATTGGTGACAACCGTGGCACTGTCGGGGTCCGTGCCGTATGCAGCATACGCCACCTCATAATAAGCCGCCCCCGTGCTGGGCCAGCGGACTACCGCCGAGCTGTCCGTCACCTCATCCACCGTCACACCCATGATTGTCGGGCAGAACGAGTTGCGTCTCACCTGCACATCATCAATGCAAAAATACGACAACGCCGGATTCAGCGACACCAAGGCAATGCGCCCCATATCGCGGGCATAACCCTCAAACTGGACAATCTTAGGCTGCCAGCCCTCGCTATTCCGTATCGTTATCGTGTCAAAGGGGACGAACATCGTCATATCCGATGGGTCGATGACGATGCCTACGATGAGCTGCATCGGCACATTGCCGCCCTGCCTGCTACTCACCCACAGCTGCAACTCCAAGCTGTCTGGCGAGACATCGAAAAGCGGCAAGATGGCGGCGCCCCCGTTCATCTGCAAGCAGCAGCTGCCCGTATGGGCGTCACTGTAAAATGCCGGAAGCGAGCCTGTGCCACCACGGGTGAAACTCCAGCAGGTAGGCAGGTTGTACAGCGATTCGAAACCTTCGCGGAAGGGCACCGTGTCGGGGATGCAGTTGGTATGAAGGTGCTTGACAATCGTCGTCTCCGTGTCGCTGCAGAAGGCGGTGAGGCGCACCTCGTAGAGGGTGTTCGGTGTGAGGCCCGTCATGGTGTAGGTCGTATCGCCCCACACCAGACCGCTGCTGTGCCAAGCCGTGTCGCCGTCGGCGATGCAGCGCACCACCCATGAGGTGTCCTGATAGCCCGGACTCCACACCATTCGCACGGCATCGGCACCTATGGAGTCAAACCGCAGCGTCGGTGGCGGACAGGTCGAGGCGGGTGTGGCTGGTATCGTGTGGATACGCATCACGTTGCGTCGCAGCCAGCCAGTAGTACTCATATACGAAGGCATATTGGGGTAAGGATAATTGGCATAACGTGCCAATAGCTGGCCAGGAGTGTTGCTCTCCGCAAACGTGACAATAGAAGAATAGTAGTTGCCCGGCGCACACACCATCAACACCAGATTATCCACGCCATTATAAAAAAAGGCACTGTCCAACTCGTAGTGATTCCAGCCCGTAGTGCAGGCAAAGGTCTCCGTGGACACCAGCTCGAAGCGCACGGAGAAAGGCACCATACCAGTAGTGAGGTTGGACAAGGAAGTATGCCCCAGATACACCTGGCAGCTGTCACGTCCCGTTGCCGAAGCGGTAGTGCAGTAAAAGTCAATCCCCGTCACCATTGCGGCACCGTTCATTTCATCGGCCAGAACAAGTTGCTGTGAAGTGGTGTTGGAGAAGGTCTGGAACGGCAGCACATCACTCGCCATGCTGCCCGTCGTGTCGCCAATGAGTATGACATCATGTCCAGGCGACTGTGCTGTGGCCGACAAAGCCGCTAACCACAGCAGCATCAAAAGAATTACATTTTTTCTGTTTTGTCTCATAATTGATTTAAATTAGTTATATCATGTTTACAAAGTCTCGGCTTCCTCAAGCTGACAAAGTCTCCGTGTTCTCCTCGCACCCTCCCAATGCCACACACACCCGCCGGCCCTCAAAAAAAAGGCAATATCCCGTGCAAAAAAAAGACGAACAGCAAGGCTGCCGCTCGACCCTCTTTGTCATAAAGCCTATATATAGAGGTGGGTTCTATAAATTCATTTTTTAGCCTCCTGAATGGGCAGAACCCGTTAA
>JAKSML010000012.1 GCA_024400665.1 Bacteroidales bacterium
TGTTAATTACCAACACGTTATAGTTGAAAGCATTTCTTTCGACCACTCATGATTTGTAATCCGCATTAATCATTCAACTCTGTGGCGAGTTACTGCTTGGAATAATGATATGATAAATGTTTATATTGTGGAAATTGTAGGAATTAGTGAATTGCGGATTGGAAATCCTAATAGTAGGAAGCATCGGATTGCAAATCCGATGCAACGGAAGATAATAACAACTCTGGCGAAGCGGGAAAAGTAGGCTCTCCGTCAAAGCCAGATGACAAAAATAATCAATTTTTAGAGCCTACCTGGGATAAACTTTTTCAGAGGAGTAATTAGTCATGAGGGATAAAGTCATAACTATTTTTTTAGTGTATTTTCCGATTTTTATTAAATATGTGTTGATATATTTTTTTTGGTACATGCATACGTATATGAGCGAACGAATTACTATTAGTCTTTTTAACATTAGGACTGTTATCTCCACAATATCGAGCATTGTTGTTTTACACATCCCAATTATGATAGTTTTTCTGCTGATTTCGTTGTTCATACCAACACTAATTTTTTTCAAGAATCGTCAAAGGCATTTTGCTATAGCAGTTATATGGTGGATATTATTTTATCTTTTCGATCCAGGTCTGAAGTGGTTTTTAGATTAGATTATTTCCGTCCTTGGGGATGTTCTGAGGGCGGGGCGCTGTGTCGGATTTGCAATCCGACACTGTGTAATATAAGGATTTGCAATCCGCATTAAATAATTCATTATAAATAATGTATGATATGTTTGCGGATTAAAAATCCTTATATTAGACAGGCTCGGATTATAAATCCGAGCCAACGTGAATGTTTTATAGGTTTGAAAATAAACAATTTCTTCTCACTGAGCAAGCTCAGTCTTGTGGGTTTGTGGTAGCAAACTACAAGTAAAGAAGCATTAATGGAATCTACTATGATTGTCTCTTATTGCCTTAATGACCAATTGGGGATAGAAATTATTTTTGAGGAGGGATGTAAAAAATCGGGCATTTTTGCGACTAATATTGTAGAGAGGGCCGATGAGGGGGCGGGATTGCTGCGTGCGGATGTTTTTTTGTGTGAGAGGTAAGGCTCTATTTTTGAAGATGATGAAGATTTGTTTTGCAGATATGGATAGAAAAAATCGCTCAATTGAGAAAAATGGTGTATCTTTGCACTTTCAAACTGATATTATTATGAAGCCAGGAAAGCGCATCTGTTCCCAGTTGAAAGAGATCCGGCGGTCGATAGCTGCCGAGAACGAGATTCCCTATCATGAGCACGAGTGCACTTATGAGGGGCCTTGTCGCGGCACCTGTCCCTATTGCGAGGCAGAGCTGCGCTATTTGGGCAGCCAGCTGCGCGAGCGTCTCCTCTCGGGCAAGGCGGCCACGGTGGCGGGCATAGCTGTGAGTCTTGCCTCGCTGACGGCATGCGGCTCGGCCGAGAGGCCAGATTCCGCAGGCAGTGGGGCTGATACGGTCACAATCAAGGCTGGAGATGTTTCTTCGCTGCCGCCCGACACTTTGGCAACACAAGGCTTGGTGCGAGAGCCTGCCGCAGAGGGGGAGAAGGCGGCTGTGCGCTACGAACTTCCCATAGCGGGTGAGGATATCTGTGTGGGAGAGCTTGCTGTGGAGGATTGCTTAGCGGGTGTCAAAGATGAGGATTATGCGGAGGGCGATGTTGGCGGGGTTGATGATGAGATTGTGGCTATTGTAAGTGAGGAGCCTGAGTTTCCTGGGGGATTTGATTCTTTGATGGCTTATCTTCAGCAGCATGTCCGTTATCCGCAGGAGGCTCGTGAGCAGGGTGTTTCGGGCAAGGTGTATGTCACTTTTGTGGTTGAGACGGATGGCAGGGTGAGCAATGTCAGGCTTCTCCGCGATATAGGCGGGGGCTGCGGGCAGGAGGCTGTGCGTGTGGTGAAGGGCATGCCTAAATGGAAGCCGGGCAGGGCGTCGGATGGCAGGGTTGTGCGTACTCCGTTCAATCTGCCTATCCAGTTTAGTTTGGAGAATGAGGCGGAATAGGGATATAAGCGATTGGATGTGGTAGCGTGGGAGATGTGATAGTGTGGGATAGGTGTGATAGAGGGATAGCGTGGATGGAATGGATGATTTCTAATTAGAACTTGCCGGCCGGATGAGCGTATGAGCGGCCGTGAAGGGATTGAAATATTTGCTTAAGGGTGTGACTATCGGACGAGGGTGATGGTGCCGTTGTGGGAGAGTATGTCTCCCTCAGCGGTGCGGTATTGGATGCGGTAGGTGTAGGCTTCCTGCTTGCAGGGTGTGCCGTTGTAGGTGCCGTCCCAGGGTTCGTTGATGTCTGCGGAATGGAAGATGAGGCTGCCTCGGCGGTCGAAGATCCATATCTCGTATTCGGTGATGCCGAAGCCGATGGGCTGGAAGCGGTTGTTGTCATGCTGCGCAGGGGTGAAGATGTTGGGTATGAAGAGGCTGTGCCGCTTGACGGGGATGGTCTCGGAGGTGGTGTCTTGGCATGAGTTGTTGTAGGCTATCAGTGTCAGGAGGATGCTGTCGGGCATGGCGGGGAGGTCAATGTGCAGCACGGGGCTTTCATCGGCTTGTAGAACTTCGTCGACGAGCCAGAATCTCCCGTCGGCGTTGATGCTGAAGTCTTCGGCGGTCAGTTCTTGGCAGCTGTTGGAGATGTAGGGGGGTGTGACTCTCATGCGGGCAGCGATGTCTTGCACGGGTGGGAGGAGGAGGGTGTCGGTGTTGGAGCAGTGAAAGCTGTCGAGGGTCTCATAGCGGAGGAAGTAGGTGGACTGGATGTGCGGCTTGATGCAGAGGATGCGGTTGCCGAGGCTGTCCTGGCTGAAATAGGGCTCGGGTGCGTTGGCGGGGTCGGAGGTCCAGCTGTAGGCGAAGGTGTCGGGGAGGTGCATGTAGTAGTAGGCTTCGCCCACGCAGGTGTGAAAGATGGTGTAGTCTATCTGTGGCTTGTCGAGGACGGTGAGGCTAAGAGCGCGGACGGAGTCGCAGCCGTTGTTGCTGGCAAGGGTGACGGTGGTGTAGGTGCCAGCAGTGTCGCAGGTAAGGCCTCGCCAGGTGATGCTTTCGCCGTGGCAGATGGTGTCGAACGCGTCCTCCGAATGGGGGTAGTAGGTGTGGAGGTGCAGCGTATGGTGTTTGCAGTTATCTTCTATGGTGTAGGTGCCGCTATCGGTAATCCATGTGTCATAGAATTGGTAGCCTTGTCCGTGGCAGATGGTGTCGTAGATGACATCTTCAGTCTTCTCTACGCGAAAGGTACGCTGCACAGAATCGGAGCATTCTCCGTTGGCAAGCATGGCGATGAGGGTCACGGAGTGGTCGCCAACGTCGAAGTAGTGTATGGGGTTTGTTTGGGTCGAGGTAGTGCCGTCGTCGAAACGCCAGAGGTAATTCTCGCAAGGGTGGGTGGTGAGGTTGGAGCGAGCGGCATCGCGTGCGATAATGCTGCGGTTGTTGAAGCGCATCCTCCTTCCGCAGTCGTCCATCTGCTCAATATCGAACTGCGCTACGGGGTATTTAGGACCAAAGTAGGAAGAGAGGGTGAAGCCGCATTCTGTGCTGTCGGGACCAAAGCGGAGGTCGCATTTGTAGGTGGCGGGCTGGTAGGCGGTGAAGGTTCTCGCATGGGATAGGGTGGAGGTGTCCTCGGCAGTGTACCAGCGATAGCGGAAGCCCTGTGGGGCGGTGAAGGTGGCGGAGTCGAGGCCGTCGCAGTCGGTGCTGGTGAGGTATTTGTTATATGTGGACAGGACGAAATAGCCGTAGCCGAAGTGCATGCCGCCTCTGCAGTCACAATTGCTCATCTTCACTTTGATGGTCTGGTTATGGAGAGGGGTGAGGTCCAGTCCTACGGCATCCCAATCGTGCCAGACGATGTTATGGTCCTGTACACGGTTCCATCCGGAGAGGTCGCCAGCAACGAAGTTCCTGTGGTAGCAAGGATTGATATCGTTGTCGTTGCTGTCGCAGATGTTGATTTCGAAGCGGGGCTGAGCATCGGGACCGTGGTTGGGGTCTTCTTCGACGATGGCGTAGCGTAGGACGAGGATGTTGAAGTCCAGCGTATCGACTTTGATGTTGTAGATGATTTCTTCTTGTTGCGCGTTGGTAAGGTCGTTACCGAGACGGACGGAATAGCAGCAGTCTGTGGGCACGATTTGCAGCTGGTTGTTGGTGTATGGGTCGCGGGAGCCTTGTTGGGTGCAGACGGTGTGGCGTGAGTTTCTGTTGTTGGGACCGAAGTCAACGATTTGCTGGACGCGGGAGGGTTCGGATGCGCTGCCTGTCCAGCACGTTACGTCAGGGATGTAGAGGTTCTGGTACGCTATCTGGTTATGCTCCTGTCGTAGGCATGGAGTTGTGAATCTGGTCCAGGAGGAGGTGCTGGTGCTGCCATTGGTGCAGGTGGTGATGACGGAGGCTGTGTATTGGGTCTCAGGGGTGAGACCTTCGACGACGACGATGGAGTCCATGGTCTGTTGCGTCACCATGGGCAACGAAGAGCTATTCTCCGTGAGGGAGAACTGGTAGTAGCAGTCTGTTGGGTGAGTTTTCCACACGAACTCCGCTGAGGTTGAGGTGAGGTGGCGGACATAGACATGCGTAGGTTTGGCGCAGAGGGGCTGGCTTGTGGGTGTGAAACGGTAGTAGTGGTACTGCCCAGGCCAAAGATTGCTCCAATAGCTACCAGGGCTGTTCATAACAGATCCATTTTCAATATTTACTACAATACAGTGCTCAATATCGAGGGCCATGCCGATTTGGCTCCACCGAGCGGTGTCGATGTTGGATAGATAGACCATCGTCACACTGCCGTTTGCTTCGCGTAGGTGGACTTGGAATTTGCAGTCAGAGGGAACGGTGACATCGGTGTCGGATGATAGCAGAAATTCGCATACAAGGGTTCTATTGCCAGCCGACCCCGATATTTGGTAGCGGGCGTAGCTGTCGTTGGCCACTAGGAGGCTCATGCCGTATGGCATGATTGTGGGCGGGCATATCAGTGTGTGAGGTGAAGAGAATGGCATTGAGAAGCCGTTGAAGAGTGTCCTGTAGATGTTGTCGAAGCGTATGGCCCCCTGCTTGTTGATGGAAATGCGTCGGTAAGAGTTGCCGAAGAAGTAAAACTCAAACCCCATGTCGAAGATAGGCGTGGTGAAATCTTCGACGGTCTCGTAGTCGGTCAGGGTAATCCATTCTGCTGCGGACTCGCCCGATTCAAAACGATAGCCGTGCAGCTCTTGTGCATGGAGGTTGATGCAGAGCAACAGGAATAGGGGAAGGAATAACTTTTTCATCTTGCGGCTTATGAGAATTGTGAGATGTGAGAGTCGTCGTGAGACATTTTATATTTTGCTAAATGAATATAGATTTTTGGTTAGAAGATCTGAAGATTCGAATGGCTCTCAAGCCTTCCAATCTCCAAATCTCCTAACCTTCCAATCTATTTTATGCCCTTACTTGAAGGCGTTCTCGGAGAGTCCTTTGCCGTTGATGCGGAGGTCGTCCATGTAGGAGGGCACTTCGCGGCCGAGGTACTTATCGACATAGAGTTTGGCGAGGTACTGGCCGAGCATGAAACCGTGGCCGCGGAGGCCTGTGCAGAGTCCTACTTCGGGGTCGATGATGTAGCGTGGCTCGGTGTAGCGGCCTGCCCATACGGCGAGGAATCCGACTTCGCGGAGGTTGGGGATCCATTCGGCGAAGACTTCGGAGACGATTTCGAGGAACTCGCGTGAGTTGTACTTGATGTTTTGTCGTGCTTCGTAGCTGTCGCAGTCGGGGGAGGCACAGCCGATGATCTGGCCGGTGTGGCCCCATTGCTGACCATAGACGGCGGAGAAGCCTTTGTAGTGGCGGCGGTCGATGATCATGTCGAGGGGGCCTCCGTTGGGTCCCATCATGGGGAGGCGGCGTGTGATGAAGGCTTGGTGCTTGACGGGGTAGAGGCTGATGTCGAGGTCGAGTTGGTCGATGAATTTTTCGGCGCCCCAGCCCATGGCGTTGACGAAGTGGTCGCAGGTGTATTCGATGTATTGTCCTTCGTGGTTGCGGACGAGTGCGACGTAGTGGCCGCCTACTTTTTGGATGTGGAGGAGTTCGCAGTCTTCGTAGTAGCGGCCGCCGCATTGGGTGCCGATGGCGCGGATGTGGTCGATGACGCGGCCGGGTGTGGCCTGCCAGCAATCGCGTGTGATGAGGGCGTGGGAGTAGGTGTCGCGCGAGTCGTCCCAGAGGGGTGAGATTTCGCGTTTGAAGTCTTTGCGGTCGATCATGTAGGCGTCGCTCCACGCGCGGGAGGCGTCGAGTGAGCGGTAGGTGGCGTCGTCGTGGACGAGGTTGACGTAGTGTGTGAGGCGGTAGTTGATGTTGGTCTGCTTCTGCATCTCCTTGAATATCTCGTGGTTGTGGACGGCGATGTCGGCGATGTCGGGGTTGGAGAAGGCTGGGCGTCCGCCGCCGATGCAGCGCCAGGAGGCTCCGCGGGCGTAGTTGATCATGACAGGGTGTTTGCCTGCTTCGGCGAAGTAGCGGAAGAGTGCGCTGCCGGCGATGCCGCCGCCGGCGATGAGGACTTCGATGCTTTCGCGCCGCACGTCGTTCATCTTGGGGAAGACGAAGACTTCGTGGGCGCGAGGGTTGTAGAGGTCGCCGAGGGTGACTTGGTTGGAGAGGGGTGCGCGTGGGGTGGCGTCGCCGACGAGTTCGATGCCGTAGGAGCGGAGGATTTGGCGGGCGCGGGGTATGCAGCGTTTGCCGCGGCAGGGGCCCATCCCGAGGCGGGTGATGTGTTTGAGTTCATCGACTGAGATGGTTTTGCGGTCGCCGATGACTTCGAGGACGTGTTCGAGGCTGATGTCTTCGCAGTGGCAGACGTAGGCTTCGCCAGCTTCGGCGTCGGCTTCGCTGAGCGGTTTCATCTGTAGCGGTTCGGGGTAGTTTTCTTTGATGATAAAGCCTTTGATATCGGGGTATTGTATGCCTTCGTAGGTGGTTGTGACTTTTACGCGGGCGAGGTTGGTCTTGTTGGGTTTGCGGATGATTTTCTCGATGATGCCTTCGCCCACTTTGGTGCCGTTGTTGTCGATGAGGAATACTTGTGCGCCTTCGGCGGCTTCGTATTCGATGGGCAGGAAGCAGAGTTCTTTGGCGAGGTCGTAGCCGAAGATGGCGAGGCCGGGGCAGGAGGTGACGCACTGCATGCAGCCGATGCATTTGTCGTAATCGACCGTGGGGGTTGAGGAGGTGGTGGGCTTGGTGATGGCGCCTTGGGGGCAGGAGAAGGAGCAGGGGTTGCAGGCGAAGCCGTAGAGGCAGTCGGTCTGCACGAAGGGGCGCAGTTTCATGCGTTCCGGTGTGGGGAGGTTGGGTTTTTCGAGCAGGCGCAGGGGGCGCTGCTGGGAGTCGATGTATTGGCGGGAGATTTCAAGGTATTCGTCGTAGTTGTAGCGTATGCCGAGGGCTTGAGCCACTTCGTAGGCGGCTTGGCGGCCGCGGAGCACGGCGCTGGTGCCTTCGCCGATGCGGATGGCGTCGCCTACGCCGTAGGTGTTGTGGCCGAAGACTTCGCGGCCTTTGATGAGGAGCTGGTTGTCGGGGATGAGGCCGGTGCAGATGTTGATGATGTCGATGTCGTCGATAACTTGTTCGGTGCCGGATATGGGTTTGAAGTTCTCGCATTTGGCGATGACGGCGCCGACGATGCCGGTGCGGTCGGCATTGGGGATGGCGCGGAGGAGGGTGTAGCCTGTCATGATGGGGATGCCGAGGCGGCGGAGGCGGTTGGCCTGTACGGGGAAGCCGCCCTCGCGGGGCATGGCCTCGATGATGGCGCGGATATGAGCGCCGGCCTGCATGCCTTGGTATGAGGTGAGGTAGCCGATGTTGCCTGCCCCAACGGTGAGGACCCGTTTGCCGAGGAGGGTGTGTTCTTGGTTCATCATTTTTTGGAACACGGCGGCGGTATATACGCCTGGGACGTCGTCGTTTTCAAAGGTGGGCATGAAGGGCACGGCTCCTGTGGCGACGACGAGGTGTTCGGCGTCGATATAGGAGATGTCGCCGTTTTCGATGTTTTTGATGGCTACGCGTCGTCCTTCGAGGAGGTCCCAGACGGTGTTGTTGAGGAGGATGCCTTGGTGGTTGTCGCCTGCGAGGGTGCGTGCGATGTCGAAGCCGCGCATGCCGCCGAAGCGTCGTTCTTTTTCGAAGAAGAAGAATTGGTGGGTCTGCATGTTGAACTGGCCGCCGATGCGGGCGTTGTTGTCGATGACGATGTTGTCGATGCCGAAGGTGTTGAGTTGTTCGCGGCAGGCGAGGCCGGCGGGGCCGGCGCCGATGATGGCGACCTGGGTTTTATAGACTTTGACTTCGCGGGGTTTCTGCGGCACGACGTCGGGGATTTCGTTGACGGAGGATTCGATGTGGTGGACTTCGCGGACGTTATCGACGAGTGTGATGCAGATGCGTCGCACTTGACCGTCAACCATCATCTCGCAGGCGCCGCATTTGCCTATGCCGCAGTTGAGGCTGCGGTTGCGTCCGTTGATGCTGTGGCTGTGGACGGGGAAGCCTGCTTGGTGGAGTGCGGCGGCGATGGTGTAGCCTTTGCGGCCTTGGACTTTTTGTCCGTCATAGATGAATTCTACAATCTCACTTTGCGGAATGTCGAGGATTGGATGTTGGTCGATTTTGAACATAGTGCTGTGATTTTTAATTAGATGAAGTTTTTGTTGGGTGGTGTTAATTTTAGGGCAAAGTTACAAAGTTTTTTTTAATTGTGCAAATTTTTAACATTTGGGAGGGTGTGTGATAAAGAATTAATGAATAAAGAATAAAAAGTGAGCTGCCGCTGGGCGGCTTCCGCCCCATTTTTTATTCCTTTATTCTTCATTCTCCATTAATCATTCGTTTCGGTGGCGCCGGTTTTGGCTTGGCTTTCGAGTTCCATTTTGCCGAAGCGGAGGGCGGCGCCGAAGGTGATGTAGCGCGAGGTGTATTTGCTGGTGGAGGTGCTGCTGTTGTAGGGGTTGATGGTGGTGGAGCTCCAGGCGTTCCAGTTGAAGATGTCGCTGGCGTTGAGGTAGAGGGAGAGCTTGCGGTCGAAGAAGTCGGCGCTCATGCCCAGGTCTATGCTTTTGCGTGCGTGCTCGATTTCCAGTTTGCTCCAGCTGTGAGAGGGTGTGCTGTAGCGTCCGCTCACGAAGAGTTCGACTTTTTTCCAGAGTTTGGTCCAGAGTTTGCCGCGGATGGAGAAGGAGAGCATCTCATCTTCGATGGGGGGCTGTCCTTGGCGCGGGAGGATGCTGTACCAGTCGTCGGTGAGTCCTATGTTGAGGCGCAGGTTGAGGTAGGCGGAGGGGCGGTACATGCAGCTGGCGGTGAGGTCGAAGCGTCGGCCGTCGGCGTTGTTGTAGGGCATGGAGTAGTTGACTACACGGCCGAAGTATTGTACGTAGCGGGCGTCGGTGATGGTGTTGTATTCGTTGATGTTGGCTTGGTAGGAGGCGTCAACGCTCACGGAGCCGAATTTGGTGAAGTATTTGGACCATGAGAGGGTGGCGTTGTGCTCGTATTGGGGTTGGAGGAGGGGGTTGCCTGTGGTGAAGGATTCGATGCCGAAGTAGGGGTAGCGGCAGAGGGAGCCGGCATTGGGCTTGATGGTGTTGATGCGGTAGGAGAGGGAGATGTTGTGCATGCTCTCGGTGCGGTAGCTGGCATGGATGGAGGGTGAGAAGGTCCAGTTGGCGACGGCGGTGTCGTATTGGGTGTTGCTTTGGTGGCGTTCGGTGCTGAAGGAGCTGCTGAGGCGTCCGCCGAGTTTGAGGGTGAAGTTGCCCCATTGGCGTCGCCAGGTGAGGTAGGTGCTGATGCCGTTGCCGGGGGTGTGGCTGGTGTCGGAGCGGAGGAGGTCGCGGCGGTAGGTGCCGAGGGTGTTGTCGAGGGTGTCGCGGCTGTTGTTGGTGAGGCCGTGGCTGAGGTCGAGGCTGACGCCCATCTCGATTTCGCCTTGTTTGCTGTAGGGGAGGGAGTAGTCGATGCCGAGGGAGCTGCTGCCGTTGAAGTGGCGGGAGAGGCTGTTGTCGCTGAAGCTCATTTGTGGCTGGTGGGGGTAGATGAGGCTGCTGCTGCTGTTGCTTGCGTCGCCGTAGAAGTGGCCGTTGTAGTCGATGGAGAGTTCGTGGCCGTCGTTGTTGAATTTGTGGGTGTAGTCTATGCCTCCGAAGCCGCCGTAGTGGTTGCTGTGGGTTGAGGTGGTGCCGTGGTTGCTGTAGTCGCCGGGGTTGTCGATGTATTCGGTGCGGTCCATTTCGGAGGATGCGTCGTAGTCTGACCAGCTGGGGTAGGTGCCGAACCAGCCTGAGATGCGGTTCATGGAGTCGAATTCGTAGCTGGCGTTGATGTTGGCCCAGATGTTGCGGTGGCGGCTGTCGGAGTGGGAGTGGCTGCTGTAGGTGCGGCTGAGGAGGCTGTCTTCGTTGAAGAGCTGGCCGCTTGAGGTGTTGTTGCTGGGGTATTTGCCGCCGTTGAAGCTGATGTAGGCGCTGATGTTGAATTTTTCGTTGCTATAGACGTAGGAGGCCCACGGCGAGATGGAGGGGCGGGAGGAGCCGTTGGCGCCGAAGCTGACGAAGGAGTTTTTGAGCATGCGCTGGTTGGTGACGATGTTCACGACGGGTTCGCCGCCGCCGTATTTGGCGGAGGGGTTTTTCATCACTTCGATGCGGTCGATGCTGTTGGCGGGCAGCATTTTGATGTATTGTTTGAGGGCTTCGCCTTCGAGGTGGGAGGGGCGGTCGTTGATCCAGACGGTCACGCTTTTGCCGTTGAGGGTGACGTTGCCTTCGACATCGACTTCGATGCCGGGGGCGTTTTGGAGGGCGTCGCTGGCGTTGCCTGTCTGGATGCTGGCGTCTTCTGCCACGTTGTACATGTCTTTTTCTCCGTCAACGGAGTAGAGGGGCCTTGTCTCGGTGATGCTGACGGTGTTCAGCAGTGTGGCGCCTTCGTCCATGGCGATGGTGCCCATGTCTATCTTCCAGAGTCCTGTGGGGCCGCCGTTGCGAGTGGCGGGGACGGCGACGAATTGTGTCTCGTAGCCCATGGCTGAGAGGCGCAGGAGGGTGGGCACGGTGTCGTTGTCGATGTTGAAGATGCCTTTGTCGTCGGATATCACGCCGCGGAGGAAGGTGCTGTCGGCGGCGCGCAGCATGGTGACGTTGGCGTAGGGCAGTGCCTGTTTGTCTTTGCTGCTGATGAGTTTTCCGGTCACTATATACTGTGCGTCGGCGGTGCCGGCAAGCAGTATGGCGGTGGCGAGCATGAGGCTGAGCCTTGCTGCGCGGGGTTTGGGGGTGGTGCCCTGATGAGAGGTGGAAGATTTGTGCATTTTAATTGATAATTGAAAATTGATAATTGATAATTAGGGCGGTTGCCGGTTTGAGTAATGAATAATTAATAATGAGTAATGAGTGGGGCGGGAGCCGTTTGAGTAATGAATAATTAATAATGAGTGGGGCGGAAGCCGTTTGAGTAATGAATAATTAATAATGAGTAATGAGTGGGGCGGGAGCCGGTTGAGTAATGAATAATTAATAATGAGTGGGGCGGAAGCCATTATTCAATATTCATTATTCAATATTCATTATTCACTATTTCACTAATCACAGTTCATTGTGGCTATTTCCACTCGGAGGTTTCGTTGTAGCCTCCTTCGGTGGAGTATAGCTGTATTGCTTCTCCGCAATGGGGGCAGATGAGGTTTTCTGTCACGGATCGTTCTTCGCGTAGGCCCACGTAGTGCTTGATGCCTTTGTTGTATATGGTCTCGTTCACATGGACGATGCCTAATCCGTCATACTCGTCGCGATGGTTGTAGGTGACGCTCTTGACTTCTTCTTTGTCCCACTCTTTTTTCGACTGCCGCCATTCGCCGTACTTGGTGCTCTTGTAGTGGATGCCGGTACGATGGCAGTGCGGGCATCGCTCCCAATCTACATCGTCGCGGATGCTCATCAGGTAGCGCGATGCCAGCATCAGCGCCCAGATGCAGAACCCTATGGGGGTGAGCCCCAGGAAGGCGCCGATGAAGAAGGCGAGGATGTAGCATAGTATGGAGCAGAGTATCTTGACGAGCCAGTTGGGCAGGAGTCGTATGTGCCAGATGGCGTTGAGCGACAGCCAGGGCACGACAAGCATGAAGACGATGATCAGCAGCACGAAGCTCAGCACTGCCTGTATGCCGCGGACGAGCCACTGGGGCATGCCTTTGATAAGGGGTGTGTAGCGGTAGAAGCTGGCATCTTTATATAGCAGGTGGTTGAGTGTGTGAGCGGTGGCGAAGTTGGCCACTTTGTTCAGGCGGAAGGCGCATTTCTTCCAGAAGCTTTGAGCCTCGTCGGGCTCTGCCTGCTGGGCGGCTCCCAGCTCTGCCCGGCCGAATTGGGGCCTGTTTTGTCGGTGGGGGAAATAGATTGCCACGTCTTTGGGCGACAGCCTTGTCTGATTGACGGCTCCTGGCTCTGCCTGGTTAGTGGCTCCTGGCTCTGCCTGGTCCGAATAAAGCTCGTCAACTGCCATATACACCCGCCTGCCGTCCGAGAGTTCTGCCAGCCAGACGTCGTAGTCTTTCGAGTCCTTACGGAAGGCTGTGGGGATGGTTTTGAAGGCGCCCACCTGGCCTCTGAGGCCGAGGACTTTCACCGTTGTGCCTTTCGAGAGTGTCAGTTTCTCGCCCGCGTGATCTACAGAGTCCAGCAGGAAGGCATCGCGTGAGGAGGTGAGGGTCACGGATTTCTGATAGTCTTGGAGACGCTCTGCGGGGATTCTGTGGAATGTGATGAGGTCGGAGAGGTTGGTCTTCTGGCAGGAGGAGAAGGCCAGCATCGTCACGATGCAGTAGAGGGTTACTTTGATGCTGTGTTTCATATGGTGAACTGTGATTAGTGAACTGTGATTAGTGAACTGACAATACAAACTGACGGCCTCCGCCCCACTCATTATTCATTACTCATTATTCATTATTAATTATTCATTACTCAGCCGGCTCCCACCTGGTCAATTAGAGAGAGTAGGGCGGGAAGGTGGTCGATGATGTGGTCGGGGGTGGCTGTGGCGAGTTGTTCGCGGCTCTGGTTGCCGTAGGTGACGCCGCAGGTGTGGCAGCCTGCGGCGGAGCCCATCATGAGGTCGTAGATGGTGTCGCCTACCACGAGGGTCTCGGAGGCTTGGAGGTTCATGCCTTGCAGGATGCTGAGGGCCAGGTCGGGTGCGGGCTTGGGGCGCAGCCTCTCGTCCTCGCCATACACCTGGCTGAGGGGGATGTGGCGGGAGATGCCGAGCTGCTCCACCAGCGGGTCGAGCGAGATGTGGTGGCGCGAGGAGGCGATGGCCATCACTATGCCGCGGCTCCGCAGGTCGGCGAGGGTGTGGAGGACGCCGTCGAAGGGGGTGATGTGGTCTAACGCCAGCAGGGGGAAGATGTCGCGATAGACCTGCGCGGCTTCCTCTATGCGGCTTTCGGGCGTAGTGGTGGCACGGCGGAAACACTCCGTGAGGGGCAGGCCGATAGTCTTCACGATGTCGGCAGGCGCGGCAGGGGCGAGGCCCATGCGCTCCAAGGTGCCCTGCACCGTGCGGACGATGCCCTCGCGGGTGTCGGCCAGGGTGCCGTCGAAATCGAAAAGGATATTCTTGTACTTCATCACCCCTATAACGCAAAAAAGGCGCCTTTATTGTCCCCCACGGCGAATATTCCTACAAAAAACGCCCAACCTCCGCCGTGCATTGCTACTGCATAGCATCTGCATAGCTACTGGTATGCTATGCCATAGCAATGCAGTAGCAATGTGGTAGCAATGCAGTAGCAATGCACGGCGGAGGTAAGCATATCTTGTATTGGGGAGAGGTTTTGGCCAATTGTGCATGAGGTGATGTTTCATTTCAATTGAAACACGCATTCTCCAAATCTCGTGAATTGCCGCCAGTTTTAATTGAGTAATGAATAATTAATAATGAGTAATGAGTGGGGCGGGGGCCGGTTGAGTAATGAATAATTAGTAATGAGTAATGAGTGGGGCGGGGGCCGTTTGAGTAATGAATAATTAATAATGAGTAATGAGTGGGGCGGAGGCCGTTTGAGTAATGAATAATTAGTAATGAGTAATGAGTGGGGCGGAGGCCGTTTGAGTAATGAATAATTAGTAATGAGTAATAAGTGGGGCGGGGGCCGGTTTTAATTGAGAATTGATAATTGATAATTAGGGCGGGGGCCGGTTGAGTAATGAATAATTAATAATGAGTAATGAGTGGGGCGGGAGCCATTATTCATTATTCAATATTCATTATTCACTAATTCACATTTTTTTATTCATTTATTCATTATTTTTTCGTATCTTTGCATTTTGAAATATATTGTTTATTATGGATAGGAACGTCATCTTTCAGCATTTTTTTCAGCGTTTTGGCGCGCCTGCGGGGAGTCTCTTTATGGCTCCGGGCCGCGTGAATCTCATCGGCGAGCATACGGACTATAACGGCGGCTTTGTGTTTCCCGGGGCGGTGTGCCAGGGCATCATGGCGGCGGTGCGTCCCAGCACGGGGAGCCGCATGGTGCGGGCTTACGCTATTGACTTGGACAGTTATTGCGAGTTTTGTCTGGACGACCCCGAGGGTCCTTCGCGGGTTGATTTCCGCTATCTCTACGGGGTGGCGCGGGAGTTGATGGGGCGCGGCGTGAGGGTGGAGGGCTTCGACACGGTGTATGCCGGCGATGTGCCTCTCGGCGCGGGCATGTCGTCTTCGGCAGCGTTGGAGTGCTGCTTTGCCTATGGCTTGAACAGGCTGTTCGGCGGAGGGCTGGACAGGATGGAGCTGGCGCTGGTGGGGCAGGCTACGGAGCATAGGTATGTGGGTGTGAACTGCGGCATCATGGATCAGTTTGTGTCTATGCACGGCAGGGAGGGGAGTCTTGTGAGGCTGGATTGCAGGAGCGGCGAGTTTGAGTATTTTCCTTGGCATCCCGAGGGCTACCGCCTGGTGCTGGTGAATAGTTGTGTGAAGCACGAGCTTGTGGGGTCGCCGTATAATGACCGCCGCAGAAGTTGCGAGCGTGTGGCTCAGCTTGCGGGGGTGGAGACGTTGCGGGATTGCACGTGGGAGCAGCTTGAGGCGCTGAGGCCGCAGCTTTCGGAGGAGGATTACCGCCGTGCCCGCTATGTGCTGGGCGAGGCGGACAGGGTGCTGGCGGTGTGCGACGCTTTGCAGCATGATGATTACGAGCGGGTTGGGGAGCAGATGTATCTCACCCACGAGGGTTTGAGCAAGGATTATGAGGTGAGCTGCGAGGAGATAGACTTCCTCGTGGAGGTGGCGCGTCGCTGCGGCGTGACGGGCGCCCGCATCATGGGGGGCGGCTTCGGCGGCTGCACTATCAACTTGGTGCGCGACGACCGCTACGAGGCTTTCACCGCCGAGGTGGCTCCAGCATATAGGGCTCGCTTCGGCGTGGAGTGCAAGGTGATACCTGTGGTGATTGGAGAGGGAGCGAGATTAATTGATAATTGATAATTGAGAATTGATAATTAGGGCGGGAGCCGGTTTGAGTAATGAATAATTAATAATGAGTAATGAGTGGGGCGGTTGCCGGTTGAGTAATGAATAATTAATAATGAATAATGAGTGGGGCGGTTGCCGGTTGAGTAATGAATAATGAAAAGATGTTTAGATATTCTGACATCCAGATATTCAGAATCTGAAAATCTCTTCATCTGAAAATCTTTCTGATAATGAGTGGGGCGGGAGCCATTATTCATTATTCAATATTCAATATTCATTATTCACTAATTCACAATTCACTATGTAATAATTGTTATGATGAATAAGTATAAACTGTTAGGGCTTTTGGTTGCGATGGTTGTTGTCTGCGGGACGTTGCAGGCCAAGCCGAAGAGCTACAGGCTTGCGTCGCCTGACGGCAAGCTGGTGAGCAACATTGTTTTTTCCGCAGAAGAGGGTGTCACTTACGACATCGTCTGTGATGGTGTCACTCTCATGAGGCCTTCTCATATCGGCCTCACTCGCTTGGTGGCCAGTGGGAGGGCCTTGGTCAGCAGCCTCGAACTGGTGAGGGCCAGCAGGGTGCGTTTCGCCATAGAGCCTGTGCCTTCGCCGTTTACGCGCCAGGCGGAGATGTACAGCAGTTATAACGAGATGATTTTCACGCTCAAGGACGGTCTCAGCCTCGTTTTCCGCGCCTACGACAATGGCGGCGTTGCCTACCGCTTTGTGTCGGCCAAAGAGTGTATCGTCCGTTCTGAGACGGTGGAATATAACTTTGCCGAGGACTTCACGGCTACGGCGCCCTACGTCTCGGCTTTCGATGAGAAGAGCCCCGACGTGCAGTATTCGACCTCTTTTGAGAACCTATACACCACGCTGCCGCTCTCGCAGCTCGACAGCCGCCGCCTCTGCTTCCTCCCTCTGCTGGTGCATGGTCCGCAGGGCATCAAGATATGCCTCACTGAGACGGCGCTGCACGACTTCCCCGGCCTCTATCTCAAAGGCACAGGCCAGAGCGGCCAGCTTGTGGGCGACCATGCTCGCTACCCTAAGCGCGTGGAACAGGGTGGCCACAACAACTTGCAGATGCTGGTCAAGGAACGCGAGGACTTCATCGCCAAGGTGCCTGCCGGCGCCAAGCTGCCGTGGCGCATCGCTATGGTGGCCCGCGACGATGCGCAGCTGGCCATGAACAACCTCAGCTATCTCCTCGCCGACCCCTGCCGCCTCACCGACATCAGCTGGATCAAGCCGGGCAAGGTGGCTTGGGACTGGTGGAATAACTGGAATATCGAGGGGGTTGACTTCAAAGCCGGCATCAACAATGACACCTATAAATACTATATCGACTTTGCCTCGAAGAACGGTATCGAGTATGTCATCCTCGACGAGGGCTGGGCTGTGAACATGAAGGCCGACCTCTTTCAGGTGGTGCCGGAGATAGACCTGCCCATGCTGGTTCGCTACGCAGAAGAACGCAACGTGGGGCTCATCCTGTGGGCGGGCTACTATGCCTTTGACCGCGACATGGAGCGTGTGTGCCAGCACTATAGCGACATGGGCATCAAGGGTTTCAAGATAGACTTTATGGATCGCGACGACCAGGTGGTGACCGACTTCTATTATCGCGCTGCCGCGATGTGTGCCAAATACCAGCTCGTGGCGGACTTCCACGGCGCCTTCAAGCCCGCAGGCCTCAACAGGACCTATCCCAACGTGCTCAACTTCGAGGGGGTGGCGGGTTTGGAGCAGCTCAAGTGGGCGCCCAGCACATGGGACCAGGTGCAGTACGACACTGAGCTGCCCTTCATCCGCCAGACAGCAGGACCTATGGACTACACCCAGGGCGCTATGCACAATGCCGCCAAGGGATGCTACTTCCCCTGCTGGAGCGAGCCGATGAGCCAGGGCACCCGCTGCCATCAGCTGGCGCTGTATGTGGTGCTTGAGTCGCCCCTCAACATGATGTGCGACGCTCCCACCAACTACGAGAAGGAGAAGGAATGCACCAAGCTCATCGCCTCCATCCCCACCACTTGGGATGAGACATACGTGCTTGACGGCAAGGTGGGCGAATATATCGTCACAGCCCGCCGCAAGGGCGATGTGTGGTATGTCGGCGGCATCACTAACTGGACGCCGCGCGACCTCGACGTCAACCTCAGCCAGCTGGGCAACGTCGAGGAGTATGTCTATTATGTCGATGGCAAGAACGCCGACCGCAAAGGCTCGGACTATCAGGCCATGTCGGTCACGGTGATCAACCAGAACAACTCCGACAAGGACATTGTCGAGACTGTCCATCTCGCTCCGGGAGGCGGCTTCCTGATGAAGGTGGTGGCAAAAGGCCCGCACACCTTCGGCACTCATCTTTATTAAAACAGATTGGGATATGAAGAAAGTCCAGTCTTTTTTCGATAGCGAAGCGGAGAACAGACAGAGAGTCCAGTCTTTTTTCGATAGCGGAGTTCAAAAGAAGGCAATCCTCCAAATCTCCCAATCCTCAAAACTTTAAAACCTCAATTATGAAAGCAAAATCTTATCGTCACATCGTCTTTCAGCTTTTCTTCGCCGTGATGTTCCTCATGCCTATGATGGCTTGCACCAAGCCTGAGGAACAACCCGCCGAACCCATCAACGATACTATCGTGAAGCCCGATATACCGCTCTGCGACAGCGTCTTCTTCTACGAACAGTGCCTTTACCGCCCCGGCGACTACGGCTCGCAGAACTATCGCATCCCCGCCATCTGCACCCTGCCCGACGGCACCCTCCTCGCCGTGAACGACAAGCGCAAGTTCAATGAAGGCGACCTCCCGCAGGATATAGACATCGTCTGCCGTCGCAGCACCGACAACGGCCGCACCTGGAGCGAGCCGTCGAATATCATCGTCGGCACGGGCTACAAGCACGGCTATGGCGACCCCGCCCTCGTCGTATGCCCCAATGGCGATGTGCTGTGCCTCTTCTGCGGTCTCAACGGCTTCTGGCAATCTACCGAGGCTGACCCGCAGGGCATCTTTGTCTCCCGCAGCACCGATGGCGGCGTGAGTTGGTCGCAGCCCGAGGACATCCACACCCTCGTGTGGGGCTCGCAGGCCCTCAACTCCGCGTGTCGCAACTACAAGGGCGGCTTCATCGCCTCCGGCAACGGACTGGTGCTGAAACGCGGCG
Source organism: Bacteroidales bacterium (assembly GCA_024400665.1). GTDB lineage: Bacteria > Bacteroidota > Bacteroidia > Bacteroidales > P3 > Colimorpha. The sequence continues at coordinate 18,759 of JAKSML010000012.1, forward strand.
AACACAAAGGCCGCATCATCCTCGTGGCAGCTCTCTGCCGCAAGAACGCCAATATTGCTGACAACTTCGCCGTCTATAGCGATGACAACGGCTACACCTGGCAGGTGTCTGACTGTGCCTTCTACGCTGGCGATGAGGCCAAGGTTGTGGAGCTGGTGGATGGCAGGGTGCTGATGAGTGTCCGCCAAAGCGGTCCCAGAGGTTATGCCATCTCGGAGGATGCGGGTGCCCATTGGGGCGCTTCATATACATGGCCAGAGATGACCACCAACGCCTGCAATGGCGAGCTTCTGCGCCTCAGCGCAGTTGATGAAGGCGGCGAGCGCAACATCTTGCTCCACTCCATCACCAACTCGATGAATCGCGAGAATGTGAGCGTCTTCATCAGCTACGACGAAGGCCGCACCTGGCAGGACCCTGTGACCCTCTGTGCAGGTCCCTCGGTCTATTCCTCCCTCACGCTCCAGCGCGACGGCACGATAGGCGCCTACATCGAGAAGAACCCCAACGGAGCCTGCGAGATGTGGTATCAGAACTTCACTTACGCCTGGCTCCTCAGTTTAATTGATAATTGATAATTGAAAATTGATAATTAGGCTGACGCATCCTTTGTATTGTCAATTCACTATTTCACTATTCACAATTCACTGATCACAGGTCACATTTTACAGATTATAAAAGAATGAAAAAGCTCTTAATCGTCGCACTCCTCCTCCAAGCTGTCGTTTCCCTGCATGGGCAGGAGGTATATAAATATTGGGTTCGCTTTGCCGACAAGGCAGGCTGCAGCTACGACATTTCGCACCCCTCGCAGTTCCTCAGCGAGCGTGCGCTGCAACGTCGCACCAACCAGCGTATCGCCGTTGACAGCCTCGACCTCCCCGTCTCCTCAGTGTATCTTCAAGCCCTGTCCGACATGGGTTACAGCATTCAGCACCGCTCCCGCTGGCTTAACGGCGCCGTCATCTACTCCGCCACCGACAGCCTCGGCACAGGGTTGGACTCCCTGCCCTTTGTGCGTGAAGTGCATCCCTTCGGACGTTTCTCCCTCACCCACCCCGACGATGCTGTCTCACCCCTCCCTCTCGACCGCCCCGAGCCATATACCTACGAGCCCTTCGAAGCATCCTACTATTTCTACGGATACGAGCAGATACGCCAGCTCTCCGGCATCAGGCTGCATAGCGAGGGCTATCAGGGTCAAGGCCTCGTCATAGGCGTCTGCGACGGCGGCTTCCCTGGCGTCGATTCCATCCCCTGTTTCGACTCCCTGCGCAACAGCGGCCGTCTCCTCGCAACGCGCGACTTTGTCTGGCTGGGCGATGAAGTCTTCAACACCAATCAGCACGGCACCCTCGTCATGTCCAACATCGCCGCCTATCTGCCAGGCCTGTACGTCGGCACTGCCCCTATGGCCTCATACGTCCTCTGCCGCACTGAGAACACCAGTAGCGAGAGCCTCCTTGAAGAATACAACTGGACCGCCGCCGCCGAATACCTCGACAGCCTCGGCGCCGACATCATCACCACCTCCCTCGGCTACTTCTATTTCGATGACACTACCACCAGCCACACCCTTGCCGACCTCGACGGCCGTACGGCCCCTATCACTCAAGCCGCAGAGATAGCTGTCTCCCGCGGCATCCTCGTCGTCAATGCCGCAGGCAACGACGGCAACAGCAGTCCCCAGCACCTCAACACTCCCGCTGATGCCCCCAGTGTCCTTACCGTAGGTGCCGCCACCGCTGATGGCACCGTGGCAGACTTCAGCTCCTACGGCCCCACTGCTGACAGCCGCATCAAGCCCGACGTGCTCGCCTTCGGACAAGGCGTCTCCTGCATCAATCCGCAAGGCTACATCGTCACCGCAAGCGGCACCTCCATGGCCTGCCCCATCCTCGCCGGCATGATGGCCTGCCTCTGGCAACGCTATCCACGTCTCACCCCTCGTCAGCTCTGCGACAGCGTCCGCTCATGGGGCAGCACCTCGCGACTCCCCGACCTCCACGGCGGCTTCGGCATCCCCGACTTCAGCCGAGCCTTCCCGCACGATACAACGGCCGCCATCCACACACTTAATCCCGAAAAAGAGTTCCCCCTCTTCATCGCATCGCAGGGAACTCTCACAATCAGATTTCAAGAACCTCCCGAGCCTGTTGAGATGATCCTCATCGACATCCAGGGTCGCCAATGTCTCCGCCATCCACTCAACTCTCAACTCGAACAACAGATTGACATATCCTCGCTCCCCGCAGGCTTCTATGTGGCTCACATAGGCGCTGAATCTTTCAAAGTGATAATAAAGTAAATTGATGAATGAAAAATAAAGGAATAAAAAGTGAGAGCGGTGGTCGTCGTGCGGCAGCCCACCCTTTTATTCTCCGCTACACTATCGAAAAAGACAGGACTTTCTTCATAAATAATTCGCCTGTTCAAAAATAAACGGCCCGGTGCATCCTTTCTCTTCTCTGTCCAAGTTCACGGTCGGGAGCACGCAGGGCCGTTTGAGTAATGAATAATTAATAATGAGTAATGAGTGGGGCGGTTGCCGTTTGAGTAATGAATAATGAAAAGATGTTTAGATATTCTGACATCCAGATATTCAGAATCTGAAAATCTCTTCATCTGAAAATCTTTCTGATAATGAGTGGGGCGGAAACCATTATTCATTATTCAATACTCTTCAAATCTTCAATACATACAATAGACGTTTGACCATGCCCAAATATTCGCCAAAGCGTGAATTTTTTTCAAATTGAGAATTGGTCTGACGCGTCGGTTGTATTGTCAGATTCACAGAGAAGGTCAGCCCTATTCGATGGGCCGATTGAGTAATGAATAACGAATTGTTAGTTCACAGATCACAGATCACAGATCACAATTCACAGATCACAGATCACAGTTCACAGATCACAGATCACAGTTCACTGATCACTTGTCTTCTACGGGGCGGAAGATGACTGCGCAGCCGCCTCCTGGGGCGAGGTGCAGCTTCAGATTGGTGCGAGAGGTGACCTCTTGTTGTGTGATGCTGTAGGAGGTGGGATTGCTGCGGTAGTCGGCATCGGGACTGTCGGCGTAGAGGGTGGCGGTGAAGTGCTTGCGGCGGCCTTCGCGGCTGAGGAAGGTGAGCGGCACGGTGATGTCGCGTGCCTCTTCGTTGGTGGCTGCGGCGAGGTAGTATGTGCTGTTCGTGCGGCGTGCGATGACGACAAACTGTCCGGGTTCGCCCTGCAGGGCTTCAGACCAGTCGTAGTCGGGGTTGAAGTCGCGGAAGAATTGGAACATGGGGTGGCCTTCGTAGTTCTCGATAAGGTCTGCGGCCATCACGAGCGGCGAGTAGAGGAGGACCCACAGCGACACTTGTTTGGCGAGGGTGGTGTGGACGCGGCATTCGCGGGCGTCCTTCTGGTTCCACTGCTTGCTGTCGGGGTACTTTCCAAGACACTTGTAGGTGATATCGAAGATGCCAGGGGTGTAGTCCATCGGGCCTGCGAGGAGGCGGGTGAAAGGCAGGGTGACCTGGTGCGAGGGTGCGTTGCCGTCGCTCCAGGCGTTCCACTCCATGCCGCGGGCACCTTCGCCGCTCATGAGGTTGGGGTAGGTGCGGCGCAGGCCTGTGGGCTTGATGGGTTCGTGGACGTCGAGTGCGAGGCCGTATTGGGCGGCTGTCTGCATAGCGCGGGCGTAATGCTGCACACCGTAGCGCGAATGGTGTATCTCGCGGTTGGGGAAGCCTCCGGCATAGCCGGTCTTCACTGCGTGGACGCCGTGGTCGCTGCACCAAGCGTAGGCCTCCTCCATCTGGGTTTCGTAGTTGGGTATGTTGCCGCCCGTCTCGTGGTGGATGATGACCTCCACGCCCTTGCTCTTGGCGTAGGCGAGGACGCTGTCGATATCGAAGTCGGGCGCGGCATGGGTGAAGTCGAAGACCTGTGTGCCGCCCCACTGCTCCCAGCCTTGGTTCCAGCCTTCGAAGAGCACGGCGTCGATGTTGTTCGCGGTAGCGAAATCGATATAGCGGATGGCGTTAGCCGTGGTGGCGCCGTGACGGCTGTCGGGCACCCAGCTGTTGATGCCGAGGTGCATGCCCCACCATACGCCCACGTATTTCATGGGGCGGTACTGTTCGGGGTGGGGGAGGGCGCAGGGTTCGTTGAGACAGAGAATCATGTCGTTGTTGATGAGATCGACAGCTTTGCGGCCGATGGAGATGGTGCGCCATGAGGTGACGAGCTGCCGGCTCTCGATGTGATAGGCATACTGGATGGCGCTGTCGGCGCTGGGTGCCAGCCAAGTCTTGAAACAGGTCTTGGCCTGTTTGTCAGAATCGGTATTGCCGTGGTAGCCCGCCGTATCACGCACGAGGGTCATCTCGGGCATATCGCGGAGGTTGGCCTCGTGGATGGCGCCGTAGATGCCGTTTTTTAGGCGGAAGGTGAAGGGCGTGTTGGCGTCGGCAGTCTGCGAGATGGGCTGCTCGCGATAGGCGAACTCATAGCTCTCAAAGTTGGCAGGGATGCTCCAGCAGGTGCCGTCGGAGGGGAACAGGTAGCGGGTGTTGTCGCCGCGAAGGAGGCGCCCCGTGGTGTCGCTGAGGCGATACTCGTAGCGGAAAGCCACGCCGTTGTCGAACACGCGGATGCGGATATCGAGGCTGTCGCCAGAAGTGACTCCATGGGTGCGCAGCAACATCTCTTTGTAGTGCTCCCGCACCTCTTTGCGTTCGCCCCACGGCAGATGCCATGTAGTATCGACTTCGGGGCTGCGGAGGATGGTGTCGAGATGGTAGGCCTCACGGCTTTCGGCAACATCGAGACAGAGGTTGCGGACTTGGAGAAACTGATGGTTATCGACTTTGATGTTGAGGGCCCATCCGCAAAATTGTGAGTAGTCGTCATAGTGGTAGTCGAACACATTTACACGGATATCGCCGTCTGGCGAGGTGACAATGTGGTGGTTGCATGCCGAGAGCAACAGTATTGCGGCGAGGAACGGAATTAAGCGTTTCATGGCTCCAAACCCTCATTGACGTTTGAGATACTCGTCTTGCACAGTTCGGCGCAGAGGATGGCGCAGGCCACGCTGGCGTTGAGGCTCTCGGCTGTGCCGCCGAGGTTGGGGATGGTGACGCGATGGGTGACGTACTGCTGCACCTCGGGGGTGATGCCGCGCGACTCGTTGCCGATAACCAGCACGGCGCCTTCTTCGGGCAGGCTGAGGGTCTTGCCGCCCCAGATGCTTTCGCCGTCGAGCAGTGCCCCGAAGACAGGTTTGCCGCAGCGGGCGAGGTAGTGCGGGAGGTCGCAGTACTCTATCGTGGTGCGGAGCAGTCCGCCCATGGTGGATTGCACCACCTTGGGGTTGAAGCAGGAGACAGAGCCGTGGCTGCAGACGATGTGACGGATGCCGAACCAGTCGGCCGTGCGGATGATGGTGCCGAGATTGCCGGGGTCTTGAAGGTGGTCGAGGGCGAGGATGAGCGGAGCCTCAGCGGAGCTATGGCGGAGTTTCTCCGATACCGCGCTGCGGTCGAGGAGCATCCACACTTCATTGGGAGTTTTCATGCCGGAGAGGCGTTCGAGGGCTTCGCTATCGACCTCGAAAAAAGTGTCATTATTTGGTGCAAAATTGTGTTTGGAAAACCACAAATTTGTTGCACAGAGCACCTTTATGGGAAGATTTGCAGATAGTATTTCGTCGCACATCTTTACCCCTTCTACAACAAAAACGGACTCATCGTCGCATCTCTTTTGTTGCTTATATACAGCGAGTTCTTTTAATTTTGCCTTTGAAATCATGACGCAAAGATACAAATTTTTTTCAAATAAATTTTGCCATGTCGAAAAAAAGTAGTAATTTTGCACCCGATTTCAGAATCAGGATGGTGGGCGTAGCTCAGCTGGTTAGAGTGCCGGATTGTGGATCCGAAGGTCGTGGGTTCGAACCCCACCTCCCACCCCAAAGAAATCTTAAAGCAGGTTGAAAGACCTGCTTTTTTTATTGTGAGGAGGCCGTGCGGAAGCTCGCTTTCTGTGTGATTGAGAATTGGTGCGGTTGCTGCCAATTTGTATTGTCGATTCACTATTCACTTGTTGTAAATAAAGAAGAGGGCAAGACTTTTATGGTCTCGCCCTCTTTTATATCAGCATAGGTGGCTATTAGTTCAGTACAGAATGATAGTGCAGGTTGCCCGTGATGGTCACGCTGACGGGGCCGACGATGGGCAGGGTGGTTGTCGCGGTGCCGGAAGCCGTAGAGGTCCAGTCGAGGGCACCGTTTGAGCGGGGAGCGATTGTGGGGTGTGTCATGGTGACGTTGATAGAGGCGTTCACGCCCAGGGTGTCCACGGCGAAGGCGATGGTGTCGTTCTGGAGGTGCAGGCCGAGGGTGTCAACCACGCCGCGGAGGTACATGCCGTCGTTGCTGGTCATGATGATGCCGTTCTCCTGAGTGGGGTCTTCAGCCACGGTGACAACTTCGATGTTGAGGTCGCGGTCGAGGGGGAACTGGAACATGTTGAGGACGTTGAGGGTGAGCTCGGCTTTGCGGGTCATGAGGTATTTGCCCAGGTAGGGTGTTAGGTCGATGCCTGCGGGGTCGTTGCCGTGGTTGTCATCATTAGGGTTGACGACGTCGTCTTTCTCGCAGCCACAGAAGAGCATCGTGGCTACGGCAAGGAATGTGATGAGGGTCTTTTTCATAGTTGGAGTTTTTTATGTAAGTTAAAAATGAAGAATAAAGGAATAAAGAGTAAGGGGCAGGAGCCGGTTTGAGTAATGAATAATTAATAATGAATAATGAGTGGGCGGTTGCCGTTTTAATTGATAATTGATAATTGATAATTGATAATTAGGGCGGGGCCGTCACAATTATCAATTATCAATTATCAATTCTCAATTAATTAATTAGATGCGTGGTGTTGAAAAATTCTCAATAATAACGTGCGATTATTGGAAAAAATTGTGTACTTTTGCAAAAAAAATAATATGTAAGTTAATAATGAAGAATAAAGGAATAAAGAGTGGGGCGGAAGCCTACTTTTTATTTTTTATTCATTAATTTATTCATTTATATGGAACATCTCGAATATCAAGAGGGGCGCACAGAACTGGAGAGCCTGGGAGAATTTGCTTTGATTGACCGTCTTACTGAGGGCTTTGGCCGCAGGCATAGGAGCACCGTGAAGGGTGTGGGGGATGATTGTGCCGTGCTGGGCACTGGCAAGAGGAAGACTGTGGTGACTACGGATATGCTTGTCGAGGGGGTGCATTTTGATATGACTTACACCCCGTTGCGTCACTTGGGATACAAGGCTGTGGCTATCAATCTGAGCGACATCTGCGCTATGAACGCCACCCCGAAGCAGATTTTGGTGAGTGTGGCTGTGAGCAACCGCTTCTCGGTGGAGGCTCTTGAGGAGCTGTATGCGGGCATCCGCTTGTGCTGCGAACGCTACGAGGTGGATCTCGTGGGCGGCGACACTTCTACGAGCCGTGTGGGCATGGTTATCTCTATCACCGCCATCGGCGAGGTGGAGAGTGACAGGATTGCATATCGCAGCGGTGCCAGGCTGCACGACCTCCTCTGCGTGAGCGGCGACTTGGGCAGCGCTTACAGCGGCTTGCTGGTGCTGGAGCGTGAGAAGGTGACTTTCCAGGCTAATCCTAATTTTCAGCCTGATTTGGAGAGCTACGACTATGTGCTGGAACGCTATCTGAAGCCTGAGCCTCGCGTGGATATCGTGAAGTTGCTGGCGGAGAAGGAGATTGTTCCCACCTCGATGATTGATGTGAGCGACGGTCTCGCGAGCGAGGTGCTGCACCTCTGCAGGCAGTCGAAGTGCGGCTGCGAGGTGTATGAGGAGCGTCTGCCCATCGACTATCAGACGACGCGCGTCTGCTCCGAGATGAGCCAGAACATGCTGCCTGTGAGCAATGCGCTGAACGGCGGCGAGGACTACGAGCTACTGTTCACCATCAGCCAGAGCGACTATGAGAAGATCAAGGACAGCACCGAGGTCCATATCATCGGACATATCACGGAGGAGGGGTCGCCCGCCGTGATGGTGACGCCGCAGAACACCACCATCGAGCTCCGCGCCCAAGGGTGGAAGCCGGTTGAGTAATGAATAATTAATAATGAGTAATGAGTGGGCGGGAGCCGGTTTGAGTAATGAATAATTAATAATGAGTAATGAGTGGGGCGGTTGCCGGCGTTTGTATTGTCAATTCACTATTCACAATTCACTACTTTGTATTGTCAGTTCACAGTTCACAAATCACAGTTCACTATTCACAAAAAAAAGATGGAACATAGACTCTCTCCCGACATTCCCAAATACCAGGCTTGGCGCCGTAGAATGGTCACGCAGCTGCGTGCTGAGGGCATTCATGACGAGAGCCTTCTGGCTGCTATGGAGAAGATTCCGCGGCATTGGTTCTGGAATGATACGCTGCTCGACAATCTGATATACGATATCAATACGGCTATCCAGATTGACTGCGGGCAGACGCTCTCGAAGCCTATCACCGTGGCACGCCAGACGCAGCTGCTCAACCTTCAGCCCATGCTCTCGGTGCTTGAGGTGGGCACGGGCAGCGGCTACCAGACTGCTGTCTTGTGCGAGATGGGTGCCCGCGTCTTCACCGTGGAGCGGCAGAACGACCTCTTTGTCCGCACTAAGAGTCTCCTCGCCACGCTGCATTATACGGCTCGCTGCTACTTGGGTGACTGCTCGCGCGGGTTGCCTGAGATGAGGGGTTATATGTTCGATCGTGTGCTTGTCACCTGCGGCGCCACGGAGGTGCCTCCTGTTCTGATGTCGCTGTTGAAAGTGGGCGGCATCATGGTCATCCCAGTAGAGAATGCGTCCGCTTCGGCGACGGGTGCTTCGCAGAAGATGTTGCGGATTTTCAAAGATGGAGAGTCGCCCGACGGGTGGCGCACTGAGGAGTGCGGCGATGCCTATTTCGTCCCCATGTTGAAAGGCCGCCAGTTCTGAGTAATTGATAATTAGGGCGGGAGCCATCATTTTCAATTATCAATTATTTTTTTTACTTGGGCGGTGCCGGAGACTATGTATTGTCGGTGGTCGTTGAGGTCGAGGCAGATCCAGCGTGTGCGGCGGCGTTCTTGGGCGGTGAAGAGGTGCTTGGGTTTGGCGATGAGGCGGAAGGTGTCGCCGGGCTGGAGGTCGTTGAGGGTGAGGTCTTGCGAGGGGGTGTAGCCGGGGTCGTAGTGCAGGAGGAGGGCGTCGATCTGGTTGTCGAGGGAGCGGTTGAGGGGGATGCGCTTGACGTAGTTTGCGATGAGGGCGGCTACGTCGTGGGGGAAGCAGTGGAGGTAGGCGATAAGGAGCTTTCGGTATTCGTTTTGCCATTCGTGGCCGTGGGGTTGGACGGATGTCTCGTGCAGGAGGTAGCAGTTGAGGTGTGCCATTTCGTGGAGGAGCACCATGAGGAACTTGTATGGGTTCATGTCCCCGTTTACGCTAATCTCGTGAAAGTTGTGCCGAGGCTGCGGCCAGCGGTAGTCGCCCAGCTTGGTGGTTCTTTTTCGTGTGATGTGGAGCCTCACACAGTTGCGGTTCATGAAGTCGAATACCGCATCTACCGCAGTGGATGGGATATATTGGTCCAGGGTCTGCTTGTATTGGTCTATCTCGGTCTGAGTCATTAGAAGTAAGTTAAAAATGAAGAATAAAGGAATAAAGAGTGTAAATATAAAATGAAGGATAAAGGAATAAAGAGTGGGGCGGAAGCCGTTGTGCGGCAGCTCACTTTTTATTCTTTATTCATTAATTTTTTATTTATTCATTAATTAATTCCTCAATTCCTTCACTTTCTATAGGGGTCCAAATGTAGGTTTCGGGGGCGCCCTGCAATTGCGAGAAGGTGGGACAGTTGCAGTGCCTGCGCATCCTGTGCTTGGGCATCTGCACTCCCTTGTTGCTGCATGATGCGCACAAGGTGGTGAGCATCAGTGTCAATAGGAGGATTGCGATGGTTTTTTTGCCGTATTTCATGCTTTGTATAACGCAGTCGGGTGGAAAATATTGTAATTAATAATTGATAATTAGGGCGGGAGCCATCATTTTCAATTAATAGGTGAGGTGAATAGGCGGTCTTTGGTGATGTGGCGGTCGAAGAGGAAGAGGAGGATGTCGAGGGAAAGGATGACGAGGATGCCGGCGAGGCCGGGGCCGCCGCAGAGGAGGTCGTTGAAGTTGGCGATGAAGAGGTTGGAGATGCCGATGGTGGCGTTGAGGGTGCCGTGCATGATGGCGGCGGGGATGAGGGAGCGGCTCTTGAGTCGGATGTATTGGATGAGAGGGGTGAGGGCGGCGCAGAAGAGCATCATCATGAAGACTCCGGCGACGGGGTGCTGAGGGTAGTTGTGCCCGAGGAGGATGAGGGGAGCGTGCCAGAGGCCCCAGATGAGTCCGATGAGGATGGCGGTGACGAGGAAGTTCTTGCCTCGGAATTGCTGGAGGAGGTAGCCGCGCCAGCCTATTTCTTCACCAAAGGCAAAGAGGGCGTTGATGGTGGCACCGGCGAAGAGGCCGCTGAGGAGTGTGATGAGGATGTAGAGGCTGGGGGTGAGGGCGACACTGGTCTGCTGGGACATCTGGGTGAGGGCTTGGGTGACGGTCTCGTTGTCGGGGTTGTAGCTCATGCCGGGCATCCAGGAGGAGACGACGAGGGTGAGGAGGGCGATGATGGGCATGAGGAGCCAGCCCACGAACCACCAGCGGTTGACTTTCCAGCTGATGCCCAGACCTCGGAGCAGCGGCTCGTGATGGGCGGCCTGTAGGATGAGGACGGCGATGAGGGGGAAGAGCATGCAGAGGGTGGCGAGGGCCACGCCTGCGAAGCTTTGATAGCTGGTGCCGGTGAGTTTGAAGAGGGCGAATGCCACCCACATAAGGGCGTAGGTGATGGCGGTGTAGAGGAGGGTTTTCTTGTTCATGATTTTATTTGGGCTAATAGGGCGGTTGCCGTAGGTGTTCTATATTCATTATTTCGTTTGTTTCTCTCCGAGGATGCACCAGCGGAGGAGGGGGATGCGACGGATGAGTTCGTAGAGGGCGGGGGAGAGGAGCATGACGGCGGCGAGGAGGATGAGGTAGTCGGCTACGGGGGGCAGCGAGGTATATACTTTGAGCATGTAGCCGATGGAGGTGACGACGAGGTAGTGGACTACATAGATGCCGTAGCTGCTGCGGGTCATGTAGCGTGAGAATGGTGTCTCTTTGTTGCCCCATGCGCGGAAGCAGCCGAGGATGGCGAGGATGGTGCTGTAGGCGTAGAGGTTGGTGCGCCAGTTCATGAGGTAGAGGGGGTCGGTGTTGCATTGGCCCCATGTCTGGGCGATGAGTATGGTGCCCGAGACGAGGGCGAGCAGGAGCATGGGCAGGGCGAGTTCTTGCAGGCGCTGCTGGATGCTTTCGACGGAGAAGATGAAGTAGCCCAGCAGGAAGAGCACAAGGTATGTCGCAGGGCGGTAGAGGTTGAGGAGGCCGGAGAGGTCGTCGGGCGCAGGATGCGGCACGCAGAGCTGTGCGCCGCCCCACACGGCGAAGAAGCCGAGGAGCAGGGCGATGCCTGTGGCGGCGCGGCGGTGAGTGTCGAAGAACTTATGCAGGCGGCTGTAGAGGCGCTCTTTGTCGATTTTGACGATGAGGGCGAGCAGCAGTGAGAAGAGCCAGAGGTCTTGCACGAACCATAGGGGACCGATGCCGGCGATGATGCAGACGATGATGCGTGTGGGGAGGGGCATGGTGTGGACCATGTCGGGGATGCCTTGATAGACGCCGCCGATCTGGGTGTTGAAGTAGCCTGTCATCCATTGAAAGACTACGAGGCCGATGGTGGCGGGGACGAGCAGCTTGCGTGTGCGGCTCTTGATGAAGCGGGAGCAGTTGAAGTCGCTACGTTCTAGGGCGTAGCGCGAGCTGATGCCTGCCACGAGGAAGAGGAGCATCATGAACCAGGGATAGAGGATGTACATGATGACATCCTGCGGCTGCCCCTTGGGGTCGCTCACAAAGCCGCCGATACCGCCGAAGACTCCTTTGTTATTGAAGAAATAGACGGCGTGGTACAGGAGTACCAGCAGCACTGTGACCCATCGGATATTGTCAAGAAAATGCTTTCTCATGTGTGCTAAAATGTTGAATGTTAAGTGTTAAATTAGGATTCCCGCCCAATTTTTACCATTCAGATTCATGTTGTTCTATATTTTGTTGGGTTATATTATTTGGTGAACATGATTTTCTCGCTGTTGAACATCTTGGTGAGGCCCCAGATGGCGAGAGCTGTGTAGCAGAGGTTGGAGCCGATGGTGATGAGCACTGCGGTGAGGTTGATACGGAAGGAGAAGACGGAGGCCAGCACTTGGGCACTGTTGTAGAGCGGGACGAGGTAGTAGGCTTCGTTGGGTGCCTGGCCGATCATGGGCGTGATGCTGGCGAGCATGATGACGAGCATGAAGGGCGTGACCATGGTGCCGGCGGTCTTCACGTCTTTGGCCCAGGCCGAGATGAGCGAGATGCCGGAGATGATAATCAGCACGGTGCAGGAGATGACGAGGAGGATGATGAGCAGGTCGCCGCTCCCATAGAGGTTGCTGGGCAGTTCCACGCTGTCGCCTTGTATCATCTTGGGCAGCGAGAGGATGATGCCGAGGAAGCTGGAGAGGCCGCTGAGGAGGGCGAAGCAGGAGAGGCTCACAATCTTGCCGATGGCCAGCTCGCTGCGCCTCATGGGGGTGACGAGGAGGGTGGCTATCGTGCCGCGTTCTTTCTCGCCCGCGATGGCGGTGGGACCTACAGTCATGCAGCCCGAGAAGATGAGCATGATGATGAGCAGGGGGATGAGGTTGCCGAGCACGGCGCCCAGCTCCTGCTGTTCCTGTTGGGTACGTTGTTCGCTCAGCTGGGCCTGTTCGGCCTCGTAGAGCACGGTGCCGAGCGAGTCGTAGAGTGCCTGCTCCTCGGCTGTGAGGGGCGAGACGAACTCGGTCTGGTCCTCGATCTTGGCTATCTCTTCGTCGATGTTGTCATACATGAAGGAGCCCATGAGGGTGTAGATGACGTAGATGAGCAGGCCGGGCATGATCACGGTGGTGAAGAGCAGTGTGCGGTCGCTGAAAAAGCGTTTGAACTCTTTGCTGATGATGGTGCCGATGTTGCTCTTGCTGTTAGGTTTGGTGAGGTTTGGAGATTTGGAGGATGGAAGATTTGCAGCGTCTCCTTCTAATCTATCGTTATTCATTGTTCTTCTCCTTTCTGTGCTTTGTAGATTTCAAAAAAGCGGTCCTCAAGATTCAGACCGTCGCATACGGTTTCGAGGGTGTCGCAATGGGTGAGCTTGCCGTCGATGATGATGCCCACGCGGTCGCAGAGCCGCTCCACGAGGCTGAAGATGTGGGTGGAGAGGATGACGGTCTTGCCCTGTGCTTTGAGCTCCAGGAGGAAGTCGGTGACGGTGCGGGCGGTGATGACGTCGAGGCCGTTTGTAGGCTCGTCGAAGATGATGATGTCGGGGTCGTGCACGAGGGAGACGACGATGCTCACCTTCTGTCTCATGCCTGTGGAGAGGTTGGCCACCTTCACCTCGGCGAATTTTTCCACGCCGAAGCGTTCGAAGAGTGCCTTCTTGCGTGAGGCTGCGGTCTCGGGCTCTACGCCGTGCAGCTTGCTGAAGAAGTCGTAGAGGTAGTTGGGGGTGAAAAAGTCCTCCAGTTTCAGCTCGCTGGTGAGGAAGCCGATTTTGGCACGCACCTTGTCGGGCTCTGTGATGATGCTGCAGCCATCCACCCAGGCGTCGCCCTTGTCGGGACGGATGAGGGTGGCAAGCATACGCAGGGTTGTGGTCTTGCCTGCTCCGTTGGGGCCGAGGAGGCCGAAAATCTCGCCGCGGTAGGCGGTGAGGGAGAGCGCATCCACGGCCACTTTCTTGGCATCGTGGGTGTGCTCTATCTTCTGTTGCTTTTTCGAGAGCGTGAAGGTCTTGCTGATGCCTTCCACGCGGAGAATCTCTTCCATAGACTATAGTATTTTGTTTTTTATCCTTGTCGATTTCTTAGAATGATGACGCGAGGCAGCCCCGTGCCGCCTTCGCCGTAGCCCCCTTGTAGCTCCGCCAAAGCTTCGCCCCTTTTGTCGGACCTACGGCGAAGGCGAAGGTAGGGCGGAGCTACTCCGAGGCTTGCAAGGCCCTTTTTCGCGGCCTTGCACGACGGTGATATGTTAAATATGTTTAGAAAAGTCATAATTCAGGGGTGAGTTTTTTCTTGTACCATGCGTTCAGGGCGATTTCGACGGCGATGTCGAAGCCGCCGAGGAGGATGAGCCAGAGTTCGGAGCCGTCTTTGGTGGTGAGCATCCACACAACAAGTGCCAAGAAGGAGAGGGCTTCGAGGAGGTTGTTGATGCCGGCCCGGAGATAGCGCCAGCCGTCGGGGTCGTCAAGCAGTGGGGCGGCTTCCTGTTTGGCTCGGATGGAGAACATGCGGAGGCTGATGGGCTGTTGCACCTGCTTGTTGTCCAAAGTGAAATGTGTGTACACTATTATGATGCCGTTGCACACCAGCAGGAGGCCGATGAAGAAGAGGCGTAGCGCCAGAGCCTGCTCCCATGCGAGGATAATCGCCAGTTGCAGAAGCGTCAAGGAGGCCGTGACGATCAGCAGTGTGCGATAGCGGGATTTGTTGCGTTCGAGTGTCGGGTTCATGGTCTATTGTTTGTTGCGTTTGGATATTCGGATGGCTGTCCACATACTGTATCCCACCATTAACGGGCCGACTATCAGGCTGACGACGCACAGCGTGCTCCAGAACGTGCTGCTGTCGAATGCCTCCATGAGGACGTGGGTGGAGGTCAATATCGTCAGGTATAGCAGCAGGATGCTGTCGCAGAAAAGCTGTAGGCCTTCTGGGTCTTTCATCTCGCTGCGTCCAATCCCTAAAAACTCTATGCCGGTGCAGCTTTCGGGGTGCTTCCATGCCGTTTTGAGCGCTATCACCATGGGGACGCCCATGATGACGATGGCGAATGCTGTCTCCACCCATGGCCAGGCCGTGCCGCATCGGCTCACGACAAGGCTGACAATGCAGGCGAGCCATATCGCTCCCGACACGACGGCGAGGATGGTTGCGATATTTCTACGTGTTTCGTAATCCATAGTTGTACTCAGTCTTTGTATGTGTTGCCATCTTTGAGGCGGTATTCTATTATGACGAGGATGCAGCCCATGGCCACGGCCAACACGCTGACGATGATGGTGGCCCACAGCGGGAGGTCTCTGCTGTCATGTCCTGAGATGAGGATTACCGCCATCAGCAAGGCGAAAATAGGCATCACCAAGCCATATCCGCGCCAGCGTAGTCCCTCGGGGTCCGAGGCACGTAAGATGCGTCTCATTCGCAGGCGCCCATCTTGGCGGGTGAGGCCGTATCTGACGTTCCATTCGGGATGCTCGATGCCGGCGTAGAGTCCCAGCCCCAGGATGCCGTTGCAAAATAGCAGTATGAGGGGCGTCGTCAGTTTCTGGGTGAGGTTCTCGCCGGTGAGCACAAGCACAGCCATGCCCATCACGGTGATTACGGCGGCGATAACGGCCATCAGGCGGAAAAATGCTTTGTTGTCTTCCATGTTGTTACGACTCTTTGATGTTGCTCTTCTTGGGTGTCCGTTAACTTTGTTGGCGTCTCTTGCGCTCGGTATAATCCAAGCGAGCTTGGATTTTACTCTCGCTTTTTGAGACGTTTGGCTTTGCGGAGTGCTTCGGAGAGTATCCACTCTATCTGTCCGTTAGTGCTGCGGAACTCGTCTGCGGCCCATTTCTCAATGGCCGCAAACACCTCTTCGTCCACCCTCAGGGCAAAACTCTTTTTAGACATTAGACGTTCTTTTTTTAATTGAGAATTGAAAATGTGTTTTAATTGAGAATTGAAAATTGAGAATTGAGAATTAGGGCGGGAGCCGTCATGTGGGGCGGTAGCCCACTTTTTATTCTTTATTCAATAATTCCTCCAATTCACTATTCTGTATTGTCAGTTCACAGTTCACTGATCACAGTTCACTAATCACAGTTCACTAATCACAATTCACAATTCACTAATGGCCATTAATAGAGCGAGCCGGTGTTGATTACGGGGCTGGCACTTTCGTCGGCGCAGAGCACCACGAGGAGGTTGCTCACCATGGCGGCTTTGCGTTCCTCATCGAGGTTGACGATGTTTTCTTCCGAGAGTTTCTTCAGGGCAAGGTCAACCATGCTCACGGCGCCTTCCACAATCTTCTCGCGGGCGGAGATGATGGCGTCGGCCTGCTGGCGGCGCAGCATCACGCTGGCGATTTCGGCTGCGTAGGCGAGGTAGTTGATGCGGGCTTCGACAATCTCGATGCCGGCGATGCTGAGACGGCTGCGGAGTTCCTCTTCGAGACGGTCGTTAATCTCCTCGCCGCCGCTACGGAGGGTGATTTCCTCGCTCTGGCGGTTGTCGATATTGTCGTAGGCGTAGAGGCCGGCGACCTTGCGGAGGGCGGCGTCGCTCTGCACGTTGACGAAGTTGTCGTAGCCCTTGAGGGTGGTCACCTTGGTGCCGTCCTTCTGCGTCACCACGGCGCTATCGACCTCGATGTCGAAACAGGCCTTGTAGGTGTCTTTAATCTTCCATACCAGCACGAGGCCGATCATGATGGGGTTGCCGTTCTTGTCGTTCACCTTGATGGGAGCCACGTCCATGTTACGGGCACGCAGCGAGAGGCGGCGTTTGGCATAGAAGGGGTTCACCCAGAAGAAGCCGTTATCCACCACGGTGCCGCGGTATTTGCCGAAGAAGGTCAGCACGCGGCTCTGGTTGGGCTGGATGGTCATAAAGCCGACGCATTGTAAGCAATAGACTACGCACATGATGCAGCAGAACGTTGCGCCTGCCCCGTCACCGTAGCGTTGGGTGAGGAAGATTGTGCCGCCGATGGTCACACCGAGCAGGATAAAGTTAACAATCAAGTGGAGGAAGCCGTTGTTGCCCCTCGTCATCTTTCTGGTAAATTCTTTCGTTTCCATGATATATTGTATTAATAATTGATAAATGAAAAATAAAGGAATAAAAAGTGAGGGCGGCAGCCGTTATGCGGCAGCCCACTTTTTATTCCTTTATTCATTAATTCATCCATTGCTTCATTCATTACTATTCTGTGATATCATTGTGATATCATTTTGCAAAGATACAAACTTTTTTTTATTCTATCAAAAAAATTTTTCGTATCTTTGCATCCAAAATTAGAAAAGTATAATCTTATTCGTTGAAACGTAATATCATACACTTATGAGAAAAAAGTCGCTTTTTTTGTCGTTGCTGCTGTTGCTGCTGCCGCTGAAATGGGTCTCGGCACAGTCGGCCGAAGCCGATTCTGTGGATGTTCTGCATTATAATCTCACTCTCGACCTGGGCGGACATACAGCGAAGCTGCTGCGAGCCTCGGCCGATATCACCTTTGTGCTGACACGCGACTGCGACCGCGTGACTTTCGACTTGGTGTGCGACACCCTGCAGCCTGTCTCGCTCGACGGCACCGTCACCCGCGGCTTCTCCTACGACCGCGACCTGCGCCAGGTCTCCGTGAACCTCAACGGCGGCTATGCGGGCGACACCCACACTGTGTCCATCCCCTACGTCAGCCGCGGCTACATAGAGAGCTATGGCTGGGGCGGCCTCCATTTCGATAATACCATATATTATACCCTCGGCGTGGCATTCCAGGAGTACCCGCATGTCTTCGGCCGCTCTTGGTTCCCTTGCCGCGACAACTTCTACGACAAGGCCACCTATCGCTTTGCCGTCACCTCTCAGCCTGGTTGGCGTGCCATCTGCAGCGGCCTGCGCCAGTCTGAGACGCAGAATGCTGACGGCACCAACACCAGCGTGTGGCTCCTCGATCGCTCTACACCAACCTACCTCGTCTCTGTCTCCTCTGCCCCGTGGCATGTCATTGAACGGGACTATGAGGGCGCTTACGGCACCTATCCTGCCATCATCGGCTACACCGCTCAGGATAGCGCGGCCGTCTATCATGCCTACAACATCCTTGAGGATGTCATCCCCGCATACGAGCGCTCCTTCGGCCCCTATCGCTGGGACCGCATAGGCTATATCGCCACACCGCGAGGTTCGATGGAGCATGTCTCCAACATCGGCCTGGCTGCCGACTGTATGGATAGCCGCAGCAATCATTGCCAGATGGTTATCTGCCACGAGCTGGGCCATGCCTGGTTCGGCAACCTCATCACTTGTGCTTCGGCGGGCGATATGTGGATTAATGAGGGCGGTGCCACCTTCTGCGAGGAGGTTGCCACTGAGGCTGCCTTCGGCCATGAGGCTGCCGTGCGCTACTATCAGGACAAGGTATGTCGCGTGCTGCGTGCTGCCTACATGGATGACTACGGCTATCGCTCCCTCTCCGACATGGACGAGCACTACACCTACGGCACCACCACCTATCAGAAAGGCGCCATCGTCTTCCACTCCCTCCGCGGCATCATGGGCGACTCTCTCTTCTACAGCTGTATGCAGCGCCTCTTCGACCGCTGTGCTTTCTCCAACCTCGATGCTGCCAGCTTCCGCGACAGCCTCAGCCTCTACAGCGGCATAGACCTCACGGGCTTCTTCGACTTCCACGTCTTCGGCAAGGGCTTTGTCGATTATCATCTCGACGACTTCTCCGTCGAGGGCAATACAGCCACCGTCACCCTCCGCCAGTTGCTGCGTGGCACCGACCAGTATGCCCGTGGCAACCGTGTGCCGCTCACCTTCTTCTCAGCCGACAGGGAGATGCTCGATGGCTGGATGACGTTCGACGACAGCGTTGCCACACAGACTTTTGATTTCTGTTCTCCGCTACGCTATCGACCAGGTGGGACCTGGAGCCATTTACCAGGTGGGACCTGGAGCCATTTACCAGGTGGGACCTGGAGCCATTTATTTGTGCCGCAGTATGTGGTGGTGGATTATCATAACGCCATCTCTGATGCCAGCACGAGCGACACTGCCACGCTCCATAAGAAAGGCTTGATCGATATGGACCAGGCTTATTGCAAGGTGAGTGTTGGCGAGGCCAATTCCGCTCCCCGTGCCTGGGTGCATGTAGCCCACCATTTCGCCCATCCTACGGGCGACACCCTTGACGGCATCGTCCGTATGGCCGACAGATACTGGCAGGTCTCGGGCAATGTGCCGTGGGAGGGCGACGTCCAAGGTCGTTTCTTCTACAATCAGGGCAGCATCGGCAGCAGTGGCGCCGCCTATCTCGACCTCGGCTTCTACGAGAAGCGTCAGACGCTCGACTCTATGGCTCTCATGTACCGCCCCACGGCGCAGGAACCGTGGCAGCTTGTGAGCCGCAAGCGCACCTCGGGCAGCTCTGTCACAAACGGCTATTTCACCGCGCGGCTCTTCCCCGGACAGTATGCCCTTGCCGTTATCGACAGCAATTTGCTCTCGGTTTCAGCCCCTCAAGAAAAGCCGATATTACGCTTATCACCCAACCCAACAGCCTCAGAATTTCGCATTCAGATGGGCGGCTACGAGAAAAATTTTGATGTATCGATAATCGATTCTATGGGTCGTAAAGTAATGATACTAAATGCTGTTAGCGATGGTGACATCATTCGCACCGACCTCCCGGCAGGAACATATATTGTGTTAATCCAAAATAATTTCTTATCTTTGCAGTCGCAAATTATAATACAATGAAACAGATAAAGTGCTTTTTACTGATAGCAATGCTAATGGCCGCCACCACTGTGTCGGCACAGTACACCCAGGACAATCCCAATGTCGAGTACATGTTCAAAGTAGAGGTTGGATACCTCCACAATGTGGGCAACTATGGTTCGCCCGAGAATAAGGCCGTGCCCAACAAGCCCAACCTCAAAGAGGTGGGCTACCGCTTCAACAGCTACGAGGAGGCTATGGGCATCAACATCATCAACGGTGTGAACATCAGCCAGGACTTCTTCCTCGGCGGCGGTGTGGGCTACAGCTTCTGCGCTCCCATGCGTCCCGCGCATTTCGACAAGAGCAGCCACATGGCTCAGGTGTTTGTCGATATGGATTTCCGTCCTGTGGGCGATATCTGGGCTCCTATGGTGGGTGCCCGCATCGGCGGCAGCTTCTTGATGAATCCCAACAACTACGGCAACACCATCAGCCCCTATGCTGAGGTCTATGCCGGCATCAACTGGTTCTACGACCATGCTCTCCAGCAGATGAACCGCAACTATCACAGCCTCTTTGCCGAGGTGGGCGTTGTGCTTGAGCAGCAGACGGTCTTCATCCCCATCCGTGTGGGCTGGCGCTGGTAAAGTAATATGAGTTAAGAGTGCAGGCAGTAGAGACGTAGCGCGCTACGTCTGTACAAGAACGAATCCCTTTTCTGGTTAAGAGTGCAGAGTTAAGAGTTAAGAACGAATCCCTCATCAATAGGACACTCCGTTTTAAACCTAACGAACACCTCTTCACCAAAACGGGAACAGCTACAAGTCGGAATACCCCTCTTAACTCTTAATTCTTAAATGCACCCCCGTTTCAAGAACGGTTTTTTAAGGGAACAGTTATGAAAAGGGACTCCCTTTCTTAACTCTTAACTCTTAACTCTTAATTAAAACAGTGGAATCTACAAGACAGCATAAAATCTCCCGCCTCATACAGCAGGACCTCGGCGACATCTTCCTCCGCGAGATGAAGCCTGTTTTGGGCAACTCGCTCATCACGGTGACGAGTGTGCGCATCAGCCCCGACCTCTCTATCGCGCGTGTGCATATCAGCATCATGCCCATCGGCACCATTCCCGCCTACGGCAGCGAGCCTGAGAAGCCGGCTACGAAGCAGGGCATCATCGATGCCATCCTCACCTTCAGTGCCGACATCCGCCGTCGCCTCGGTCTCCGCGAGGGCAAGCAGCTCCGCATCATCCCGCAGCTTGACTACTACCTCGACGACTCCCTCGACTATGTCGAGAATATCGAACGACTCCTCAAGAATGGTTGACCAGGCTTTTTAATGAATATTGAATAATGGTGAATTGTGAACTGTGATCTGTGAACTGACAATACATAATGCGTCAGCCTAATTTTCAATTCTCAATTTTCAATTCTCAATTAAAACACATTCTCAATTAAATTGAAGACCAAGCTCCCTCTGTTCATCGCTCGCCGCTATTTCTTCTCGCGTAAGCAGAAGACGGTTATCAACGTCATCTCGTGGGTGTCGCTCATTGGGGTCACTGTCTCCACGATGGCCCTCATTGTGGTGCTCAGCGTCTATAACGGCATCGGCGACCTGACGAAGGGACTCTTCAACACTTTCGACCCTCCGCTCCTTGTGCAGCCCGCACAGGGCAAGACTTTCCGCACTTCCGATTTCGACTATAAGAGGCTCTGCTCGCTGCCCGGGGTGGCTGCGGTGTCGCAGCTTGCCGAGGAGAATGCCTGGATTACTTATAATCATAACGAGGCCATCGTCAGCCTGCGCGGTGTGGATACGCTCTATCCGCGCATCACAGGGCTGGACACGATGCTCTATGAGGGCACCTACCAGCTCAGCTACACGCCAGAGAATAGTGTGGCTGAGAACTGTGAAATAGTGAATAGTGAATTGACAAATGACCGCGCCAGCCACAATTCACAATTCACAATTCACAATTCACCAACCACGGTCTATTACCTCCTTTTTGGCGGCGACATATACTATAATCTCGGCATCCGCGAAGCTTCTAACCTCCCCGTCTCGGTGCATATCCCCAAGCGCGGCGTCGCCCTTGGTATGACTATGGAGGAGGCTTTCAACACCGGCTACGCCATGCCTGGCGGCAATTTCACCATACAGAAGGATATCGACAACCTCTATGTCGTCAGCGACATAGCCTTTGTGCGCAGCCTCATGGACTACGCGTCCGACGAATGTACCTCGCTGGCCCTCTCTCTTGTGGAGGACGCCAATGTGGAGCGCACTAAGAGGGAAGTCCGCGAGCTCCTCGGTGACGGATTCACCGTCAAAGACCGCTTCGAGCAGAAGCCGCTGTACTATAAGGTGTTCCGCTCCGAACGTCTCGGCATCTACCTCATCCTCACCCTCATCGTGCTCATCTCCACCCTCAACCTCATCGCCTCTCTCTCCCTCCTTGTGCTCGACAAGAAGCGTGATGCTGCCACCCTCCGCAGCCTCGGCATGATGCCATCGGACATCCGGCGTACTTTCCGCATCGAGGGTCTCCTCATCTCCGCCTTCGGCGTGGCTGTGGGACTTATTGGAGGCTTTGTCGTGTGCCTGCTGCAGCAGCAGTTTGGCATTGTCAAGATGGGCGACAACTTCGTCGTCTCTGCCTTCCCCGTTTCCATGCGTGCCATCGACTTCCTGCTCACCTTTGTCATTGTGATGAGCATCAGCTTGCTTTCCGTGCTGCTGGCTACGCGGCGTGCCGGCTATAACAGTGAGCAGTGATCTGTGATTGATGAACTGTGAACTGTGGCTGGCGCATGATGGCTTCCGCTTTTTGGGGCGGCAGCATTCCTTATTTTGACCTTACTTACCCTTGATTTACCCTTGACTCATCCTTGACTTACTCTTGACTCATTCCTTTCTCACTTTTTTAGGGAACCAGGTGGGACTTGGAGTCATTTAGGGGCGGGGACCGGCGGGTGGTGTCTGGGGCTGAAAAATGTGGCAAATAAGAGGGTGCAGGTTAAGATATTTAACAAAGCGTCGTAAATAATCATAAAAAACAGGGGGTCTGGGTAAAAAAAAGGGTACTTTTGACTCTAGGGGAGTTCTATAAATTAAAATAATGTTAATCATTTTGTTATGTCGGAAAATT
>JAKSML010000013.1 GCA_024400665.1 Bacteroidales bacterium
GGTTATTATCGTTCCCAGGCCGGCCCCCTGCTGATGACTTTCGGAAAGGGGTGCCCGAAGGGCGGGGTATGTTTCGAAACAATCAAAAAAGTCCTTATAGGAAATAGCGAATAGTGCGATGGCTAGGCTGACCGCTCTGCTGATGACTTTCGCTTTCTAACATGTAGCTATATAAAAGAGATTAATAGAACGCCCCAGTCGAATGAATCGAATGGGGTGTCGAATAAAAGCATTGTCTTCCCCTGAAATCGCTTGTCAGGTTTGCTAGGTTTATACTAAATGGCTTGACAAAATTTCAAAATTTCGACTCTTAATGTCAACGAAAAAAAACACTTCCCCCACGAGGAAAACTTGCGGGAAAAGAGCAGAGGGGGCGGGCATGAGGCTCTCTTTTATGTGCTTCGTTGTCGGAGGGGGCGCTTTATTCGAGGATCTTGGCTTTGAGGTTGCAGAAGAGGGCTTTGAGGTAGGCGTTGGTGAGGATGTAGACATCGGCGAGGGTACGGTAGTAGTCGGCCAGCAGCCCCTCCTCTTTCTCGTTCCTGATGGCTTCTTTGATGATGTCGATGGCTTCGTCGTAGCGGCCCAGATTGCTGAGGAATATGCCCATGCTGTACTGGTAGAAGGCCCGCTCTGTGAGGTCGTCTTCCATCTCTATCAGTGTGTTCCAGGCTTCCTCGCAAGCTTCGTAGTGCTCGAGCTTTTCTTCCAGGAGGGCGATGTTGTAGAGGGCAATCTTGTTCTCGGGGTCGTCGGGGAAGGTCTCCATCTCCAAGCGGTAGTAGTCGCACGCCTCGGCGAATTGGTGCAGCTGCTTGCAGACGAAGCCCAGGCGGTATGCCACGGAGAGTTCTTCCTCCTTGGCGTAGGGCAGCAGCGTCAAGAGGTGTTCCTTGGCTTCCGCATATCGGTGCATATTGCACTGGCAATCAGTGGCATTGAAGAGGTCCGAGTGCCGATCTTGGGGGCAGAGCCGGTAGGCTTTCATGTATAGTTCCTCTGCCATGGCCCAGTTCTTCTTGGCCATATAGAGGTCGGCGAGGTTGCCGAGGGCCTTCTCGTAGCGGGGGTCGAGGGCCAGGGATTCCTCGTAGCACTTCTTGGCTTCGTCGAGGCGTCCGAGGTGGAAGAGGGCGAAGCCCTGGGTGTTCCACATGACGGGGTCGGACTCGTGGGCGAGGTAGCGGCTGCAGTAGGGCAGCGCCTCGGCGTAGCGGTCGAGCTGGATGAGGGAGAAGGCGATGTTGACGAGCACCATGTCGTTGTCGGGGTCGAGGGTCATGGCTTTCTCGTAGTGCTCGATGGCTGTGTCGTATTCGTGCATCTCGCTATAGACGAAGCCGAGCATGCGGCATGCCTCGGAGTCGCCGGGGTCGAGCGCCACGGCCTGGCGGCAGGCTTCGAGGGCCGCCTGGTGGGCGCCGGTTTTGCAGTAGGCCCATCCCAGGCCTGTCCAGCCTACGACATATTTGGGGTCTTCGACGACCACGAGGCGGAGCACTTCGACCTCCTCGTCGAAACGGCCCATGTCGTCGAAGACCTCGGCACGGCCTTCGAGGATGTTGAGGTCGTGGGGGTCGAGGCGGCTGGCCTGCTCAAAACAGGCGAGGGCCTCGTCGTTGCGTTGCTGGCGGTGGTAGTACTTGCCCCACTCGTAGAAGACAGAGGGGTCGGAGGGGTCGAGGTTGGAGGCGTCGATGTAGCACTGTTCGGCTTTTTCGCGCTGACCGAGGTCGTCGTATGAGTTGGCCATGTTGAGCATGGCGGGGGTGCAGTCGCTCTCGAGCTTGAGGACTTCGGCATAGTAGCGCACGGCGTCCTCGTGGCGGTTCAGGTCCTGCGAGGCGCGTCCGAGGTAGAAGATCACCTCGGAGTTGTCGGGCTGGAGGGCGTAGGCGGCCTGGAAGTGGCGCATGGCCTCCTCGGGCTGTCCGTTGTCGAGGGCCTCACGGCCAAGGCTGAGATATTCTTCGGTCATCTGGTGGGGTGGGATTAGGGTGTGATCCTCGCTGAGCGGGCTCAGCATTGGACTGAAATATGAAGAAAGATTCATGTGAATCCTTCTTCATATTTATCAAAATATTGAATCGTCACGAATAATTTAGAAGTTTCCTAAATGAGGTTGATGAAGCGGGAGGGCTCGCGGGCTCTCAGCCTCATCAACCTCACATCTTATTGGCTTCGTGGGTCTTTTATTTGACGACGAGCTTCCGCATCTGAGCGCGGCGGCCGTTCTCGATGATGCCGTAGGTGTAGATGCCGGCGGCGAGGTCGGAGACTTTCACGGCGCCTTCACCGCTCACGGGCATCTGGCGAACCATGCGGCCCTGGACGTCGAAGATGGCGAGGGCTGCGGGCTGGCTGACGCTGTAGCTGATGCTGAACTGGCCTTCGGCGGGGTTGGGATAGGCCTGGAGGGCGACGTTGGAACGGACGTCGTCGATGGCCACATCACCGCCCACGGGATAGGCCTGGAGGCGGACGACGATGGCGCAGGTGACGGTGCCGTTGGAGATTTCGAGGTTATAGACGCCGTAGGGACGTTCCACGGCATCATCAATCATGATGTCGATGGAGAACTGGTCGTAGGTTTCGCCGATGGCGATGGAGAAGGGTGCGCTGGTCAGGGTGGGGACGCACTGGACGCCCGTGCAGAGGCCCCAGCAAGTAAGGCCGGCGTTCTCGATCTCGGTCATGGTGACGACCATGCCGTTGAGGGGCGTGTGGCCCAGATTGATGAAGGCGATGTCCTCACAGTTCATGGCGGTCTTTTGGAGGCCTACGGTGACAGTGTCGCCGTTCTGATAGGTTTCCTCATTACAAACAATGGCTACTTGCGCGTTGGCAACGGCAAGGCTGCAAAGCAGCAAGGCAAAGGATAAGATTTTCTTCATGTTGAAATGTATTGATTGTTAATATTTTCTGTGGAGAATAGATTGGGAGATTTGGAGATTTAGAGGGGTTGGAGGGGTTTCAGGGTCTGAATATCTTTCTATCTGAATATCTAAACATCTTTCCGTCTTTTCTCTCCCGTCGGGGTTAGAGGGCCAGAAGCTCATCGACGACCTTCTTCACGCCTGTGCCCGCCTTCTCCTGGACGATGGTGATGGGGCGGGAGATGGCCACAGCCTTGGGATCGACAAGGTAGCAGGGGGTCGTGCGCGGCACATAGTGGATGAGGCCTGCGGCGGGATAGACATTCATCGAGGTACCCACGACGATGAAGTAGTCGGCCTCCTCGCAGAGCAGGGCGGCGGGCTCGATGTTGGGCACAGCCTCGCCAAACCAGACGATATGCGGACGCAGCTGGGCGCCATCGGGGGCTTTGTCGCCGAGGTGGATGTCGCGGTCGCCGATCTCCACGATGAGGTTGTCGTCGCGGTCGCTGCGGGCCTGGGTGAGGAGGCCGTGGAGGTGCAGCACGTTCGTCGAGCCAGCCTGCTCGTGCAGGTTGTCGATGTTCTGGGTGACGATATGCACGTCGTATTTCTCCTCAAGGCGCACAAGCTGGCGATGGCCCTCGTTGGGCTGCACCTCGAAGAGCTGGCGGCGGCGCTCGTTATAGAAGTTCAGCACCAGCTCGGGGTTGCGGAGGTAGGCCTCGTGCGTGGCCACGTCCTCTACGCGATAATGCTCCCAGAGCCCATCGCTGTCGCGGAAGGTGCTGATGCCGCTCTCGGCGCTGATGCCGGCGCCGGTGAGCACTACAACTTTCTTTTTCTGTTCCATATCACAAGGTTATTTTTTTGTCACTGTGAATACTGTGCGGCGGTTCTCCCTGCGGCCCTCGTCGGTGTCGTTGGACGCCACAGGACGGCTGGAGCCGTAGCCCTTGTAGGAGAGGCGGCTCTGCTCCACGCCATGGCTGACGAGGTAGTCATAGACAGCCTTGGCGCGCTGCTCGGAGAGGGTCTGGTTGCTGGCCTCGGTGCCCACATTGTCGGTGTGCCCGCCGAGCTCGATGTGTATCGAAGGATTTTGCCGCATCATCTCCACCACTTTGTCGAGCTCCACGATAGAGAGTTCGAGAAGCCTGTACTTGCCCGTCTCGAAGAAGACGTTGGGCAGCGGCACTTCCTTGCCCACCTCGAGCGTGGGTGCCACCTCGGTAATCTCCTCGTGATACTCCACAGCCTGAGGCTGCGCCTCCACGGGAAGCTCAAAGGTGTAGAGGTCCAGACCACCCTGGCCGCCGAACTTGTCGGAGGAGAAAATGGCCGTGCGGCCGTCGGGGCTGACGATGAGCGAGCTTTCGTCGCCCGAGGTGTTGATGGGGTAGCCCAGATTCTGAGGCTCGCCCCAGGTTCCTTGGTCCGAGAGACGGCAGAAGTAGAGGTCCATGCCGCCCATGCCTAAGCGGCCGTTGCTGGAGAAATAGAGCGTCTTGTTGTCGAACGAGATGAAGGGGCTCTTCTCGTCGCCCTCGGTGTTGATGCCGGGGCCCATGTTGACGGGCTTGGTCCAGCGGCCCTCGACGAGCGTGCTGGTCCAGATGTCCATGCCGCCCTGGCTGCCCTCTTTGCGGTCGCTCACGAAATAGAGCGTCCGCCCATCGATGGAGAGGCAGGGCTGCGACTCCCAGCCGCCGCCGTTCACGGCAGGGCCGAGGTTCTGGGGCTGGCTCCAGCCGCTGCCCATGCGGTAAGAGATGTAGAGGTCGCAGCGACCCAGGCCGTCCTGGCGTCCGCAAGCGGTGAAATAGAGGATGCGGCCATCCTGCGAGATGCAGCCGGCACCCTCGTTGTCATGGCTGTTCAGCGGCTCCGCCATACGCACAGCCTTGCTCCAGCCATTCTTCAAGAGACGGCTCATATAGAAGTCCTCGGCCATATAGGCACGGTCGTAGCGGGTGAATATCAGCGTCTTGCCATCGGCTGTGAGAGTGGGCAGGTACTCATCTTCGCGGCAGTTGATGTTCGGTCCCATGTTCATAGGCGTGAAGGGCACGGGGTTCTTCATGGCCTCGCGGCGGAAAGCCAAGGATGCCAGGTCTTTCTCTGCCGTGGCAGCCCAACGCTTGTGGCGTCCCTTGTCCTGGGCGAGGAAGAGCCTGTACTGCTCCTCGGCACGGTCGAGGCTGTCGTGGTTCATATACCATTCTGCCATGGTGAGGCGCACCTCGGCGAAATTAGGCTCGGACTTCAACGCCTTGCGGAAATGATCGAAAGCCCTGTCGGGGTCGGTCGGGAGCATCTGCGCCCCCTTCTCAAACTCCGCCACAGCTTTCTTATTATCAACAGAATACTGTGCCCGCACCGTCGGCAGCACGAGGCACACGAGTATCAATAATATAGAAATCCTTCTGTACATAACAACAAAATATACCTTTTTTCGGTATCTAACTAACGCAGAAAATGCCTTATTATTATACGCACACAAAAAAACAATGATAATAACTGTTAAACTTTCCAGCCCCACCTCTTCGCAATCCCGTCAAACCGCCCTCCTCAAGCGGAGACAAAGCGATGCCAGCACCTATCATTTTGCAATCCCAACCAGCCCTCAAAGACTATTCAAAAGATACAAAATTCAAGCATCTATAAAATAATTATTCATATTTTTTTCTCCATATCAAAAAAAAAGTGTAATTTTGCACCTTGAAACAGACCGCGAGGTATGGCCTGCAAGAAAGCGCATCTGAGCTAATTCCGACTATGTGAACTTCGACACTTCACTTATATACCTAGGAATTATAAGAATGACGCTCACTTGGTTGTATCGTAATAATCAACGATATAGCTCAAGTGGAGTAGTTCCAATCTTATCTGGGTAAAGGAAGTCGAAGTCCTACATAGCAGATATTGAAATATGATGAACAACTCCACTTTCTTATACCCAGTAATCATGCACATTTTTGAGTTGTTGCTGTGCAAAAAATAAAGAATTGTTATATGGATGCACTCCACCTAACAAAAATTCTTCAGCACAAACTAATATCCGTGATGTCATCTTGGCATTGCGAATATCTTCTATCTGCATTCTCTCAAACATTGATACAGATAACAATAAAATATAATTTAAAATCAAACTCTTATGAAAAAGCTAATTAACACATTTTTAGCCATTTCTATCATGGCTCTTGTCCTGGTTTCATGTAAGGATGAGCCTGAAGTGACCATTACTCACTTCACAATTAGCCAAGAACGGTGCATTGACCAGCAGAATGGTAGTGCGTACCTTGATGCAACCAACCTTAGCTGGGAAGTAGGTGACCAAGCTGCGGTATTCGGCTCAAATAAAGATGAAGCAGTATTCTCTATCACGCCGGACCCTGCCAACTACGAGTCGGCTGAGATGGATTTTGTCAAGGGCAATCTTGGCGCAGCTCCTTATACAGCCATCTATCCTGCCAGCATAGCCACGTCGCCTAACACCGTTGAGTTACCCGCCATTCAAACTACTGAAGACGGAAGACTCGCTATCTGTCCTATGTATGGAGAGACTGCGACTGACCAAGTACAATTCAAAAACATCTGCGGTGTACTGAAAGTGCATCTACAGCAAGAGAACACAAGCATTTGCAGCATCGTGGTAATTGCCGACAACATTTGTGGTGAATTTTCTATTGCTAATGCACCTGAGGCTCCTACAGCAGTCTATTCTGCAAACGGAGGCCATGTCATCACATTGAACTGCACAACAGATCAAAGTATTGAAGGTGCTGGACATGATTTCTATATCTGCCTGCCTGCTGGCTCCTACAGCAACATGGAACTGAAAATTGTTAATACAGAAGGCGGCATACACACCTATACCGGCCAAAACATTAAAATTGACAGAAGCAAATACACCACGCTTGCTATCTCTGACATGACGTTTGAAATCCCTCAGACCGAAATCGTAGATGGTCGCCTTCCCGGTCTCTTCTCAATTAAAGAAAACAAGCAAATCTACTTCTCCATGGGTAACTTGCAGTTTGAGACGAATGAAATCGATTATATAGGTAACGCATCATCTATTACTGATTACGGGAAATGGTATTTTGCAGAGCATCAGACTGACATCATCGGTGTTGATAATGCCAAAGTCTTTAACTTTATTGATAGAGATACTAATTATATTGATACCACAACAAATACCCCTGTGAACACACATGTATATCACATTCCTGGCGGAGTTCGTATTGATTTGTTCGGTTGGGGAACAAGCGGTTATACGCTAGCACCTTTTACCATTTCAAATATAGATTCAATCTATGGTGATATTAATGATCCAAGAAGCCAAACTATTGCCAACACAAATTATGATTGAGGGTATCGCAATGCAATAGTTAATGGTGGTAACCAAAAGAAAGTATGGCGCACTTTAGGCCGTATAGAATGGACATACCTGCTCTATGAAAGAAACAACGCAAATAACCTTCGTGGAACAGGTACTGTATCTGGTGTTCATGGCTTGATATTGCTTCCTGACGTATGGATTCTTCCTGCTGGCCTGACATTCCATCCTGGCACTGGTCGTTCCGCTACAGATTGGACTCATAACGTATATTCTCCAGCCCAATGGAAACAAATGGAAGCAGCAGGTGCTGTATTCCTCCCAGCTGCAGGATACAGAAGAGGAATGCCACAACAAATATTTGACATTGACGAAATTGGTGCCTATTGGTCAACATCCAATATCAAAGTCGATGACAACGACCCCTATTCAAGAAACAACTCTTGTGCCCAATCAAGAGACTACGCATATTATATTTATTTCGACCCAGCAAATATTGGCGCGTACGAATATATTAATCGTTCTTGCGGATGTTCTGTACGTTTAGTAAAAGATGCCAAATAGATTTATAACCTCTAATTGAAAGAAAAACCAGAATCCACATATTTCTGCAAATATATGGTAATTGGTTGAAACGTTCATTAGACCATAAAATAACAAAAGGGGGACAGTTTAGAACTGCCCCCTTTTATATTTATCGCTTCTATATAACCACCCCCTAAACAAGGATGTTTTGTGAAAATACAACTAACTGATATGTAGAATATTGTGACGCGGCAGCCTCCACTTTCGGAAAGGGGTGCCCGAAGGGCGGGGTATGTTTCGAAACAATCAAAAAAGTCCTTATAGGAAATAGCGAATTGTGCAAAGGTTATTATCGTTCCCAGGCCGGTCCCTGTTGATGACTTTTGGGGAGCTCTCATGTTTCTACCCGATAAGTCTTTCAATCGAACAAAGGGACAATTATAAGGAAAAAAGCTGATAGGCGGAGGCTGTGGTGGTCTCGGCGACTTCGTCGAAGGTGATGCCGCGGAGGTCAGCAATCTTCTGGGCGATGAGAGGGATGTAGGCGCTCTCGTTTCGCTGGCCGCGATGGGGAACGGGCGAGAGATAGGGGCAGTCGGTCTCTAAGAGGATACTGTCGAGGGGTACCGCAGCGGCGACCTCGGCAAGGGTGGCGTTCTTGAAGGTGACCACGCCGCCCACTCCTATATGAAAGCCCATCTCCACAGCTTTGTGCGCCTCCTGCACACTACCGCCAAAGCAGTGCATGACACCGCTATAGGTGCCGAAGTTGAGGTCGCGGAGCAGGCCGAAGAGCTCGTTGTAGGCTTTGCGCACATGAAGGCAGACGGGTAGCGAGAGTTCTCGCGCCCAGAGGAGCTGTTGTCTAAGCACCTCAAGCTGCTGAGGGAGAAAGGTCTTGTCCCAGTATAGGTCCAGCCCAATTTCGCCCACAGCCACCAGGTGGGACCTGGAGCCATTTATTGGGGCAGGAGCCGTCGAGGTAGGACTTGGAGCCGTTAATGGGCAAGAGCCGCCAGGTAGGACCTGAAGCCATTTAGGGGTGGGCTGGGGCTGTTCGGAGCAGGTGCCGAAGAGCTTGTGACGCACAAGGGCGAGTTCTGCCTCATAGTCGGCCGTGACGGAGGTGGGATGCAGTCCCATCATCTGATGGCAATATTGCGGATAAGCGGCGGCAAGATGCTCTTGCGCGGCAAGGCTGGCACTATCGATGGCAGGAAGGATGAGCGTGGTGACACCCGCCTCCACAGCACGCTGGATGGCGGCATCGCGGTCGGCATCGAAAGCGGCATCGTAGAGATGGCAGTGTGTATCAACCAAATGGGGGTGTTTATTTGTATCCATGAATCATGTTCGAGAGACGAGACCTTGAATTAGTAATAGGGGGCGTGAAGAAACGGCCAGGAGGGCTTATTTTGACAAATGGGCGGTAGCCCACCGGCTCCCGCCCTGTATGGTTCCAGGTTCCACCTGGTCAGAAATTCTTGGATTCGAGAATAATTCTCGTAAGATGGTTGTAGAGGTCTTGCAGCTCGGGTTCGCTGCTGAGGAGCTCGCGATGGGCATCGAGGGTATGGCTGTCGCCTCGGACAGCGGGGCCCGTCATCTGATAGCGCACATCGCCCCATTCGACTTTCTTAGCGGTGGTGAGGATGAGAGGATGGAGTATCTCGAAGGGGATATCGTGGTCGCGACAGAGCTTCTGTCCCACGGCATAGAGGGCGTTGGCGAAGTTGTTGACGAAGACAGAGGAGAGGTGGAGATACTGACGCTGTTCGAAAGTGGTGCGATAGACATGGGGGGAAATCATCCCCATAATCTCGGCAATAGCATCTTCGGTGAGAATATCGGAGCCTTCGACACAGAAGGGGAGTTCGGAATATTCAAGGGCGACATCACGCACAAAGGACTGCGGAGACCATACGACGCCATAGCAGCTGCTGCACGGCTTGAGCACATCCATGGGCGTTGCGCCCGAAGTGTGGAAGACCACGGTGCCTTCGAGGTTGAGGCTTTGAGCCACCTCGGGGAGCGCATTGTCGGTAACGGCTATGATGAAAAGGTTGGCAGTCTTACGAATGTTGTCGAAGGAGGTGATGGGTTCAGCCTCGACACGCGAAGCAAGGAGGCTGGCATGTTCGGCACTACGCGACCATACCTGCTCAATCTTATGGCCACGATTGTACATGGCCAAAGCGAGGTGTGTGGCAACGTTGCCCGATCCGATGAATGATATTCTCATTGTTGATTCTGTGAAGTTTAAGTGGCCAGATAAAGACTGGCACCAGTTGTTAAGATTAGTGTAGATGGCACCAGTTTGAAAGCTGATGCACAGTAGTTTTCAGCAGTTTGAATCGGAGGGCGATCAATACTCGTCCTCTTGGAAGAAGAAATCTTCTTTGGTGGGATAATCGGGCCAGAGATCCTCGATGCTGTCGTAAGGATCGCCTTCGTCCTCGATTTCCATGAGGTTTTCGATAACCTCCATAGGAGCACCTGTGCGCTGTGCGTAATCAATTAATTCATCTTTGGTGGCGGGCCAGGGTGCATCTTCTAACTTAGTTGCCAATTCAAGTGTCCAATACATATTACTTTACTACATTTAAATTATTCTCTATATTGCCAAGCGTCAAATAATCAATCTATTATGACTATATGAACGCTTGCTTTGAAAATGCAAAAGTACGTTTTTTTTTTAATATGACAAGCTCTAAAATGTTAAATATTGTGACAAGGCAGGCAGAGCATATGTCTGACAAAGCCTTTTACAGTGCTTTACGTCCGATTTTTCAGCCCAGCGTGACCAAATCTTCCTTGCCGCCTTGCAGCAGCACGATGTGGCGCGAGAGTACAAAAAGGTAGTCGGACAGCCTATTGACATAGGCCAAGAGCTGCGGCTCTACGGCAGCCTCGGTGCCAAGTTCGACCATCTGACGCTCGGCTCTACGGCAGACGGTGCGGGCCACATGGCCTTGGGCAGCAGCCAGCGTGCCGCCTGGCAGCACAAAGCTGTGCAGGGCTGGGAGCTGCGCCTGAAGGTTGTCGATATAGCCTTCCAGGGCGGTGACAGCCTCGGCAGGCAGTTGCGGCAAGTCGAACTCGACAGCGCACTCTGTGGCAAGGAGCGTCTGAATGGTGAAGAGATGCTGCTGGGCCTCTTTGAGGTGCGCATATTCGACAGCGTCATCGTGGCGAATCATCTCGGCCAGCAGGGCGATATGGGCGTTGAGTTCATCAACGGTGCCGTATGCCTCTACACGGATGTCGCATTTAGCCACTCTCGTTCCGCCCACCAACGAGGTGGTGCCAGCATCACCAGTTTTGGTATAAATCATATTAATCGAATGAATGAATAAATAAAAAATATAAAGTGGGCTGCCTCGTCATTGGTGAACTGTGATCTGAGGGCGGTTGCCGCCAGCTTATATTGGCAGTTCACTGGTTCAGACACGCTCGACCGACTTCACCTCGGGGATGGCGCGCTTGACAGCGGTCTCGATGCCCTGCTTGAGGGTCTGCAAAGCGTGAGGGCAGCTGCCACAATGGCCTTTGAGGCGCACCATGACGACGCCTTCGTTGGTCATATCGACATATTCGACATCACCGCCGTCCTGCTGAAGATAAGGGCGAATCTGCTCAAGGGCATTCTTTACGCGTGCTTCGATGATGGGTTTCTCTTGATCTGTCATATTCTTTGAGGATTAAAGATGGATAATGGACAACCTGGCAAAAGCCGCAATCGCCCATTATCCACGATGTTACTATTTTAACTTGCAAATTTCTCTGATGGTGTTCTCTGCCACCTGCATGAAGGCACTGCTCTCCGAAGTCTCCACATCTGACCACAGCGAGATGGGACGGCCATTATCGCCACTCTCGGCGATGCTCTGCACGAGAGGTATCTCGCCCAACAGCGGCACATTCATCTCTTCGGCAAGACGCTTGCAGCCTTCTTTGCCGAAGATGTAGTACTTATTGTCGGGAAGCTCGGCAGGGGTGAAATAGGCCATATTCTCCACAAAGCCCAGCACAGGAATATTGAGGTTGGGATTGCGGAAGAGCTCCACGCCACGCACCACGTCGGCGAGGGCTACCTGCTGCGGGGTGCTGACGATGATGGCACCCGTGACGGGAAGCGTCTGAGCGAGGGTGAGCTGCACGTCGCCCGTTCCCGGAGGCATATCCACGACAAGATAGTCAATCTCGCCCCACCAAGTCTCGGTGGCTAACTGCTTGAGAGCATTAGAGGCCATGGGACCGCGCCATGCAAGAGCCTTGTCGGGATCGACGAGGAAGCCGATGGACATCAGCTTGATGCCGTAGCGCTCGATGGGCTGCATGTAGGTCTTGCCGTCGTGCTGCTCGCCATAGACATCTTCTTGACTGACATTGAACATGATGGGGATGGAGGGACCGTAGATGTCGGCATCGATGAGACCAACGGAAGCGCCCGTCTTGGCCAAAGAGACAGCCAAGTTGACTGCCACGGTGCTCTTGCCCACACCGCCTTTGCCAGAGGCAACGACGATGACGTTCTTCACGCCAGGCATAAGGTCGTGGGGGTCGGGTGCCTCGACCTTGCGAGAGGTGAGGTTGATGCAGACCTCGGCTTCACGATCAACATATTCGTGGATAGCGTTGGTGCAGTCGTCGCTCATGCGTTTTTTCATAGGACATGCGGGGGTGGTGAGAACCAGGTCGAAAGAGACCTTCTTGCCGTCGATGGCGATGTTCTCGATCATACCCAGCTCTATGAGGCTGCGACCCAAGTCGGGGTCGTTGACATGGCTCAAAGCCATTTCTATCATTGTGGTAGTGATCATAGCGATATTATTTAGATATATGCGAGCAGAGTCTCTGCTCTTGATTATTTACTTTCCGAATATTTCTTCTAACTTCTTCTCCAGCTCAGCGCCACGGAGGTTGCGGGCAATAATCTTGCCGTCACGGTCGATAAGGATGGTGTTGGGCACAGAGGATACTCCGTAGGTTTTGCCGCCCGTGGAGGTCCAGCCTTGAAGGTCGCTCACATGATTCGGCCACACGAGGCCGTCGGCCTTGATAGCCTTCACCCAGGCTTCGCGGGTATTGTCGAGCGAGACGCTGAAAATCTCGAAACCCTTGTCGTGGAAGCGATGGTACAGTTTCACCACATTGGGGTTCTCACGACGGCAGGGGCTGCACCAGGAAGCCCAGAAATCAAGCAGCACCACATTGCCTTTCAGGTCGGAGAGCTTGCGCACGTTGCCCTCGGGGTCCTTCATGGCAATATCGGGAGCCTCCATGCCGGGGAGGAGTACATTGCGGAGACGGTCTTGCAGCTGCTTAACCAGAAAATGGTTGGGATACTCCTTCTGCAAGGCATCACGAATCTCCACATAGAGCGGAGCATGGTTCTCGAAATCCTGCTCAAACACGGTGACCAAGAAGGCACTCATGAGCACATCCTTGTTGTCGCGCAGCAGCTTCTCAAGCTGATAGGGCAGCATT
Organism: Bacteroidales bacterium; assembly: GCA_024400665.1. Classification (GTDB taxonomy): domain Bacteria; phylum Bacteroidota; class Bacteroidia; order Bacteroidales; family P3; genus Colimorpha. The sequence continues at coordinate 13,234 of JAKSML010000013.1, forward strand.
GCCTGCATCGTCTGGTTCACCGCACCTAACAGCAGATCGTTGAACTGACGATAAAGATCCACGTTTTTGGAGCCCTTGCAAGCGGTTATCTTGAACATCTTCTGCTCTTCGAGATAGACCATGTCGGCCGTCACTTTCTCCTTCGGGGCAAGCAGGAAATAGCCTGAGCTGACGTCACGCGAATCAGTATGAAGCACATACATGGTAGGCTCGGTGATATTCATTGCCACCTTGTACGACCCCGACTTGTCCAGCTTGAGCGTGTCAACAGGACGGAGCTGATTGCCCACGACCTCGTCAAGGATTGCGTATGTGCCCTCGGGAAGTCCCGAGATGCTACCGCTCAAAGTACTCTTCTGCGCCGTCGCGCTCATGCTCCAGGCGAGCAGCGCAGTGATGATCATTATTGAAAAACGTTTCATAGCGATGTCTAATTATTGTTTATATTCGTTGTTATTAATCGGTTGCTACTTGGCCACAGCATGGATGGCCTGCTTCAGCTCAGTGTCGTATGGCAGCACAATCCTGTAGTAGGCCTCGTCACCATACAGCGACATAGCTATCGCAGCTTTGAGACGGCTGCGCATCTCATTGCCGTAGCGACTGATGCAGCCTGCATGGCGCTTCACACCCTTCTTTTCGCCAAAGGCGTACAGACGCTGTGCCATAGCCTCATCCACCGTGTAGCCCTTCACAAAAGCATCGGCTGTGGGATAGCGTTTCATCAGCTCAGGATAGTGGCTGACGACCTCGTTCATGGCCATCTCGTCAAAGACATTCTTGTTGAGGAGGCTGTTATAGTATATCAAGTTCGTGTCTTTCAGATAGGGAAGCACCACATCGGGCTGGATGCCGCCTCCGCCATAGACCTTGCGGCCTTTCTTGGTGTAGAAGACCTGCGTGGTGTCGTCATACTCAGCCTTCATCACAGAGTCGGCCGATTCATAGTCCATCATCACACGGTTGAGGAAGTTCATATAGTAGTCGTCGCTGCCCTTTTCGTAAGGACGCTGGATGCAGCGCCCTGAAGGCGAATAGTATCGTGCCACGGTGAGGCGGATGGAGGAGCCGTCGGTGATGCCGAACTGCTGCTGCACCAAGCCTTTGCCAAAGCTGCGGCGACCTACGATAGTGCCACGGTCGTTATCCTGCAAAGCACCAGCCACAACCTCGCTGCCGCTGGCGGAGAAGGCATTCATCAGCACCGTCAGCCTGCCCTCTTCAAAGAGGCCGCCCGACGAGGCATTGACCTTTTCGCGACGATAGTGCTGCCCCTGTGTATAGACGATGAGGTCGCCCTTGGGCAGCAGCTCGTCAGCCACCTCTATGGCAGCCTCCAACGAGCCGCCAGGATTGTTGCGCAAGTCCAGCACCAGATGCTCCATGCCTTCGTGGTTCAGCTGCACCAAGGCCGAATGAAACTCCTGTCCCGTGGTGCCGGAGAAGTGGGCGATATAGATGTAGCCTGTGGTCTTGTCCAGCATCGTAGCCACAGAGATAGAATGCTGCGGGATGACGTTGCGACGAAGCTTGACGTACTGTATCTTCCTTGAGCTGCCGCGAAGGATGCCCAGCGTGACAACACTGTTGCGCGGTCCGCGAATGAGGTTCACCACCTGCGAGATATCGCTTATGCCATGACCCGACACCCATGTGGTATCGACCTTCAAGATGCGGTCGCCCGGCTGTATGCCGGCAGCAGCCGCAGGACTGTGAGGCGTGATATACGAGGCAAAGACCGTGTCGCTGTGCTGATGCAGCAGGATGCCCACGCCGTCGAAATGGCCGCCCATCATCTCATCGTTCGACTTTGTCTCTTTGGCCGACATATAGCCGCTGTGGGGGTCGAGCGACGAGAGCATAGCATTTATCATCCGCTCCGAGACGGAGTCGTAATCCACCTTATCGACGTATGCCCTATCTACCAGATCCAAAATCTGACTCACCAACAGACTCGCGCGATTGCCCTGCACCTGGACAATGCGGTTAGGTCTCAGCTTAGGACCGAACATCAGTCCCACAAGCAGACCCATCAGCACCCCAAGCAGCACGATGCCGAGCGAATATGTTGTTTTTTTATTGTTTTCTGCCATATTAATAATAATAACGGCAATGATTATTTTTTATTGTATTCACAATAATGAATAATGGCTACCGCATTACTCATTATTAATTATTCATTACTCAAACGGCAACCGCCCACTCATTATTCATTATTAATTATTCATTACTCAACCGGTCCAAGGCAACCCGCACTATCTCTTGATGGTCGAATGCCAGCTGCGGCAGCTCGTCCAGAGCAAACCAGCATGCCTCGGCGGCATCGTCGCTGCCCTTCACCTCGGCCATGGGCACCACGGCAAGGAAGGCCACCGTGATGGTGCGGCCACGGGGGTCACGATCCACGGCGCTGAAGCTCCTCAGCTCCTCGAAACGTTCGGCTGTCTCAAGCCCCGTCTCCTCCTTCAGCTCTCGGCGGGCGCACTCTTCGAGAGTCTCGTCCATCTCCATGAAGCCGCCCGGCAGCGCCCAGCAGCCTTTGAAAGGCTCGCCCGCGCGACGTACCAACAGCAGCCTGCGACAGCCCTGAGCATCCTCGCTCACAATCACACAATCGGCCGTAACAGCAGGTCGAGGATAATCGTATGTGTACATTATATATCTATTGTTGAATGTTAAGTGTTAAATCAAGGCTCCCGCCCCAATTAGACCAATCCGCCCAATTAGACCAATCCGCCCATTAATGGCTCCAGGTCCCACCTGGCCTACCTGATGGCTCCCGCCCATTAACGGCTCCAGGTCCTACCTGGTGGCGGAGAAAAATCCGCCGGCCACAGCGCCCACGCATATCACGAGCGAGAGCGCAATATAAGCCAGTGCGAGGCCTGTCTGTCCCGACCGCACCATCTCGAACCATTCGAGCGAGAAAGTGCTGAAAGTAGTGAAGCCGCCGCAGAAGCCCGTGACGAGCAAGAGCGAGAAAGCGGCTCCAGAGCCCGCCTGATGGCTCCCGCCCACTAATGGTCCCAGCTCCCACCTGGTGCTGCCGCTCAGCCAGCCCGTGAGCAGCCCTATGACGAAGCAGCCCAGCAGATTAGCACAGAGCGTATGCACAGGCAGCCCCCAGAGCGTCGCGGTATAGCGTTTCAGCCACAGCGAGAGCCCCCAGCGGCCCACGCTTCCGCATCCGCCGCCGAGAAACACCAGCAATACATTCGTCCAACTCATGACACAATTGACAATTGACAATTGACAATTGATAATTGATAATTAATGGCTCCCGCCCCAATTAGACCAATCCTCCTAATTAGACTAATTCGCCCTAATTGGCTCCAGGTCCCACCTGGTGGCTCCCGCCCCAATTATCAATTATCAATTCTCAATTATTAATTAAAATCGTATGTGGCGCCATCCTTGCCATCCTTCACCGTCACGCCGAGGGCGCTCAAGCTGTCGCGGATCCTGTCGCTCGTAGCCCAGTCCTTGTTCGACTTAGCCGTGGCGCGGATGTCGAGAATCATCTGCATCAAACCATCGATGAGAGCCGACCTATCAGCTCCAGGCCCTGCCGACGGCCCCTGCCCATTAATGGCTCCAGGCCCCGCCTGGTCGCGCAGACCCATCACGTCAAACACGAAAGTATCCATCACCCCCTTCAGCTCGTCGATATCGGCCTGCGTGAGAGTAGCCTTCTTGTCGTTCACAGTGTTGATAGCCTTAGCCATATCGAAGAGGACGCTGATCACGATAGGCGTGTTAAGGTCGTCATTCATAGCGTCGTAGCACCTCTGGCGATACTCGCTCACATCGATGCTGCTGCTCTTCGAAGGCTGGAGGCGCAAGAGCGTCTTATAGGCCTGCATAAGGCGGCTGTAGCCCCTCTCGGCAGCCACGAGAGCCTCATTGCTGAAATCCACCGTGCTGCGATAATGAGCCTGCAAGATAAAGAAGCGGATAGTCATAGGCGAATAAGCCTGCTGCAGCAGCTCGTGGCTGCCCGTGAAAAACTCATCCAGAGTGATGAAGTTGCCCAGAGACTTGCCCATCTTCTGACCGTTGATAGTAATCATATTATTGTGCATCCAGTACTTGCAAGGACCGTGGCCGCACACCGCCGTCTGCTGCGCAATCTCGCTCTCATGATGCGGAAACATCAGATCCATGCCGCCGCCGTGGATGTCGAAAGTCTCGCCCAAGTACTTCGTGCCCATAGCCGTGCACTCCGTGTGCCAGCCCGGGAAACCCACGCTCCAAGGCGAGTTCCAGCGCATGATATGCTCCGGCGCAGCCTTCTTCCAGAGGGCGAAATCGCCCGTGAAACGCTTCTCCTCCTGGCCGTCCAGGTCGCGCGTGGTAGAAAGCATCTCATCAATCACGCGGCCGCTCAAGATGCCGTACTTATGCGTATCCTCCTGATACTTGCGCACGTCAAAATACACGCTGCCGTTGCTCACGTAGGCATAGCCCGCGTCCAAAATCCTCTGCACCAGCTCAATCTGCTCCATGATATGGCCGCTCGCGTGAGGCTCGATGCTCGGACGCAGCACATTCAGAGCATCCATCGCAGCATGATAGCGGTTAGTATAATACTGCGCCACCTCCATAGGCTCCAGCTGCTCCAGGCGCGCCTTCTTCGCAATCTTATCCTCCCCCTCGTCGGCATCATGCTCCAGATGCCCCACATCCGTGATGTTGCGGACATAGCGCACCTTGTAGCCCAGATGCTGCAAATAACGGAACAGCACGTCAAACGTGATAGCCGGACGAGCATGACCCAGATGGCCGTCGCCATAAACCGTAGGACCGCACACATACATGCCCACATGGTCCGGAGTGAGAGGCTTGAAAAGCTCTTTCTGACGCGAAAGAGTATTGTAAATCAATAACTGTTGCATAATCAATGATATCAATAATAATTTGCAAATATACGAATAATTTCTGACATGACGCCATATAAAATAAAAAAAATTGAAGATTTTCAGATTTTCAGACTTTCAGAAAGATTTTCAGACTTTGAGATTTTGAGATTATCAGATTTCTGAATATCTGAACATCTTTCTTACCTTCCAATCTTCTAATCTATTATCAGGGTTGCATTTTATATAAAAACACCCCGACGGACACACCTCCCCCCCCCTCCGCCCGAAACATACTGCATCTTCGCTCTGCATTGCTACTGCATTGCTTCCACATTGCTACTGCATTGCTATGGCATAGCATACCAGTAGCTATGCAGTAGCAATGCAGTAGCAATGTACGGCGGAGGTAAGGCATATTTAAGGCGGAGGGACGCTGAAGGCTCTTTCCTTTAGAATAGGAGGCTTTCCGGATGAATGCTGAGGGCTTTCCTGTGGGAAAGGCACGGAGCGGCGGCCCTTTTGCGGCGCCCTGCTGCGGCCTCGCCAAAGCCTTTCGGAGGCTGCACGCCTCTGAAGCATGGGCAATTCTTAAATCTTAATTTTTTTCACACTGTGTATCACCTTGTTAGGGAGAGATGCGCTGTTTTAACTTTTTTATTCCAAAATAAATTCGTAACTTTGAAAACTGAAGTTGAAGCTTCATTTTAACGGAAAATAATAATAATTAAATAATTACATACCGAAAATGAAAATCTTAGTACTCAATTGCGGAAGTTCGTCAATCAAATATCAACTGGTTGACATGGCTAACAATGCCGAAGTGATGGCCAAAGGCCTCTTAGAGCGTATCGGTCTGGAAATGGGCGAGTTCACCCATAAATATCATGGCGAGAAGCACTACGAGCAGCTCCCCATCCCCGACCACACTGCCGGTATCAAAATCGTCCTCAACGCCCTCATCGACCCCAAGATGGGCGTCATCAAAGACTTTAAGGAAATCGGCGCAGTAGGCAACCGCATCGCCCACGGCGGCGAAGCCTTCGACCACAGCGTCCTCGTCACCGATGAGGTCATCGAGAAAATCAAGGCCCTCACCGACCTCGCACCCCTCCACACCCCCGGCAACCTCGCCGGCATCTACGCCATGCGCGAAGTGCTCCCAGGCGTGCCCCAGGCCGTCGTGTTCGACACCGCCTTCCACAGCACCCTGCCCCCACAGAGCTACCTCTACGGCCTGCCCTACGAATACTACGAGCAGTACGGCGTCCGCCGCTACGGCTTCCACGGCACCAGCCACCGCTTCGTGGCTGAAAAAGCCGCCAAGATGATCGGCAAAGACTGGACCAAACTCAACATCATCTCCTGCCACCTCGGCAGCGGCGCCTCCATCTGCGCCATCAAGCAGGGCAAGAGCTTCGACACCACCATGGGCATGACCCCACTCGAAGGCCTCATCATGGGCTCCCGCCCCGGCGACGTCGATCCCGGCACCATCGAGTTCATCATCAAAAAGGAAATCCTCGAAAACGGCAAGAGCTGGAAGGATGTGAGCACCATGCTCAACAAGAAGTCCGGCCTCGTCGGCATCAGCGGCGGCAAACAGGATATGCGCGACATCCGCGCTGGCCGCGACGCAGGCGACAAACGCTGCACCTACGCCTTCGATATGTTCGCCCAGCGCGTCAAACGCTACATCGGCGGCTACATGGCTGAAATGGGCGGCTGCGACCTCCTCCTCTTCACCGGCGGCATCGGCGAGAACGCCTGGTTCATGCGCCACCCCATCCTCGACGGCCTCGAATGCCTCGGCGTCAAAGTCGATATGGAACTCAACGACAAAATCATGGGCGAGGACTGCATCATCAGCACCACCGACTCTAAGGTTGCCACCGTGGTGGTCACCACCGACGAAGAGTTCGTCATCGCCAACGACACCTTCAACCTGGTCAAATAACCACCTCTTTCAATAAGACATTGGGGATTGGAACACTTCGGTGTTCCAATCCCCATTTCTTAAACTCTCCATAGCCTTGAATCGAAGCCAATAGAATACTCTTTCGACTGCTTATTCCACTGCCAATACCCTATCTATCACCGACCTACAACAGCCAGCCAAATAGTCGAACGACATTATACTCTCGCCATCACCACACACCTTATCCAACCCTTCTATATAACCACCCAATAGCGAGGATATGTTATACAAAACACAACCAACTGATATACACAATATTGTAATGCGGCAGCCTCCCCTTTCGGAAAGGGGAGAAGAGCCCCAGTGGTGCTCTTCGAAGGGCGGGGTATGTTTCGAAACAATTCAAAAAGTCCTTATAGAAAATAGCAAATGATGCAAAGGTTATTATCGTTCCCAGGCAGGCCCCCTGCTGATGACTTTTGGTCATCAAGATATCTTATGACTCTATGTTGCCATACTCACTTGCTGGACAGTTGGATTGTGCCGTCGCTGAGGCTGGCGCGGACGCCGAAGACCTCTTCTATGTTGTCGGACGTGAGGCCCTCGGCTATAGGGCCCTGGTAGCGGATGCCGCCGTGGTGGAGAAGCAGGAGGCTGTCGCAGTATTGCAGAGCCATGTTGAGGTCGTGGATGACGAGGAGGAGGGTCTTGTGCTGCTCGCGGTTGATGTCGCGCAAGAGCTGCAGCATCTCGAACTGGTGGGCGATGTCGAGGTTGGCAAGAGGCTCGTCGAGAAGCATGATGGGCGTCTCCTGCGCAAGGGCACGCGCCAGCATGACACGCTGCAGCTCGCCGCCGCTCATCTCGCCCGGCTTAGCAAAACGGAGATGCCAGGTGTTGGTCTGCTTCATGCAGCGCTCCACAATCTCCCAGTCGCGCTGCGACTCATTCTGGAGCCTGTACTGATAGGGGTTGCGCCCCATGAGGACGGTCTCGAAAGCCGAGAAGTCGAAGTCGGTCTGCGGCTGCTGCCGCACAAAGGCTACACGCTGCGCCAGCTCGCGCGCCGAATAGTGCCGCACATCGCGGCCCTGCACCGCCACGGCGCCTCTTTGCGGATGCAGCAGTCCCGCCACCAGACGCAGCAGCGTGGTCTTGCCGCAGCCGTTGGGACCCATCACGGCATAGAACGAACCTGCGGCTATGGAAGCACTGAAAGCGGAGAGGATATCGCGGTCGTCGTAGCGATAGGTGACGTCGCGGAGCTGTATCGTCACATTTTCTTGCGAACTGTCATCCGTGACCCTCGAACTGAGGCTGGCGCAATCTTTGTATTCCTCATTCATAGCTTAGAAAGTCTTTTTGTTTTTATAGAGAAGATAGACAAAGAGCGGCGCGCCCACAAGGGCTGTGAGACTGCCCACAGGCAGCTCGGCAGGCATGAGGAGGGTGCGGGCGAGGGTGTCGCAGAGCAGCAGGAAGAGGCCGCCCACGAAGATGGAATAGGGAATAACCTTGCGGTTATCGGGGCCGCAGAGAAGACGCATGCAGTGCGGCACCACGAGTCCCACGAAGCCTATCACACCGCAGGCAGAGACGCAGAAGGCCACCATGACCGTGGTGACGAGGAGGAGGATGCGCTTGACCTTCTCGACCTCCACGCCGAGACTCTGGGCAGTCTCGCTGCCCACGAGCATGAGATTGAGGTCGCGACAGTAGTAGAGCACCACAGCCACGCCTATCAGCACCACAGGGGCCACAAAGGCCACGTCGGACCATGTGGCGGAGGCAAGGCTGCCCATCGTCCAGAAGATGATGCTCTCCATCTTGTCCTGGTTGAGCACCATGAGGAAGGAGATGACAGCCGAGATGAGGAAGGTGATGCAGACGCCGGTGAGGAGCAGCGTGGTGGTGTGCATACGGTTGCCGATAGAGGCAATGCGATAGATGGCAAGAATGGTGAGAAGGCCCGTGACGAGGGCGCAGACGCCCACACCGAGCATATAGGCTTCGAGCCCCAGCACGATGGAGACCGCCGCACCCAACGAGGCACCCGACGAGATGCCAAGAACGTAGGGGTCGGTGAGCGGATTGCGGAAGATGGACTGGTAGGCCGCGCCGCATACCGAAAGCGCCGCACCTATCAGCACGGCAAGGATCACCCGCGGCAGACGCAGGTTGAGGAAGATGGGCGACGACCACATCTCCGCCCAGCTGAAGCGCACCACGCCCAGCACCGAGCAGCCCAGCATGGCAGCCAGCAGCAGCACGGCCATTAATGTTAAATGGTAGAGACGGGGAACACCGCGTCTGTATTTAATCGGCAAATTGGGGCGCATACAACCAAGGGGGAATGGGAAATGGGAAATGTTAAGTGCTAAATTAGGGCTCCCGCCCAATTTACCATTTAACATTCAACATTTAACATTACTCATTATTCAACAACTCCCGCATAGTATAGTAGCCCTTGCGACCCAGCAAGAACTCGGCAGCCAGCACGGCACCGAGGGCGAGGCCCTTGCGGTTCTTGGCACTATGCGAGAGAGTGATAGTGTCGATAGGACTGTCATAGACCACCTCGTGGATGCCGGGCACCTCGCCCTCGCGGATAAAAGTGATAGGAATAAAAAGATTTTCAGACTTTGAGATTTTCAGACTATCAGATTTCTGATTATCTTCCTTAAGTTTCCAACCGCTCTTGCGGTCAAGTTCCTCGATGGCATCATTGGCCAGGGTGATGGCCGTGCCGCTTGGAGCGTCCAGCTTGTGGATATGATGCGTCTCCGTGATAGCCACGCTGTAATCCTCGTAGCCATTCATCAGCCGTGCGAGACGGCGGTTCAAGTCGAACATGATATTCATGCCGATGCTGAAATTAGAAGCCACAAAGAGCGCCTGCTCGCGCTCCTGGCAGTCATGCACCACGCTGTCCAGCTGCTCATACCAGCCCGTAGTGCCCACCACGATGGGGAGCCCAAGGTCGAAGCAGCGCATGATGTTGCTCACCGCCGTGTCGGGCGTGGAAAAGTCAATAGCGAGGTCGCAGTCGCGACAATCATCTATTTTTGCCATCCAATCATCATTGTCATCAATGGCAGCGCCAATCTCGTGGCCGCGTTCAACAGCCACAGACTCAACAGCCTTGCCCATCTTGCCATAACCTAAAAGTGCTATTTTCATGCTATATCCTGTCTTTGATTTGAAAATGCAAAGATACAACTTTTTTATGGATTATCATTTATTTATTTTTCTCTGCGACGCAGAAACCTCCGCGACGGCGAAAAGAGTTGTCGTCATGTCAGAAAATTTTCGTATCTTTGCAACCCTTGAAAAAACAATGGAAACTGAAGAATCCGCTGTCCTATAGCATATTGCAACATACTGCGCAAGGCTCCCACCCCTTCAATTCCCATATTAAACTGAAAATGACATGTCGTTTCGTTCGCTCGTGCTGCCAATAGCCATCACCTTAGGCTTCCTCTTCCACAACTTCTGCGGAGCACTCTACTGCATCGTCCCCTACCTCGTCTTCACCATGCTCTTCCTCAGCTACAGTGCCGTGGATGTGCGCAAGATGCACTTCAGCCGCCTGCAGCTCTGGCTCCTCATCACGCAAGTCGGCCTCACGCTCGGCAGCTATCTCCTCCTGGTGCTCTGCCACGTTGACGAGGTCATCTCGCAGGGCGTGCTCGTAGGCATCATCACCCCCGTGGCTGCCTCCGTAGTCGTCGTCTCCTGCGCCCTCGGCGCCAACCGCGAGAGCGTGACAACCTTCACCATGCTCGACAACCTCATGGTAGCCTTCGTCGCACCCATCCTCTACTCCTTCATCGGCACCCACACCGACCTTCCCTTCTTCGAATCCTTCTGGAAAATATTCCGTCGCATCTTCCCCCAGATTGTCTTCCCCTTCATCACCGCCATTCTCCTCCAGCACCTCGCCCCAAAGGTGAGCCGCACCATCGGCCGTATATGCTGGACCTCCCTCTACGTCTGGGCCTTCACCCTCACCATTGTATTGGGCAAGACCTTCCACGACATCATCACCTCGCCCGACCCGCACTGGCACCTCCTCATCATCCAATGCGGCATCGCCGTCGTGCTCTGCGCCTTGCAGTTCGGCCTCGGCAAATGGATCGGCGCCCGCCACGGCGAGAAGATGGCCGGCGGACAGCTCCTCGGACAGAAGAACACCTCCTTCGGCATCTGGATGGCCATCGAATACCTCAACCCTCTCTCCGCCGTCTTCCCCGCCATCTACTCCGTCTGCCAGAATATCTTCAACAGCTGGCAAATGTACCGCCACGACAAAGCCGAAATCCAGGCTTCTGCCACAAAGAAATAATCCAAGCAATCCTCCCTGCACAATACAAGGACACCCCATGAATGTCCTAGGATTTTAACCCGAACCAATCATGATAGCTCAAAATAGACCTTCCTTTGACAATTATTGTTGTCCGCTAAACATGAAAAGTCGGTTTGAACCCATTGTTTTACAATGAATTTAAACAAGATTATGCATTCCAAGCCCTCATGCGCGTGTGTGCGAGGGTTATTATTCAGCCTCTTCTGCCCCAGACGGGCTTTCCATCATGGCAGCCAATGATTCCTCCCAGTCTTTTTCGGGGTGTTCAAGGAATCCCTGTACGTCGATGTAGTACATCAGCATGATTCGGACGATGGTGGCGAGCCCTGAGAAGCTCCATGAGCGGATGACACCCTTTTGGAGCAGCGTAATGAGCAGATTGGCGATAAGCGTCACCCACACCTGTGTCTTGATAGCGTTGGCGCTCTCTCCGTAGAAGTATCTGAGCGGAAAATTCTGCTTTATCTGTTTGAAGAGCGACTCTATGGCCCATCTTGCCTTGTAAATGGCCACGATTTCCTCATATTCGGCCTCAAGGTCGTTTGTAAGCAGGCGTATGACCTTTGCGGCGCCCTTCTTCTTTTCATCGATGTGGGTGACGATACGGGCATGGTGCACTATCGTTTTCTTCTCCACCTCGCCTGTCTCCTCGTCCTTGGCCTTTACCTCCTTGCGGAATGTGACGAATTCCTCCTTCCACTGCATCAGCCCCTCCGCATTCATGTAACAGGTGCTCTTGGTCACTTCATACGTCAGGTTCTGCTTCATCTTAGTCACATATATGACGCCGCGCTGCGTCATTTCCTCGAATTTGGCATAGTCGATGTACGCCCTGTCGATGGCCAGGGTGTCGCCCTTGTTCAGCTTCCCGGGGCAGAGCATGAAATGGTCGTGTGTGGCCGCGGAAGTGAACTCCACATCGCATGGCACACCCTCGTTGCCATGAATGCACGTATGCGCCTTCATGCCGCCTTTCTTCTTCCCTGTCTTGGGATTGCGTCCCACGCCCTTGAACACAAGGTTGGAGAAGAGGCTGATGGTGGTAGAGTCTATGATTCGGAGCTTCTTCATCCACTTGGGCGCCTTGCCAGAGGGGCTGTCCGATGAAAGTCTGTCCTTGTATGCCAGGTAAAGCCCCTGATAAATCTTCCCGAAGATCTCATGCGAGCGTCTGGCGTTGGCATCGGAGAGTGTGCTGCGCCGCGGGAGGTCCTTTATGCCCAGATGGGCCAGCTTGCGCCACTCCATCATTGTGGCCGAGGTGATTTCACGCAGAGAGTCGAAGCGCATGATGACGGCATAGAGCATCACGGTGAGGTGACACCATGCGTCGAACGTCTTCACATACCTCTCACCGCCCATTTCGCGGCTGATTTGAAGAATATTTTGCTTGTTGAAGTAATTTAGTAGCTGATTCAGTATCGGCTGTCCGAGAAAATGTGTGCATTTGCCCATGATTGGTAATGATGTTTGTTTCGCAGCTGCAAAATTACAAAAAAAAGCTGACTCCTCAGGCAGGAGCCAGCCCAAATTTTAATTTTTCGAGATTTACATGTGCATGCATACTCGCGCACGCGAGGCACGAAGTTTTAGCGGACAACAATAAATCATTATATAAAATTCATGCCTCATATTTATCGGCCTTTGCGTGTTCGTGCGTATTTGTTTTTCATGCTGCAAAGGTACGGTTTTTTTTGATGCAGCCAAATCTCTGTCGTTATATTTTCAGATTCAATCCTACGAAATAACTTCTCGGTGTGAATGGTCCGTAGATATAGCTTGCATCTTTGCTCATGCCACGATCCAGGTCGCTTTGGTAATGGTCCAAAAGGTTCTTGATACCGGCATTGAGCTCCAACGAGTAGTGCTTGTAAATCGGTATTGAATAGGCCAGTTTGAGGTCCCATTCAAAGAACACAGGTGTTACCATCTCCACGTCATTTGGCACATAGCCAGCGTAGTGTGGCACCAACATGCTGCCAGTCACCTTGCCATTTGTCGTGATAGAGAATCCATTTATGGGACACACATTAACGATAAAAAATCCGTAATGGTCCGGTGTGCGGAACATGCGTCTTTGTGGTGCCACCGTGGGGCTCCACTGAAAATCATTGACGTAGCGGCTTTGCTGGTAGGTGTAGCCTAACTGCAACGTGAAGAGTTTGCCGTAAGCCATCTGGCCTTCTATGTTTACGCCAGCCACACGTGCCCCGGAAGTGTTGATGCGGGTGAGCAGCAGGTTGCCAAGTTCGTCGTGTCCATCCTCGCGCAGGGCGAAAACATTGTTCAGTTGCGTAAAAAAGCCTTCTGCGGTGAGGTTCATGTCGAATTTTCCTACAGATTTATACCAGTCGGCACTGAGTGTGACTGAGTGACTCCGCTCCTCTTTAAGGTTTGGATCAAGTGATATAAGTTGCACCTCGCCTCCTACCGCTCCCACATGCAAATCCTCGTCGTATGTCTGAGGAGCGCGATAGCCACTGGCGTACCCGACACGCAGAATCAATGGCTCGACAGGCGTGTAACGCACACTGGCACGTGGCGTGAAAATAGGTTTGCTGAGCATGTTATGCTTTTCCAGACGTCCACCAATCAATACTGACCACTGTGTGTTCTTCCATTCGTTCTGCACGTATCCCCCATACAGGTGAACTGTCTGCCAAAGGTCTCGGTTGTAACCTAAAATTTGGTCATGAAGTTGGTTGTACGAATATTCCACGCCTGCACTCAAATCAGCAGGCATCTTTCCGCAATGGTAGGAGAAACGGTATTGTCCGCCCACTACCGTCGTGATGTCTTTCGACTGGCCGTAAGCACTGGCATTGCAGTCTGTTCCGAAATAGCTCTCTCTGGCAGTGTGCTGAAATGAGACGTAAGGGGTCACCACATGACGGTTGTCGGCAGTAAAACAATCCCATCGCAAGCTGGCGGCATTGATGTTGTGTCTCAATTGCTCGGTCAGAGGCGATTCGTGAGGCTGCAGCGAGTCAATGCCATATCCGCCTCGGCGAAACTCGGTGGTGTGATGATACTCGGCAGTGATCTTGGAATAGTCGGTGGTCTTGAAAAAACTCCTGAAACCGAGCGTAGATGTCTGCAACTTAGGTATCTCGCTGTATCCATCGCCATCTCGGTCGTACTGCTCGCGGTCGCGACGGACACCAAAAAGGTACAGACCTATCTTCTCGTTGGGCGATAGCACCGAGGCATTCATGTTGGTGTTGATGTCGTAAGTGCCATTCTCGGTGAAAAAGCTTTGGTTACTGAGGTTTATGTGGTTGCTGCATGGATCCTTGGTTATTATGTTCACCACTCCACCTATAGCATTCGCACCGAAAAGTGCGCTGCACCCACCACGTATCACCTCGACGCGATCCACCATTCCCGCAGGTATCTGCTCCAATCCATAGACACTTGCCAATGAGGAAAAAATTGGTCGTGAGTCAAGCAGTATCTGGCTGTATTGCCCATCCAGGCCATTGATGCGAAGTTGTGGCACACCACAGTTGCTACACGACATCTCGACCCTCAGACCTGGCTGAAAGCCAAGCACATCAGCCATCGAGTTTGAACAAGTGTTTTCGATGACTAAAGGCGAAATCACATTCACTATGGTTGATATTTCCTTTCTCTTGCTGGCATACTTGCTGGAGGATACAACTACTTCGTCAAGCATATAACTGGTCTCTTCCATGCTCACGTTGCAAACGTATACGGAATCGTCTACAACATTGACAGTCACTTCCTTGGTTTCATATCCCATAAGTGAGAAAACTATGGTTTGTTGACCTAAAGGGACGTTTTTAAGGAAATAGTGTCCGCTCTCGTCGGTCGTGCACCCTATTGTAGTGCCTTTCAGCTGGACATTGATATAACACAGGTATTCACGGGTATTTGCGTCGGTTACATAACCTGCTATGTGCGAATTGGTTTTGGCAAACAGGAGTATGGGGTACATACACAATGCAGCCATACAAAATAATCTTCGTATTGTTGACATATCTGATACAAATTAAGAATCTCTTTCTCAAACGAAAGAAATCATGATGAATAAAAAAGTAGCAATGGTTCTCTTGTGCGGATAATCAACCGATAAAAGGCGGAGCCCTGCCCGACTGGTATTGAACATCGGCTTTGAATATTGGGGCAGTACACCCCTGACTGATAATGCCGATGAGGTGGAAAAACGACTCCGACCCTCCACCGAAGTGTGCCGTGAGGAATTGCAACTGCGAGTTAAGAGTCGAAATCAGTGTAATCTGAGAGGAGGAATGCTCCCCGTCCGAACTGTCGTGGTGGTGATTGTTGTGCACGTGCGAATGCACGATGGTCACCCCATTGATAATGTGTGCGTGGTAGAACAATGTGGCATTACCATAGTACGCAAGGAACAGCAACAGCATCGCCATCGCCATAAGTTCCCTGATATGTGCCTTCCTCTTATTCATTCCGGCTGCAAAAATACGAAATAAATAGTGAATTATACATAAAAATCATGCTATTTGCAGCTAATCATTTGTTTTTTGTTGGCTCTAGTCTAACATTAGGTTGGTTTACACTAATACAGGTATCTCAGGCCTGTTGCCAACCTCCAGAGACCTTACTGTCGTCAAGGCTTTTGCCGAGGCTTCAAACAACAGGGATATCTTGTTGTCCAGATACACCTTGCTGTATTCCACCACATTGTTCCATGTCAGATAGTTGTTCAGATACTTTGTGGATACTCCGTTAAAATACCCTATAAACTTCTTCAGTCTGCTATGGTATCCATTGATTCGCTGTATGTTGAACGAACCTTTCGATCTCTTTCCTCCGACTATCTGAACCAGATTCAGCTCGTTCGACTTGGCAAATCCCTTGTACGAAGCATCCCCGTCGCTACAGAGGGTCGACCCCGATGCTATTCGATTTCCGAGAACCAGCTGCAGTCCTTTGATAGAGCACTTGCCGAGCTTGGCTATCCTGGAGGCGGAGTTCCCTTTGGCATCCACCGCGCACGGCACACACACCAACTCGTCAGAAAGGCCCCTCTGATGGATCTCGCTCCCCCTCCGCCTTGCCAGTCTTTTGCTGTCGTCCTCGAAGTGCTTGGAATTGCCCTTGTATGATACAGGAAAGAATGTCTCGTCTGATTCCACGACTCCGCTCAACAGGGCAGAATCGCCTGCCTCGGATATGGCATCCAATATCTTGTGCCTCCACACAAATGCCGTATTGTGTTGTATTCCGCATTCCTCCGCACACTTATCCAACGACTTGTGGTCTGCCATACACTGCATGAACTTCCTCCACACATCAGCACTCTTTCTTGTTCCCTCGAATATCGAGTTCGTCCGTAGTGTGAAAGTCTTTCCGCATTCCATGCAACGGTATCTCTGGGTGCCGTTCCCCCTGTGTCCGTGCTTCTGTATGTGCTTCCCTCCGCAATGGGGACAGACTCTGCCTTCCGAAAATCGCTGATGAAGGAGGTACTCGTCATGATTCTCCTTCTTCTCATTCTCTGTATACAACATGTCCTTGAGTCTGGCCTGCTCCAGTACGGTCTTCTGCTTGACCTTCGCCATAACCTCTTCTGCTGTGATATATTCGCTCATTTTGTGTCGTTTTCTATGTATAACGGAAATACCCACCAATTATTGCTCTAGAGCCAATCAAACAAAAGAAGTCCGTAGATGTCTGCGGGCTTCGTGTTTGAGTGTGATTCCGCTGCGATTCGAACGCAGGACCTACTGCTTAGAAGGCAGTTGCTCTATCCAGCTGAGCTACGGAACCATCTTTTCAGCATTGATGCTGTTGTTTGTCGGGACACCCAGATTCGAACTGGGGATCTCCTGCTCCCAAAGCAGGCGCGATAACCGGACTACGCTATATCCCGCCGGTGTTTTCTCTTTTGGTAAGAAAAAAGACGTCGTGGAGACGTCTTTCTCTCTTTGAGTTTTGCGGAGAAGGGGGGATTCGAACCCCCGGTACCCTAATCGAGTACGACAGTTTAGCAAACTGTTGGTTTCAGCCACTCACCCACCTCTCCGTAGCTGTACGATTTCTATGAAAAACTCTTGTTTCCCCTAACGAAATCGAGTGCAAAAGTACGACTTTTTTTTGACATAGCAAAAAATATTTTCGTTTTTTGCACTTTTTCAGCCGAAATTATTTCTTATTAGCCTGATTTTTAACACCATTAATTTTTTTCTCAATCTCCTCCTGGTTGCCCAAATAGTAGTCTTTTTTGAAGTTTAACTGGTCGTCAAATTCAAAAATATAGGGTACTGCGGTGGGAATATTCAATCCGACAATCTCTTTGTCGCTTATCCCCTTGATAGTCTTCACGATACCGCGCAAACTATTGCCGTGGGCTACAACAAGGACCTCGTCGTTGGTCTCGAAGGCCTTGAGGATGGTGCCTTCGTAGTAGGGCATGAGGCGGGCGATGGTGTCGCAGAGGGCTTCGGTGTGAGGAAGCTCGGCATCGCTGACGGCATCGTAACGGGGGTCGTTGCGGGGGTCGCGCTTGTCGGTGATGTCGAGTGCGGGGGGCTGGACATCATAGCTGCGGCGCCATGCCATGAGCTTCTCCTCGCCATACTTCTGAAGGGTTTCAGCCTTGTTCTTGCCCTGGAGGGCACCATAGCTCTTCTCGTTCAGACGCCAGCTCTTCTCAACGGGCAGGTAGTCCATGTCCATAGCGTCGAGGATCTGGTTGAGGGTCTTGACGGCACGTTTGAGGAAGGAGGTGTAGCACATCGTGGGGCGGAAGCCTTCATCTTTGAGGAGGCGGCCAGCCATATAGGCCTCACACTGGCCAAGGTAGGTGAGATCGACATCGGTCCAACCTGTAAAAAGATTCATTTTATTCCATTCACTTTCGCCGTGGCGAACTAAGATCAGTTTTTTCATGTGTCAAGTATATTAATAGGTAGATTATTTCTTTAACTTATGGCCTTCGGTGAAGATGCCTTCCTTGAGGATGCCCTTGTGGGAGAGCACCACCAAAACGATGCCGCCGAGGATGAAGGGGACGCTGAGCCACTGGCCCATGTCGAGGGTCATGCCTTTCTCAAAATCGACCTGTTCCTCTTTGACGAACTCGATGAGGAAGCGCATGCCGAAGAGGGCGACGAGCCACCAACCGAAGAGGCGGCCGTTGTGGAGCTTGCCGTTCTTCTTGCAATAGATGATGTAGCAGACCACGAAGATAATCAGGTAGCTGAGAGCCTCGTAGAGCTGGGTGGGATGCTTGGGAACAGTCTCGCCGTTGCGCTCGAAGATGAAGCCCCAAGGCAGGGAGGTCTCGACACCGTAGATTTCGGAGTTGAAGAGGTTGCCCAGACGGATGAAGGCGCCGCCGAGAGCCACCACAATCACAAGGCGGTCGAAGAGCCACCAGAAGTTCATCTTATATTTGCGGCAGTATATCCAGAGGGTGATGAGGATTGCGATAGCGGCGCCATGGCTGGCGAGGCCTTGATAGCCCGTGAACTGGCCCGTCTGGAGATTGAACGGGAGAAATATCTCGGGCCAATGCTCGGCGGTGCAGAAATAGCCAGGCTCATAAAAGAGACAGTGGCCAAGGCGCGCGCCAACGAGGACCGCGACAAACATCCACAGCACCAATGAATCGAGATAGCTGGTAGCGACCTTCTCGCGGGTGAACATCTTATAGAAGATGAAGTAGCCCAGCAGGAAGGCGAAAAGGAAGCCCAGCGAATAGTATCGCAGCCCGAAATTGCCGATGTGGAACATTACGGGATCGACATTCCAATTGATGAAATTGAGCAACATATCGTATATACTTTATATTGTTAGAAGTCCCAGACGTGGGACGAGCCCATGGGTCTGGAACTTCCAACAAAGAGGTTATTATTTTGCGTAATTGACGGCGCGGGTTTCGCGGATGACGGTGACCTTGATCTGACCGGGGTAGGTCATCTCGTTCTGGATCTGACGAGAGAGGTCGAAGCTGAGCTTCGTAGCATCCACGTCGTTGATCTTGTCGGCACCTACGATGACACGCAGCTCGCGACCTGCCTGGATAGCGTAGGTCTTGACAACTCCGGGGTAGGTCATGGCCATCTCCTCGAGCTTCTTGAGGCGGTTGATGTAGGCCTCGACGACCTCGCGGCGGGCACCGGGGCGGGCACCGCTGATGGCATCGCAAACCTGGATGATGGGGGCGATGAGGTTGTTCATCTCAGTCTCGTCATGGTGAGCACCGATAGCGTTGCAGACGTCGGGGTGCTCCTTGTACTTCTCGGCGAGCTTCATGCCGAAGATTGCGTGCGGGAGCTCGGGGTCGGTCTCAGGCACCTTGCCGATATCGTGGAGCAGGCCGGCACGTTTGGCGAGCTTGGGGTTGAGGCCCAGCTCGGAAGCCATCGTAGCGGCGAGGTTGGCCACTTCGCGGGAGTGCTGAAGGAGGTTCTGACCGTAGGAGGAACGATACTTCATGCGGCCGACCATGCGCATGAGCTCATGGTTCATATTGTTGATGCCGAGGTCGATACAGGTGCGTTTGCCCACTTCGGCAATCTCCTGTTCAATCTGACGGCGGGTCTTGGCAACGACCTCTTCGATACGTGCAGGATGGATACGGCCATCGGTGACGAGCTTGTGGAGAGAGAGGCGAGCAATCTCGCGGCGGACGGGGTCGAAGCCGCTGAGGATGATGGCGTCGGGGGAGTCGTCGATGATGACCTCCACACCGGTGAGGGATTCGAGGGCGCGGATGTTGCGGCCTTCGCGGCCGATGATGCGGCCTTTGACCTCTTCGTTTTCGAGGTTGAACACGCTGACAGTGTTCTCGATAGCGTTCTCAGTAGCGGTGCGCTGGATGGACTGGATGACAATCTTCTTGGCCTGCTCGTTGGCAGTGATCTTGGCCTCTTCGACGATATCCATGATGCTGTTGGAAGCCTCGGCTCTGGCTTCGTCGGTCATCATTTCGACGAGGTGCTGCTTGGCTTCGTCGGCGCTCATGCCGGCGATGTGCTCGAGCTTCTCGATGCTTTCGGTATAGACTTTTTCCACTTCAGCCTGACGCTTGCGGAGCTCCTCGATGCGGCCGTTGAGGTTCTCGGTGGCCTGCTTGAGCTCGCCGCTCTTCTTCTGGAGGTCTTCAACACGCTGGTTGAGCGACTGTTCGCGCTGCTTGAGCTTCTGCTCTTGTTCGCGGATCTGACTGTTCTTCTCGTTGACCTGCTTGTCGTGCTCGCTCTTGAGCTGGAGGAACTTCTCCTTGGCTTGGAGAATCTTGTCCTTCTTGATAATCTCGCCCTTTTCTTCGGCGTCCTTGAGCACTTGCTGGCTTTTGGCAAGGAGCTTGTTGCGGAGCGCGCCAACGGTGAGCCATACGCCCACGCCGCCGCCTACAACAATTCCGATGATGATACCTATTACAATATTCATAATGTGATGTGTGGTGTGTTTTTGGGGGAATTGCGCGATGCAGAAGGGGCTGTGCCTTAGTTAGATATTGTTGGTAGAAAGATTGAGACGCAGGTTTTCGGAACCTTGTATGGAAGCCGGCTCTGGCTTTCAAAAAATCCTGCACCTAACCATCCGGGAGTTATGATAAACTCTGAACTGATAGGATTTGAGTGCCGGGTGTCTCAGCCATACAACCTACCCACCCATGAGCTTACTCGGTTTGTAAAAGGTGTTGAGTTTACAAACTGTTTCAGGTCAGATGCAGGACTATTCCTTATCGAGTGCCGAGGGCTGAGGCTCAGAGGCCTGCGGCCGGACGGCTTCATTGCTGCGTTGTTCAAGCAAATGGTCTATCGCAGAGAGCCTCTCGACGAGGGCTGCATCCTTTAGTTGCTGCTGTTGCTGCAGCTTGAGGAGCTGTGTTATCTGCGTGAGTGCGACCATGGCCAGCAAATCCTGGCGGTCGTTATAGGCATACATCTTACCGTAGCTCGCAGCCTGTTCGCCAATCAAGTCGGCGGCCTTTCTGAGGAAGTATTCGTCGTCGCGACTGATTTTGAGTTTGTATGGGCGGTCGAGGATGTTGACCGTTACGGGTAGTTCGTTCATTATGAGATGCCGGTTGAAGAGGTTGCCTATACGATGGATAGCCAGTGTCCGGGGGGACTATTCGGATTTGTCTATTGAAGCCAATGCGTGGTCGATACTTCGGACCAGTTGGTTGATTTTCAGTTTCAATTCTACACTGTCGCCCTTTTGTGTCAGCGTATTCCCAAGTTTTAAAATTTTATTTTGTTCCTTTAAATTATTAATTGTTATATTTTGATTGTTAACTTGCTCTTGCAGCTTTCCACAGCGTGCTGCCAGATTTGCCTCCATGAGCCGCAGACGGTCGTTCTCTGCCATCACTTGTCGAACTTTGTCTTCGATCGCTGCCACTGTGTTTTCAATATCTAGCATATCCTGTCGGTTTTCGCTGCACAGAAGGTTGCGAGAGGCGCGCTGAGGGGGAGGTCGGCAGGCACGGGGGGCACCGCTTTCCAGCCTCTTCACGGAGCCGCAATCTTCATTATAAAGCGATGCAAAGATACAAATTTTTTTTAATAATTGGGGAAATTTTTTTTATTTTTCGATCCATAGAAAATATATATACTTATTTTATAGAAACTTGTCGTTTGTGGGAAGTGATAATTTTAACAAACGGAGGGATTCTTTGTCGGTGCAAAAAATCCCTCCGAGGTGAGGAAATGAAGATATTAGGCGGTGTTGCGATGTTGTCGAAACTGCAAAATAGGTCTGCCGCCTCACAGCTTTAGAAGCCTCGCAGTAGCGCTGCTCGTGACGAGCGGCAGAGACCTTGCAGAACCCGCCTTGCCTGGGTGCTCTGGGCGGAGGTGAGGCGGAGGTGTAGTGGAGCTATTCCACGATGGTCATCTCGTCGATGAGGTGTTTGGCGCCTGTGAACTTGTCGATGATGAAGAGGCAGTAGCGGATATCGAGACTGATGTTGCGACAGTAGTCGGGATCGAAGAGGAGGTCGCTCATGGTGCCTTCCCAGCAGCGGTCGAAATTGATGCCGATAAGCTGGCCGTCTGCGTTAAGGACGGGGCTGCCGCTGTTGCCGCCGGTGGTGTGGTTGGTGGCGATGAAGCCCACGGGCATCTCGCCACGAAGGTTGGCATAGCGGCCATAGTCCTTATTGTTATAGAGCTCTTTGAGACGAGGCTCGACGACATAGTCGTAGATGTCGGGGTTTTCCTTCTCCATGATGCCTTCGAGGGTGCTGTAGGCGTTGTAATAGACGCCGTCTTTGGGCTTGAAGCCCTGGACGTGGCCGTAGGCAACGCGGAGTGTGAGGTTGGCATCGGGGAAGAAGTTGCTGTCGGGATACTGCTGCATCATACCGCGAACGTATGTGCGCATCAGTTTATTGATTTCGCGTTTGTTGGCATCGTAGAGATAGTCCTTATCGGTGGTGTAAGCCGTAGCGTATGCGGTAGTGAAAAGCTGGACGGCAGGGTCTTCCAGGATGATGGATGCTTGTTTCTCGGAGTATTTGCTGAGGAGCTTGTACATCTTGGCGTGGTCGGTGAGGATGGAGGCGTCGTAGATGCGGCCGAGGGCCTGTTCGACGCTTTCTTTACCCTTGCGGAAAGAGTCGAGATAGGGTGCCTGGCCCTGCTGGTACATGTAGAGCATGGTCTCGACAAAGATGGCGCGATCGACGGGGCTGTGCTGGTCGAAGTCGGCAAAGAAGGTCTCGTTCTCGGCAATCATCTTCTCAATAGCGGCATCACGTTCTTCGGACTTTGCAATGCCTGCGAACTTGTAGAGCTTGTAGGCACGGTTCATCAAGTCAGAGGCCATGACGGCTTCGTTGAAATAGGTCCATTCAATCTCGATGGGACGGATGCGGTCGTATGCACGACCCATGTCGCGTAGCACGTTCCGATACTCGTCACGATTGTCTGCC
The DNA here is from genome assembly GCA_024400665.1 of Bacteroidales bacterium. Classification (GTDB taxonomy): domain Bacteria; phylum Bacteroidota; class Bacteroidia; order Bacteroidales; family P3; genus Colimorpha. The sequence continues at coordinate 36,270 of JAKSML010000013.1, forward strand.
CAAGCCTGGAACTCGGCTTCTTGAGCTTTCTTTTGTGCCACGCCGCCGAGGCGGTTGATGCCGAGGGTCTCGCCCTGCCATTTTTTCCAGCCGTTGGCGATGCTGGCTACTTTGGAGGCGTATTTGAGACGCTGGGCGGCGCTCTGGTTCATAGCGGCGTTGTAGTGTTTGAGGCGGATGTCGCGACAGGCGATGCGGATGGGGTTTTCTTCGAGGGCTTGGAGCTGCATCTGGTGGTGGGTGACGTAGCGCTGGGTGGTGCCGGGGTAGCCGAAGACGAAGGTGAAGTCGCCCTCGTCGATGCCTTTGAGCGAGATGTCGAGGTGCTTGAGAGGTTTGTAGGGGAGGTTGTCTTTGGAGAACTCGGCGGGCTTGCCGTCTTTGCCCACATAGACGCGGAACATGGAGAAGTCGCCCGTGTGGCGAGGCCACATCCAGTTGTCGGTGTCGCCACCGAACTTGCCGATGTTGCTTGGGGGAGCGCCCACGAGGCGGACGTCGGTGAAGACTTCGTTAATGTACATGAAGTACTGGTTGCCGTAGTAGAAGGGCTTGATGATGGCTTTGTAGTGGGTGCCGGCGACGGCGGCGACGGTGATGGCCTTGATGTTGCGTTCGACTATTCGGCTGCGTTCTTCTTCGGAGAGTTTATCATCGATGCCGGCGAGGACGCGATTGGTAACGTCTTCCATGCGCACGAGGCGTGTGGCGGTGAGGCCCTTGCAGGGGATTTCCTCCTCGCGGCTCATAGCCCAGAAGCCGTGGGTGAGGTAGTCGTGCTCCACAGTGCTGTTGGAGGTGATGTAGTAGTAGCCGCAATGGTGGTTGGTGAGGAAGAGGCCTTGGTCGGAGACGAACTCGCCGGTGCAACCTTGGTTGAAGAGGATGACGGCGTCTTTGAGGCAGGCGTTGTTGATGTCGTAGATGTCCTGAGCGGTGATGCGCATACCGGCTTTCTGCATGGCGGCTTGGTTTTTGCCGAGCAGCATGGGAATCCACATGCCCTCGTCGGCTACCGCAGCGGGCAGCAGCAGGGCAAACATTGCTAAGAGAGTAAAGGTTTTCTTCATGATGATGATTTTTTTGTAAATTGTAAATTGATAATTAGGCTGGCGCGCTCAATTTTCAATTTTCAATTATCAATTATTGAATATTCTGTTTCAAGGCTTCGGCGGCGGCTTGGAGGAGCGGGGCGGTGCTGACTTCGGTGCCGACGGCGTGGCGCATCCAGTGCTGCGGGGTGAGACGGCCTACGGGGTACATGCGCATGATTTCGTCGGCGATGACCTTGCCTTTGAGCTGCTGTTCAAGCTGGAACTCGATGAGGTGGCCGTAGGGGTAGTTGGGGAGGTAGAGCGGCGAGTCGATCATGTGGCTGTAGATGGCCAGGATGGTGGAGTTCTCCTCGCCGAGGAGGGGAGCGTAGTAGCGGTTCCACACCTGCTTGGCGATGTCCATGACCTGCTCACGCAGCTGCTCCTTGGTGGCGTCGGGGTGCTGGTAGAGCCAGCTCCAGGAGTACATATCGACGAGCGAGACGCCCATGATTTCGTAGCAGCCCCAGAAGATGTCGAGGGTCATGAGAGCCTCCTGGTTAGCTTCTGCGCCTTTGCCGGCTTTGTAGCCGAGGAGCTCGAGGTCGCGGGTCTGGAAGACGAAGGCGAGAGCCTCGGTGAAGGCGGTGTTGGGGACGCCCTTCATGATGTAGTTATCGACATCGTGGAGGGTGATGGTCTGCTCCACGTTGTGGCCGAACTCGTGCACGGCGATGTTGTAGCCTTTGTAGTCCATGCCGTCGGCGGCGATGCGGGTGCGGAGGCGGGCGTTGTCGCTCTTCATGTTGCTTTCCCAGGCGTGGCCGGCGCCGCGGGAGGGATCGACGGTGACTTTGGAGCAGATGAAGTCAATCTTCTGCTGAGGGAAACCGAGCTGGCGGAGGATGGAGGGCATGCCTTTGGTGGCGAAGGCTTCTTTGGTGGGATAGAGCTTGCGGGTGATGGCGGAGAGGTCTTCTTCGTTGATGGCGCTGCGGCTCTTGAAGCCGTCGTACCAGATGTCGAAGGGTTCGAGTTTGCGGCCGAGGCGTTTTTCTATGACTTTGGCCACATCTGCCACCACGGGCGAAGAGCAGAACTCGGTGAAGAGCTGCTCAATCTCGTCGTAGCCCACTTCCATGTCCTGGTCGAAGGCGCGGGCGATGGCGGTGGGGTACATGGGGTTGTACTTATCCACCTGCTGCATGGCGTGGAAGTTGTCGAGGAAGTACTGGTAGCGTGTGAGGGGCTCGCTTTCGGGGTTGGAGAGTTCTTTGCCTTGGGCGTCGAGGACTTTGTTGCTCACGGGGTACCAAGTGTAGGCGTCGTTGTTGATGACGCATTGGGGGATGCTCTGGTCGATGATGCGGCACATCACCTGGTATATCATGCGCTGCTTCATGAGGCCGCTGTCGCCTTCGTTGTAGTGAGTCTTCAATTCGTCGCGGAGACCCCAGTGGGTGATGAGGGCCATGTCGGGGAAGAGGGCGTTGCCGTTGTCGTCACGCAGACGGCCCATCATGATGTTATAGTTGGAGATGTAGTTGTCGGCAGCAGCCAGCTGATTGGCGAGGAGCTGGTTGCATGAGGCAGGCACACGGCTGGTGAACAAGTCTCCCAAGCGGGCGTATGCCCAGTCGAGACTGGTCCACGAAGTGCCCAGGCTGTCCTTCTCCTGCAAGGTATAGAAGGGGAAGTTGAGCACCACGGCGAAGGCTATCTTCTGTTCGAACATATCGTCGTCGAAATGAGCCGACGGGTCGTAGCCGCCGAACATCTCGTCGAGGCGCGACGTGTCGCAGTCGGTGACATGCAAGGGGAGTTTGAGGTCCACGCTCACTTTGTTGGCACAGCCCCAGATGCTCTCCAGGTTGGCCTGCAATCTGTCGGCCAAAAGATGGCGTTCGGCACTGTCGGCCACATAGTAGTCGAGACAGAACTGGGTGAACTCCTCGGGCGTTCCGTCAGCCTCGGTCCAAAGCGAGGCAGCCTGAGGCACGCTGCGCTGGATGCGGTCGGCGGTAGCGTCGCCATACTTGTCTTGCAGGGCCTGGATGGTGGCCTGCACGGTGTTTTGGTCGATATTGCTCATAGCAGTCTCCTTTTCTTTCTTGCAGCAGGAGCCGCACAACAGTGCGCCTGCCAGCAGAACCAATAGTAGTCTTTTCATAAGAATAATTGTTTAATTTTGAAATGCAAAGATACGAAGATTTTTTGAAAAACGAAGAAAATATGAGTAAAAAACCTTCGCGCGGAGGAGTTTCTCCCGAGAAACTCGCCGCCAAGAGGTGTTTTGAAGGAATCTTGTGGGCAAGATTCGCTCCCAGAAGTTTTTTGAAGGAATCTTG
>JAKSML010000014.1 GCA_024400665.1 Bacteroidales bacterium
GCATCGGTTCCAGTGCTTTCTATGGTTGTAGCGGCATCACCTCGCTGACGCTGCCGAACTCGCTCACCAGCATCGGTTCTTATGCCTTCGCTGGCTGTAGCGGCATCACCTCGCTGACTATGTCAAATTCGCTTACCAGCATCGGTTCCAGTGCTTTCTATGGTTGTAGCGGCATCACCTCGCTGACGCTGCCTAATTCGCTCACCAGAATCGGCCCCAGTGCCTTCTCTGGCTGTAGCGGCATCACCTCGCTGACTATGTCAAATTCGCTTACCAGCATCGGTTCCAGTGCTTTCTATGGTTGTAGCGGCATCACCTCGCTGACGCTGCCGAACACGCTGACCAGCATTAGTAGCTCTGCGTTCAATGGCTGTAGCGGCATCACTTCGCTGACGCTGCCGGATGCCTTGGATACGATTGGAGGGAGTGCCTTCGCCCGCTGTAGCGGACTGACAACGGTGTCGATTCCCCGAACGGTGAGATATATTGCTGGCGGAGCATTCGGGGAGTGCGAGGGACTGACGAGCGTGGATCTGCACGCCGACAGCTGCACCTATATGGGTGAGGACTATTACGGGGAGACTTATTCCGCTTTTTACCACTGCCCCAACCTCGCCACGCTGAATATTGACGAGAATGTGAAGAATATTCCCGCAGCAGCTTTTGCCGGCTGCACGGGATTGATGAGCCTGAGGGTGCCGAGTTCGGTGGAGCGCATTGGCGACAGGGCTTTCTCGGACTGCTATAATATCAGCCGCATCGATATGCTGAGCGACGTTCCTCCTTCAATCATGGGGGGGACGTTCTATAACGTGGCTACGGCGGTGCCTATATGGGTGCCTTGCGGTGCTTCGGAGACGTATCGCAACGCGAGTTTCTGGAGCATGTTTATCAATTATCACGAGGACTGCGGCTCGGAGGGCATAGACCCCGCGGAGGCTGAGGGTTGCAGGATTGCGGCGGAGAGCGGCGTGCTGCGGATTGAGGGGGCTGCGGGCAAGTCTGTCCGCATCTTCGATATGGCAGGCAGGCTGCTGGTGTCGGAGGATGGCGCCCAGGAGTCGCAGCGCTTTGCGATGCCTGCGGGCGGAGTGTATCTGGTGCAGGTTGGCGAGGCTCCTGCCCAGAAAGTGGTCGTGGTGAAATAGAAGATATCCTTTCCCCGTCCTTGGGGATGTTCTGAGGGCGGGGCGTTGTGTCGGATTTGCAATCCGACACATATAAATATAAGGATTTGCAATCCGCATTAAATAATTCATTATAAATAATGTATGATATGTTTGCGGATTGCAAATCCTTATATTAGACAGGCTCGGATTATAAATCCGAGCCAACGTGAAATTGAATGAGGCGTATCATATTATACGAAGTTCAGCCACCTCTTGGGAAGGGGTGGCTGAACTTTTGATTTATATTGGTCTGTTGTCTCCTTGCGGTGAGGGGTCTTTTTTTTACAAGGGAGGTCTGGATGTGTAGTAGCCTACTGCGTCGGCTACGAGGAAGATGCTGCCTGTGACAAGGACGAGGTCGTGGGTCTTGTCGGCTATGCTGCGGACATGCTCTATGGCTTCGCCCACGGTGGGGAAGGAGCTGCCAGCCATGCCAAGCTCCTGAGCGGCCTCGGCAAGCTGTGCGACAGGGAGGGCACGCGGCACGGAGGGCTGGGTGTAGTAGTAGGTGGTGCGCTCCTGCGGGAGCATACGGAGGATGTGGCGGTAGTCTTTGTCGTTGACGCAACCGTAGATGAGGTGCAGATGACGATAGGGCAGCTGCGAGAGCTTCTCTAACATGGCGCCTACGCCGTCGGCATTATGGGCGGTCTCGCAGACGGTGAGCGGCTGCACGTCCATCTTCTCCCAACGGCCATGCAGGCCTGTGTCGGAGACCACGCGGGCGATACCTTGCTCTATATTCTCAAGCGTGATGTTGTAGCCGACCTGCGGCAGCAGTTCCAGGGCTTGGAAGAGCGTGGCGAGGTTGCGGAGCTGATAGCTGCCCGAAAGCGGACATTTTAATTGAGAATTGAGAATTGAGAATTGAGAATTGGGCTGACGCACCTCTTGCGGCGTGTCGCAGGGATGGGTTAATTGAGAATTGAGAATTGAGAATTGCGGCGTGTCGCCGTGACAATTAATTTGAGAATTGATTTGGACGGTGAACTTGAGGTCGGTATCGTCTAAGGTGGGCTCATGAGGCACTTCGACGATGCGGTATTTGTCATCAGCGAAGCAGATGGGTGCGCCCACGGCTTCGGCTTTCTGCTGGAAGACGGGGCGGGTCTCGGGATGGCTCTCCCCTATCACCACAGGCACGCCGGGCTTGATGATGCCGGCCTTCTCAGCGGCAATCTTGGGCAGCGTGTCGCCGAGGAACTGGGTGTGGTCGAAGCCGATGTTGGTGATGACGCAGAGGTCGGGGGTGATGACGTTGGTGCTGTCGAGGCGTCCGCCCATGCCGACTTCGATGACTGCCACATCGACCTGCTCGGCGGCGAAATAGTCGAAGGCGAGGCCCACAGTCATCTCGAAGAAGCTGAGGTCCATGCCCTGCATGAAGTCTTTATGCTGGGCAACGAAATCGGTGACCTGCTGTTCGGGGATCTTCTGTCCGTTGATGCGGATGCGCTCGCGGAAATCGACGAGGTGGGGCGAGGTGTAGAGGCCCACCTTGTAGCCCGCCTGCATGAGGACGGAGGCGAGGGTGTGAGAGACTGAGCCTTTGCCATTTGTGCCAGCCACATGGATGGTGCGGAACTTACGCTCGGGGTTGCCGAGGTGCTGCATGAGCTGGACGGTGTTGGTGATATCGGCCTTATAGGCAGCCTTGCCGATGCGGTGATACATGGGCAGGCTGTTGAAAAGATAGTCTAATGTTTCTTGATAAGTCATGTGGGCTGTGAACTGTGAACTGTGAACTGTGAGCTGTGAACTGAACTGACGCGGTCATTTGTCAGTTCACAGGTCACTATTCACTGTTCACTATTAATTAGGGATGGTGTAGGTGAGACCGAGGATGAAGAGGCCGCGGTAGCTGGGGTAGTTCTCCCAATAGAAATAGCGCTGGAAGAGGAGGTTGTCGGCTTTGAGGAAGAAGCTGAGGGCCTTGTTGTGACGGTATTCGAGTTCGAGGTTGAGACCGTAGCGCATGGGGAGGCAGAGGGTGCTGTCGGCACCGTCGGCAGCCGTAGCGGTGGCGTAGGGTGTCTTGCCGAGGACCTGGCATTCGAGGCGGCCGAAGATCTTGCCGTTATAGTTGACCGTAGCGCTCAGCGAGGCATCGAAGTCGGGGCGGTAGTAGAGCGGCACCTCGACACGCTCGTCGCCGTGGACGACGCTCTTCTTGTTCTTGTAGATATAGTAGTTGCCCTTGGCTTCGAGGCGCAGCATCTCGTCGTTGACGAAGACCACGCTGCCACCCAGCTTGATACGGCTGAGGCTGTCATACACGGGTGTGAAGACGTTGTGCAGCTGATAGCGGTCGTCGAGCTTGAAGGAGAGGTCGTCGTCAAGCATACTGTAAACGCCGTAGAGGTTGAGGTCTAACTTCTTGCTGAAGTTGAAGCGGGCCTTGGCAGCAAAATCGTAGTGGCTGGTGGCGCGGACGGGGCTGCCGGGAGCGATGTAGGGGTTGACCAGACGTATCTGGTTCCAGCTGTTGGCATCCACGTTGCCGAGGGCTTCGAGAGAGAGGCTGATGAAATCTTTCAAGAACGACTTGCTCACGGTGGCATCGGGATAGACGTGCACGATGCCGCCGTTGGGAGCGTTGTAGGCATCGAGAGCCACCACGGCACCCGCATGAATCTGGAAGCCGGAGAAGATAAAGTCGATGTAGGGGTTGGCCTTATAGAGGCTCAGGTAGGCATGGGTGGCGAGGGCTGAGAGGCCAGTGCTGTCGTCGATGTCGAGGAGCGCGGCATCGAGGAGGCTGTCGGCACCAAACGGCAGGGCTGTGGGATTGTAGTTGTTGAAGAAGCCGTTATAGACAAGGTGCAGATAGGCGATGGCCTTATGGTTGTTGGTGAGGTTGAAGCCGTAGTGGACGTTGCCGTCGAAGTTGAGGCTCAGCTCGTTCTGCCCGTAAGAGGCGAAGAGGTCGGAAGCGTTGATGTTAGCCTCATAGCCGAGGGCGTTCAAGTCGGTGTTGAGCGACTTGATGCCGGCATTGAACTGCGCCAGATTGTAGGCAGCCTTGAAGGCCGACTTGTCGAGAGAGTCGCGCAGGAGGCCTGTCTCAGCAAAGAGGGTGCTGTCGCTGAAGCCGTAGTAGCGGTTGTAGTCGTTCTGATAGCCGAGGTCGGCGCTGAGCTGAATGTTGTTCTTGGTGATGAGCTTGCCGAAGAGGGTGACATCGGAGAAGGAGAAGGGGGCCTGGCCGTAGTAGGTGGGCGAGGGCACACTGTCACACGGCTTGCCAATCTTGCCCCACGAGGAGCGATGGGTGGCGCGGATGCCGTAGGTCTTGTCGGGGCTGCGGAGGGAGTTGAAATAGAGTTCGGCAAGGGGCGAGAGATAGTTGCCCATGCCAATCTTGAAATAGTTGTTGTAGAGCTTTGTGGCAGGCTCGCCGATGATGCGGGCAGCCTTGATGCGCGAAGGCTCGTAGAGCGAGGTGAGGCGCTTGGTGGCGACGTCGTAGGTGAGCGACTTGGGCATCGTGGCCGCAGTGTCGGTGATAGTGGGGGCGACATTAATCTTTTGTGATTCCTCCACCACAGGGCGGTAGCGGCTCTCGACCACCACGCGCTCGTTATACACATTGCTGTCGCTCTGGGCGTGGCTTGCAAAGCCTGTCAGCACCATTCCGGCAACAGCGAATATCGTTAGAATATTATTGTACTTCATTGTTGTAATGTATTTATTGTTTTGAAGTCTGGGCTGATGAGACTGCAAGGCCTCATCAGCCCATCAACTATTTATTCACGATTGTCAAGTTCGATGACCACTTCGTCCTCCTCGGGCTGCTGCACAGGGTTCTCCTCCTGGAGGATGGCGTCGCGCTTCTGGGTGGCGAGGCTGACGAGGTCGTCGCCATCGTAGTTGTCGATGATGCTCTGGAGGGTCTGCTTGGCCTGGAGGTTGTTGCCGCGGGCGTGGAAGATGTCGGCCCAGAGGATGAAGGACTTAGCCAGCCAGTAGTCGCTCACGGGGTCGGCAGTGATGGCCTCGATGGCACGCTCAGCCTCATCATAGTCGGACTGGCGGTAGCTCATCTCGGCGATGCGGTAGGAAGCCTCGCCGCTGTAGTCGCCGTTTGTGGAGGTCATGAGGAGCGAATAGACGCTGTCGGCCTGATGGTAGGTGCTCTCGGTCTCGTAGTAGCTGCGGGCGATGCTGATGCGGGCCTCGTCGCGGAGTTCGTCGGTTATCTTATTCTCATAGAGGAGGTTGTTGGCGGCGGAGATGATGCTGTCGCGTTCGCCGAGGCGCACCCAGCAGCGCAGGTAGCCCACGCGGCCGGAGAGGCGGTTGTTGTCGCTCTCAGCCACCTCTGCCAGCTGAGCATAGAGGTCGAGGGCCTTGGTGTAGTTGCTGAGGTTGTAGGCGATGTTGGCGGCATTCTGGAGCGAACGCTCGGTGAAGCTGTTGCGGCCTGCGGCTGCCACGGCCTCGTAGTGCGGGAGCGCCTTGTCGTTCTGGCCGCTGCGGAAGAGGCAGTCGGCAGCATAGTAGTGGGCCTGGAGATGGAAGAGGCCTTGCGGGAATTTCTCCAGATAGCTCTCGAAGCCCTTGACCGAGCTCTCGCAGTCGCCGTTCATATAGCGGTTCTCGGCCGACATATAGAGGGTGCTGTCCTGCTCCACGGTGGAGATGTTGGTCTTGGTGGTGCGTTTCACATAGCTGAAATATTCATCTACGCGGTTCTGACTCACATAGATGTTCTTCACCGTGCTGAGGGCGTCGCGTGCCTCATCGGTACCGGCGTAGTGGGTGAGCAGCTGGTCGAAGACATCGAGGGCCTCGCTCTCGTGGTCCGTATTATAATAGATAAGGCCCATGTTCAGCAGCGCGGTCTTCACGAGGCTGTTCTGGGGGTACTTGTTGCGGAAGTTGTTGAAGTAGAGCAGCGCCATATCGTTATTGTCGCACACCAGGTAGGTGTTGCCCACCTCGAAGAGGGAGCGGGGTGCGAGAGGAGACTCGCTGTAGTGTTCGAAAATCTGGTTGAGGTAGGTGAGCTTGTCCTGATACTTGCCCATGGCGCCATACGAGAGGGCCTTCTGATAGGTGGCATAGTCGGCATCGGCATCGCCAGCCTTAATCACGCGATCATAATATTTGATAGCCTCGGGATAGTTGCTTTCCAGATAGTAGCAGTCGCCCAGGCGGTTATACACATCGTTCACCTGATGGGGGTCGATGGAGGCGTCGGCCAGACGGGCAAAGAGTTTGAAATCGTCGGCGGCGTCAGCCACGTTGTTGCGCTTCATGCTGATATAGCCGTGGGTATAGAGAGCCTGGCGGTAGTAGGGCGAGGTGGAGGCATTGCTGCTGAGCATGAAGCGGTCGAGGGTCTTGCCGGCGGCATCAAAGTCGCCGAGGCGGTAGCGGCTCTCGCCATAGAGATAGTAGGCATCGGTCGTATATTTGGGCAGGGCGTTAATCTTGGTGGCCTTGAGGAAATAGGTGGCGGCGCCCTTCATATTGCCCGTGTTGAAGACCTCGATGCCGCGGTTGATGACGATGCGCTGATAGGCCTGGTTCATCACCGGCGAGCGGTCGGGCATCTTCTCAATGAGCGTCAGCGCGTTCTTGTAGTTGCGAGTGCTGAAATAGAGCGAGGTGAGAATCTCCTGCACCTCGGCCTTATGCTCGCTCTTGGGGTATTTCTCCAAATAGTCCTCAAAGGAGCGGATAGACTCGTTGTAGGGGTTGGCGTTGAGCTCGTAGGAGAGCTTGGCGTAGTTGAAGAGGGCGTCCTCTTTGATCTTGGCGTCGAAATCCATGGTCGAAGCCTGGAGGAACATGCTGCGGGCCTCGCTCTTCTTGCCGAGCTTCAGATCCACGTCGCCCAGCACGAAGAGGGCGTTCTGCGCCACGCTATCCACGCAGGCGGTCTTCTTGGAGAGGTAGTACTGGGCGGAGTCGTACTGGTGCAGCATATAGTGGCAGTAGCCAATCTGGTAGTAGCTGTCCTGCGGGGTGCAGGAGCGCACGAGGGCGGCGCTGTTGCTCTTCTTTGCCGTGCCGACAGAGGCCGCGACCTCTTCGGCAGGATTGGCGTCGTCCTGATGGCGCATGGCGGCATTGTAGTAGTCGAGCGCATTCTTGTACTCGCCACGGTTGAAATAGACCTCAGCCACCATCTGGCGGATCTCGTTCTTCTTGAAGACATCCTCCTCAAGCAGCAGCGTGGGAGCCATCTGCAGCAGCTCGTCCTCCTTGCCTAAATAATAGTATATGCGGGCGATATACGAAGGCACAATCTTGGCAAACTTGCGGTCGCTCTGCAGTTTCTCGAAGTTGCGGAGAGCCAGATCGTACTTGCCGTCCATATACTGCAAGTGGGCGTAGTAGTAGAGCGCGGCATTGGTATATTTTGACTTGCCGCTCATCTCCTGGCCGAAATACTTGCGGGCCTCGGCATAGTCGCCAGCGTTGAAATGGCAGTAGCCGACCTTGAAGTTATACTCGCTGCGATGGCCGTAGTCGATTTCGCGGCACTGCACCTTGGCATAGTTCTGGAGAGCCTTGGTGTAGTCGCCCGCGGCATAGTGGAAGTTGCCGAGGTAGAACCTCGCCATCACCACGCGGCGGCTCTGAGGATAGAGACGGATGAACTCGCTGAGGCGGAAGTCGGCATCCTTGTTGTCGAGGCGTTCGGCACAGACAGCCGCGTAGAAACGCGACTCCTCGGCCATCTCGGCAGCAGCGGGATCAGCGGTCAAAATATCAAACAAACTCTGTGCCGAGGCGAATTTTTCTTTCTCAAAAAGATCCACAGCCTGGCGGAAACGGAGACGCAAAGCCTCGTCGGACGAAGACTTCTGAGCCATTACAGCCCCTGCCGACAAAGCGAAAAGCATCGTAAACACAAGAACCTTAATACGTTGCATAATAATACAATTACTATATTTGAAAAGTAAAAGTACGAATAAAAAAGAGAAGACAACGCTCCGTAACCAAATAATTTTCAACACCTAAATGTTAGTGAGCAATACAAACCGTCCTCAACAGTTCCAAAGGTGCGGATGATTACGGCAAAACATCCCACAGAAAAGCATCTGCTATTTTCCATATTTCACAATAAGGTCCCTCGCAAAATTCACCTTCAAAACGAGGCTCGAAAGGCCGTTTTTCACGCCATAGACAGCACAGGTCCACTTCTGCCCTATCTTCGCCCCAACTCCGCTTTGGCTCCGCTCTCAAGACGAAGCCAAAGCAGCGCTAAAACGAGGCATCTCTCGGCCTATCATGAAGCCGCAGAGAGGCACGTCATCGGCTTTATGAGGCCTGACGCAGAGAGGCACGAGCCACGCTACTTCAAATAGAGGTCGAAGAGCGTCATATTTGTCCACTCACAGACCTTGACGGCGGCATCTGTGCAGTGAGCGTCATAGCTCATGACGCGGCCCGAAAGGGCGGCATCGACAAAGGCGCAGAACTCGTCAATCGTCGGAGGCAGCGCAATTGCCACCTCATGGCCGCGCTTGTCGAAACGCATCATCCAATGACTGTAGCCCTCCTTCTGGAAAAGACGCGACACCTTGTCGGCGCCGAAGAGGCTCTCGGAGAGAGAGGCACGGAAACGACGGTAGTTGACAATACGGTCTGAAGTGCCATGGAAAAAGCATGTGGGCGCGGGAGGCTGGGCATAGCGGAGATCCCTGTTGTGGCACAAGATGGCGCCAGCGTAAGGGATGACAGCCGCAGGGCGGAAGCCTTGGGGGAGCGAGGCTGCGTCTGGCAGGGAGTTGGCACGGCAATAGTCTGTCTGCAACACAGTTATAGCCCCTGCGCTACTTCCCGTGAGGATGATGCGCGAAGTGTCGATTTTCAGTTCCGTGGCATGATCACAGAGGTAACGGACTGCATCAGAGCAGTCCTGCACAGCCTGGCTGATGGCTGTCTCGAAATTGCGGTACATCTTCAGCAGCGGCAGCTTGGGCGCATGCTTGAGATAGAGGCGGTAGTCGATAGCCACAGCCACAAAGCCTCGATCGGACAAAAGCTGACAGCACTTCTTGGAGTACTCATTATCGCGCTCGCCAGAGAAAAAACCGCCGCCGAAAACATAAACCACACAGGCATGATCGGGGCGAGGATTGGCAGGCTGGTAAACATCTAATTTCAGTCCCAAAGTGTCGCGCATAGCAAAAGAATAAGTTTTTTGAGCGAAAACGCTGAATATCTGCAACAAGGCAAACGTTATGAGAATGAGCTTTTTCATTATAAAGTATTTTTAACATTAATAAATTGCAAATATACGATTTTTTTTCGTATTTTTGCAAATTGAAAGAAAATAATATAATATGCCTATGAAACTCAGAATTATGATGGTATGCCTTTTTTCAGCACTTGTCATGACGGCTTGTGTGAAAGAAGGAGACTTTGAAGCGCTGAAACATCCGATGATAATTGAGGGTGAATTTGACCCTGTGTTCGGATTTCCCATTGCCAAAATGTCGGCAGACGTGGGAACTGTTATCAATATGTTCGACAGCACCAAAAGGCTGACCGTGGATGTAGATGCTAACGGCGCTGTGACGCTGCACATCACCGACACCATGCAGGCCAATTTGGACTGGAGAATACTCAAGAAAGGCAGAAACGAGATGTCGAAAGCGTCCAGCGACACCATCGTGAGGCATATCCCCATCACGGGAGCACAGACGACAAACCTCTTCAACGCACTGCAAGACCTGAACGTCGAGGGCGTGGAGCTTGACAAGATGCTCGTATCTGTGGATGCTGATGTGAAAGCTCACCTCAGCAACGCCTTCAACGACCTGATGAGCCGCGGCTGCCGCGTCACTTTCGACTCTATCGTGCTCACTGCCGTCTGCTCCGACGGATACATCAACGAGCTGCCTACGAATGTTCGTGGCCGTTCCATAGACCTGAATGACTTGACCGCAGGCACAAACATCGTGCTCATGGATTGCGCCGACATGAAAGAATACACCAAGCACAAGCCGCTTTATGTAGATTACAAACTCCGCGCAAACGTTGCCATCCCCCTGTCGCAGTGGCGGGTGAGCGACACCAACCTCAACCTGGACTCTATCGGTGTGGATAGCGTTGCAGCCTCCATCAACACACGAATCGATATCCCGTTGGCCCTTTCCAGCTCACAATTCGGCCTCAACGACACCATGGCACTGAACCTCGAAGATCTGGATTCGACGCTTGCCGAAGTGCGCAAATACGTATCTATCAGCAACCACCATGAAAGCTATATAGCTTTTGTTATCGACAACGGTCTGCCCGTGGCCATCGATTTCGATGCCATGCTCCTTGACGAGGGCAAACAGCCCGTGGTGGCGAGCCTGTTAGGCGGCGACACCCAAATACAAGGTGCGCCCATCGTTCCTTTCAGCGGCAACACCTATATGGCTCAAGGCACCAGCTCATCGACCATCAAGGTGATGATTACCGACCAGCTCTTGAACAATCTTGCCAAGACCCGCCACTTGGTATTCTCTGTAGATCTGCATACATCCAATAACGGCGCCATGGTGCAGATTCGCCCCGAAGACCGCCTGAACGTGAGAGCCTATATTGTAGCCAGCCCTCATGCAGGCTTCCGCACAGACACTATCGACCTCAATCTTCCATCAATCATTAAATAAAATCCACCATGAAAAGAATTACCCTCATCCTGGCTTTTGTCCTCTTGGCCTTAGGCCAGGCACAAGCGCAACGCATCACCGACAATGGCATATTCTACCACTCTTTCCGCTCGCCATGGTCGAACAGCTACAACCCCGCCCTCTTCCCCAATAAATCAGGCGGATATTTCACAACAGCAAAAACCGACATCAATCTGGACCTGCCGCTAAGCTACAAAGACCTTGGCCTGCAGTACGACCCTGAACGAGATGTGACGATACTGAATGTCAACGATGTTGTCAACAACCTCATCGACAACGGATGCCACTTGGGCGTAAGCACAGACCTCAACGTATTGGGTTTCGGCTTCACCGTGAAAAACAAGCTGCATATTTCGGCCTCTGCCGGCGTCCGCATTGACGGATCTGCCAATGTGCCCCTCGGACTCCTGGAGCTGGTCTCGGAAGGAAACATCAACAGCAACGAGATGAACAGCATCAACTTCGGAGCCGAGAATATCCTCAACCTGCAAGCCTACGGCTATGCCTCGGTGAGCGCAGCCTTGAAACTGCCGGTACTGCCTTTGACCGTCGGTGCCAGAGTGAACGTCCTGGACGGACTTGTCTCTGCCGCTGTAGATAATCTCTCGGTCGATCTGAGGACATCCGACGACATCAGCAAGATGACGCTGACCTCCGACTACCGCCTGCACCTCGCCGGCCTGCCCACTATCGAAGATTTGGAAGACCTCAAGGATATCGATTTCAGCAACATCGACATCAAAAACATCCTGAGCGAGTTCAAATTCCCAACCAACTTCGGCTTCACCTTCGACCTGGGCGCTAAGGCCTCACTGGGTATGTTCGACCTCAGCATGAGCATCAAAGACCTCGGTCCCGGCATTCATTGGACATACAACCCCATCGCCATCGTCCCCAAGACTCGTGACATCACCATCTCGTTCGACGGCGTGGAGCTCAGCACCTTGCTGACAAACGGAGAGATTGACACCTCCTTCATCAGCAACTTCAAAGACAGCCTGCTGGCTATGATTGACTACACCGAAGTAGAAGAGGATTTCTGGTACTCGATGCCCACGCACATGTACATCGGCGCCTCGGCACATCTTGGCGACTTCCTCCGCGTAGGCTACCTGTTCCAAGGCCTTTGGCACAACGGCTGGTTCAGCAACCATCATGTGTCGGGCACCCCCTTTGCCTGCAATAACACCCTCTCTGCCAACCTCAACCTCTTCAACTGGCTGGAACTCGGAGTTGCCAACTCCTTCACCTACGACGGCACCAACTTCACAGCCTTCAACCCTGGAGCCTCCCTCACCGTGGGTCTCGGTGGCAAATTCCAGCTTTTTGCAGCTGTGGAGTATGTGTCGAGCATATATCTCGCCGAAATAAAGGCGGCACATGTGCTCTTCGGCATCAACATCGTCGGCCTCAAGAAATAACGACAAAGAGAGGTTGCGACAGCAGCCCGCCCTCTTCTATAAAATATATACAATAAAAATTACACGCTATCGGTGAGTGCAGGCAGAACCGCTGAACACCACTTCTTCAACATCACTAAAACGACAAATAGACATGAGTAACTTAGTAGCTATCGTAGGACGACCCAATGTGGGGAAATCCACACTTTTCAACCGACTCACCGAAAGCCGCAAGGCTATCGTCGATGAAACCTCTGGCGTCACCCGCGACCGCCAATACGGCAAATCAGACTGGAACGGAAAACGATTCTCCATCATCGACACAGGCGGATATGTGATGGGCGGCGACGACGAATTTGAGACGGAGATCCGCAAACAGGTGCAACTTGCCATCGAAGAGGCCGACACAATCCTGTTCCTCGTCGATGCCCGCGAAGGTCTCACACCCATGGACGAAGACGTGGCCGACATGCTGCGCCGTTGCTCCAAGAAGGTAATCCTCGTGGCTAACAAAGTGGACGAATCGAAAGAGATGGAAGGACTGTGCGAGTTCTATTCCCTCGGCTTGGGCGAGCCTGTGCCCATCGCAGGCATCAGCGGAAGCGGTACTGGCGACCTCCTCGACATGGTGGTCGAAGACTTTGACGAAGGCGAAGAGGACGAGAGCGAAGGTCTCCCCAGAATAGCTGTGGTGGGCCGTCCCAACGTGGGCAAGAGCTCCTTCATCAACTTCATCACGGGACAGGACCGCAATATCGTCACCCCCATCGCAGGCACCACCCGCGACAGCATCTACACACGCTACAACATGTTCGGCTTCGACTTCAACTTTGTTGATACTGCCGGTCTGCGCAAGAAGTCGAAAGTGAGCGAGGACCTCGAGTTCTACTCTGTGATGCGCAGCATCCGCGCCATCGAGAACAGCGACGTCTGCATCCTTATGCTCGATGCCAGCCAGGGACTCGAACAGCAAGACCTCAACATCTTCTCGCTCATCCAGCGCAACAACAAAGGCGTGGTGGTCGTGGTGAACAAATGGGACCTCATCGAAAAAGACAACAATACGCACAAAGAGTTCGAGCAACTCATCCGCAGCCGCATCTCGCCTTTTGAAGATGTGCCCATCATCTTCACCAGCGTGCTGAACAAACAGCGCATCTTCAAGGTGTTGGAGACTGCAAAACAGGTCTATGAAGCCCGCAGCCGCCGCATCAGCACAAGCGAGCTCAACGACACCCTGCTACCCATCGTGAAAGAGCAGAACCCGCCACCCTCGGTGAAAGGCAAGTGGATTAAAATCAAATACATCACGCAGTTGCCTACGCACTATCCGCAGTTCGTATTCTTCTGCAACCTGCCGCAGTATATCCGCGACCCATACAAACGCTTTGTCGAGAACCGTATGCGCGAACTCTGGGACTTCCACGGCGTACCCATCTCCATCTTCTTCCGCGCCAAATAGAAACTAATCAACTCTAAGCATCTACAATATAATGAAAAGACTCTTTCCTATCCTTCTCGCAGTCCTGATGACTCTCTCTTCCTGCAACCGCGTTCGCGAAGAGGTGATGCAAAAATACCCCGACGGCAAGCCTATGATCACCTTCCTGCTCAAAGGCTCGAAGAAAGACCCTACCCGCGTGGGCGAACGTATGTACTACGAAAACGGCCAGCTGCAATTCGAGAAGAAATTCTCGGGCAAACCCGAAGTGCCAGACAATGAATGGAGCTATTACTTTGACAACGGGCAGCTCTTCGCCTCGGGCGATTTCTCAAAGAACCATGAGTTCGGCAGCAACTGGACTTTCTTCAACCGCAATGGCAATCCCTACTACGATGGAAAGCTTGACTCGGTCTATGTAACAGACCTGGGCATGTTCGGCACCCCCTCGACGGTTGTTTTCTGCTCTGGGGTACACCAAGATGTAGTTCAATTCTACAGCAACTACACTGTCCGTAGCACCGAACGTCTCACCAACGGAGCAAGAAGCGGCCGCGTGTATTTCTACTTCCCCAACGGACGCACTCAGGTGGAAGCCAACTTCGACAACGGACAAGAGGACGGCCCCTATATCGTCTATCGCGAAAACGGCATACCCTACTACCAAGGCAACTACAGCCACGGTGAGCGCGTGGGCGTCTGGGAATTTTACGACGAAGAGGGAAACCTCGCTCATACGATGGACTACAATAAAGCCAAGAAATAGTCGCTATAGCAATGAAGCCATCTCTGCTTTTCATCCTCGCAGCATCAACGCTCTTCTCGTCCTGCATCCTCTTTGGCGGCAAAACGACAGACACATACCCTGACGGAAGCCCCAAAAGCGTCACCCAGATAACGGGGATGCGCAATTTTGAGTTGTGCCAGGTTGAGCGCATGTACTACGAGAACGGACTGATAAAGTACGAGAAACGATTCTACGGGAACGATAAAGTTCCCGATGGAATATGGAACTTCTACTACGATAACGGCCAAATATTTGCCTCGGCCGACTTCTCGGAGAATCATACTGAGGGCTCCAAATGGATGCTCTATAGTAATAACGGCGAATACATACACGACAGAAACAGTTATGACTCTGTCTGCATTGCCAAGAAAGATGATTTCGATGTGCCTATCAAAGTGATTTTCTATTCCGGCAATAAATCGGAGGTCGTCATGTTCGATGAAACGCACAACATACAGCGTGTGCAGCACTTCACAGACCAGGAGCCCGACGGACCAGACATCACATATTACCCCAATGGGCAGGCAAAAAGCATCTCGTTCTTCAGCAACGGACAGAAGGCCAGCCAGACTCTCACTTTCCGAAAGAATGGTATGCCCTACGGCAGGAATAGCACCAACATCAGCACACCATCCTCTCGTTTGGGAGACTCATCATACCTATATCACTGAACTACATGGACGTCATATTAAACAACCCTATATACCGCATCGTCGGTCAAGCGGCCGATGAGATGGGCCTACAGGCTTTTGCCGTGGGTGGTGTGGTACGTGACTACTTCCTTCAACGCCACTGTACCGACATCGATATCGTCTGCGTCGGCAATGGCATTGCCTTAGCCAAAGCCGCAGCCCGAAGCATCAGTCCCAATATCGAAGTCAACGTCTTCAAAAACTTCGGCACCGCCTCGTTTCACTACCATTACGAAGGGGTGACTTGGCAGATTGAGTTCGTGGGGGCACGACGCGAAAGCTACCGCCGCGACAGCCGCAAGCCTATCGTTGAAGACGGAACACTCGAAGACGACCAAAACCGCCGCGACTTCACCATCAATGCAATGGCTGTATCCCTCAACAGCACCACCTTCGGACAGCTACTTGACCCATTCGGCGGCATACGAGACCTCAACGAAGGCGTCATCAAAACGCCCCTCGACCCAGATATCACTTTCAGCGACGACCCCCTGCGCATGATGCGAGCCATCCGCTTCGCCACCCAGCTCGGTTTCTATATTCAAGACTCCACCTTCGACGCTATCTGCCGTAATGCCGAACGTATCAAGATTGTATCTGCCGAACGCATCACCACAGAACTTAACAAGATTGTCCTCTCCCCTACCCCATCGCTCGGCTTCAAACTGTTGCAGAAGTCGGGACTGCTCAAAATCATCTTCCCCGAATTTTCCAACCTCAAGGGCGTCGATACAGTGGGTGCACGCGGACACAAGGACAACTTCTACCACACGCTCGAAGTTTTAGACAACGTGGCAGAAAGAAGCGACAACCTCTGGCTCCGCTGGGCAGCCATCCTACACGACATCGGAAAGCCCGCCACAAAACGTTATGACGAAAAGACGGGTTGGACATTCCACGGACACGAAGTGCGTGGCAGCAAGATGGTGAAGAAGATATTCTCCCATCTGCGTCTGCCTCTCGACAACAAGATGAAGTATGTCGAGAAGTTAGTTCTGCTCCACCTTCGCCCCATCATCCTCGCAGAAGATGAGGTGACGGATTCGGCTGTACGCCGGCTTCTGTTTGATGCGGGAGACGACATCGACGACCTCATGACCCTCTGCGAAGCCGACATCACCAGCAAGAACGAGGAGAAGGTGCGCCGCTACATGAAAAACTTCCAACTGGTTCGCCAGAAACTAATCGAACTGGAAGAGAAAGACCGCATCCGCAACTTCCAGCCCCCTGTGAGCGGAGAAGATATCATGAAGACATTCGGCATTCCACCCTGCCGCGAAATCGGCACCATCAAAGACTCCATCAAGGATGCCATTCTTGACGGCGTGATTCCAAATGAAAGGGAAGCCGCATGGAAGATGATGTTGGACAAAGCCGCCGAACTCGGCCTAAAACCAATTGTAAAATAACAATCACACCATAAAACTAACGTTCATACTCGGTCCAACAGCTGTCGGCAAAACATCCTACGCTATTGAATTGGCACAAAAGCTCAACACGGAGATTGTGTCGTGCGATTCTCGTCAGTTTTATAAAGAGCTGAACATCGGTGTTGCAAGGCCCTCGGAAGAAGAGCTTGCCGCCGTTCCGCACCATTTCATTGCCTGTCGCTCTGTGAACGACCCCTACAATGTATTCACATACGAACAAGAAGCCTTATCTTGCATAGATAGACTATTCATGACACACGAAAACGTCATTGCCGTAGGCGGCAGCGGACTCTATATCGAGGCTTTGAGCAATGGAATATCAATACTCCCAGACCCTACCCCAGAACTTAGAAACGAGCTACAGCAGAAGCTCAAAAACGAAGGTGTAGAGAGCCTCGCCTCTATGCTCAAACAACTTGACCCTGAATACTATAATCAAGTCGATCTTGCCAACGGTGTGAGGATTCAACGAGCCTTGGAAGTCTGTATTATGACAGGCGAGCCATACAGCCAGATTATCAAACAGCCCAAACAGCAGAGACCTTTCGAGATAGAGACCATTGTGCTGCAACGAGACCGTGACGACCTACGCCGACGCATAGACCTGCGCGTTGACCAAATGTTTAAAGATGGATTAGAGGCGGAAGTCCGCAATCTGTATGGATTAAGACATCTAACGCCGCTCAACACCGTTGGTTATAAAGAATTTTTCAACTTATGGGCAAGCGAAGATACTAACGAGCCTTGCAATAGCGCCAATATGGACAACCAAGCCCGCAACCTATCCGCCCAACAGATAGAAGAGGTGTCAAATGCCATAAAACTCAACACATGGCACTATGCAAAAAAGCAAATCACCTGGTTCAAAAAGAAAGCTAATCAATCAAAAATTATAACACTATGAGAAAACACATTATCACTTTCTGTCTCATTCTGACAGCAGCAGTCACACTCTGGGCACAAACGCCCACTGTCCGCATCAACATCATGGATATAGCCGAAACCTCCTACACAGCATCATTTCAACAAAATGATTGCAGTCAGTACTACATCTACTCCGATGTGGTTGGAGGCATGGACATGTGGATTATGATGATGGGCAGCGTCGAAAACATTGTCAGTTCATGGGGTATTGCTTGTACGTCTGACACTATTCACACTTGGACGGAGATGCAGCCCGGCACTGATTATGTGATTTACGCACTTGCAACAAATGGCAGCACTTCCATTCTTTACACAGACACGCTTCGCACACTTTCTGCTGGCGGATCTGGCGAGAGTGTAATCACATTGTCTGTCGAAGACATCACCGACAACAGCGTCAAAACAATCTCCGAACCCAACGACCAGACCCTTCTCTTCAAAGACTTCCTCATTGAAAAGGCCTCTTTTGACACATTAGACATCGACACCGTGACCAACTGGCTCAAAGATGACCCCTACGTTCATTATGAAACCGACACTTGGACATGGCTTGACCTCAAGCCTGGTACGCCCTACTATCTTTGCGCAATCGGCATGAATGGCGACAGCGTCTGGGGTGAAATGTCGAAATTAGAATTTAGCACTACTGGCGAACCTGTGTCCATCACACTGAACAGCGACAACAGTATCAAGGTATATCCCAATCCTGCCAGCAACTACATCAATATTGAAAACCTCTCTGCACAAAGCCACGTGGTGCTGACCGATATGCAGGGGAAACAGATTGAATCTTTCAACACTTCTAATTCCAGTCTTACTATCAACACCTTGGCTCTATCCCGCGGCAGCTATCTGCTTCAGATATTCAACAATCCTGCCACGGCTCCTATCGTAAAGACCATCATCCTTCAATAACGTCTGAAAAGATTATTTGATAGACGAAAAGAGAGTCCCATACAGCATGGGACTCTCTTTTTATAATCTCACCAACCTATTCAAAAAGGTTGATATAACGTTCGATAGTGCCTTCGAGGCGCTGCTTATCCTTGAAATAATCGTAGGTGCTAATCTGGAGCTCTTCGCAAGCCTCTTCATCGCAAACAACAGTGCCGTGCTGGTGCATCTGAAGCATGCTTGACGTCCACATGTGGCTGACACCGCATTCAATCATGTGATGGAGTGCACGGGCCTTCTTAGGACCATTGCAGAGGATGAGAACCTCGCGGGCATCCATAACGGTGCCGACACCCACGGTGAGAGCCTGCTTGGGAACCTTGGTTTCATCGTTGTCGAAGAAACGGCAGTTGGCCTGGATGGTGTTGGTGGTAAGGGTCTTGATGCGCGTTCTGGAAGAAAGGCTGCTACCCGGCTCGTTGAAAGCGATGTGACCGTCAGGGCCGATACCGCCCATAAAGAGGTCCACGCCACCAGCCTGAGCAATCATCTCCTCATAATGGGCACATTCGGCCAAAAGGTCGGGAGCATTGCCATCGAGGATATGGACATTTTCGGGTTTGATATCGATGTGGTTGAAGAAATTGTTCCACATGAAGCTGTGGTAGCTCTCGGGGTGGTTTACATCGAGGCCGACATACTCGTCCATGTTGAATGTGACCACATTTTGGAAACTGATGACACCCTTCTTATTCAATTCAATCAGATGCTTGTAGAGGCCGAGGGGCGAGCTGCCCGTGGGGCAGCCCAAGACGAATGGCTTCTCGGGTGTCGGTTTAGCATCTAAAATACGTTTGGCCACATAATTGGCAGCCCAAACGGACATTTCGTCATAATCTTTTGCAATAATTACTCTCATAGTTGCAATATTTTTAGTAGGTATATATCTCTGTATCTATCTGTAAATCTACATCATATACAACATTTTCATGCCTTTTTAGGCAAAATATCACAATGCAAATATACAAACAATTAAGAAATATTCCAAAATTTTAACACTTAAAAAAGGAAAAAGCAACTAAAAAAGTAAAGCAAAGCTCTCGAACAGGGTGTTCGAGAGCTTTGATGAGGAATATACAAGGTGTATTATTTCTGCATATTCTTGAGGCGCTCGGTGAGCATGGGGACAATCTTGTGGAGGTCGCCAACGATGCCGAGGTCGGCAACGCTGAAGATGGGAGCAAACTTGTCTTTGTTGATAGCGATGATGAACTCGCTCTCTTCCATACCTGCGAGATGCTGGATAGCGCCGCTGATGCCGCAAGCCATATAGAGGCTGGGGCGGACGGTCTTACCAGTCTGACCAACCTGACGGCTCTGCTCCATCACGCCAGCGTCAACCATAGCACGGCTGCTGGAGACCTCGCCACCGAGCTCCTTAGCGAGAGCTTCAAGTTTGGCGAAACCTTCCTTGTTAGCCACGCCGCGGCCGCCGGAAACGAGGATCTTAGCCTGGCTGATGTCGGTGACGACCTTCTCTTCCTTGACGGTCTTGACAACCTTCACACGGGAAATCTTCTTCTCATCGAAGTTGATAGCATAGTCAACGACCTCGCCTTTGCGGCTTGCATCGGGGGTGAGCTTCTGCATGACGCCGGGGCGAACGGTGGACATCTGCGGGCGGTTATTCTTACAAAGAATGGTAGCCATCAGGTTGCCGCCGAAAGCGGGACGGGTCATACGGAACTCGTGAGCCTCGTCATCGCTGATTTCGAGCTTGGTAGCATCAGCGGTAAGACCGGTGATGTTACGAGCGGAAACGCGGGGACCGAGGTCGCGGCCGATGGTAGTTGCGCCGATGAGGAGGATGCTGGGCTTCTGCTCCTGGATAATCTGGGTGATAGCCTCGGTGTAAGGTTCGGTGAGGTAGGTCTCGAGAAGAGGATGATCGACCACGAGGACCTTGTCAGCGCCGGAAGCGATGAGGGTCTGAGCCTGATCCTTGATGCCCTTGCCGAGGAAGATAGCGACAACCTTCTCATTGTTGGCGTCAGCCAGCTCACGGGCTTTACCTAACAGCTCAAGAGCTACATTCTGGATTTTGCCGTCGCGCTGCTCGGCAAATACATATACGTCTTTATAATCTGCTAAATTCATGGCTATTAGATAATATGTTTTTCTTTCAGTTTATTAACGATGAGTTCGACGGCCTCCTCGGGAGTGACCTCGAAAGTCTCGCCAGCGGGCTTAAGCTGCTTGGGGAAAGACTTGAAGACGCTGGTGGGAGAGCCAGCCTTGCCGATGCGGTCCTCGGGGACATTGATGCGGTCTGCGCCCCAAACCTCGACCTCTTTGTCGAAGGCGGTCATAATGCCGTTGACGGTCATGTAGCGGGGCTGGACAGCGCTTGCGAGAGCGGTGACCACGCAGGGAGCCTGCATCTGGAGGATCTGGTAGCCGTCCTCCATCTGCTTGCGGACGGTGAAGGTCTTGGTGGCCTCATCGTACTGGAGGTCTTCCATATAGGAAACCTGGGGGAGGTCGAGGTGCTCAGCAATCTGAGGACCGACCTGGGCGGTATCGCCATCGATAGCCTGACGGCCGGTGATGACGAGGTCAAAATCCATGGTGCGGAGGGCGCCAGCGAGAGCGCTGGAGGTTGCCAGGGTATCTGCGCCGCCGAGCTTGCGGTCGGTGAGCAGGATGGCGCGATCCACGCCCATAGCGAGAGCCTCGCGGAGGATGGCCTCGGCCTGGGGAAGACCCATGGTGATGACGGTGACGTGAGCGCCGTACTTGTCTTTGAGCTGGAGAGCGAACTCAAGGCCGCCCTTATCGTCGGGGTTCATGATGCTAGGAACGCCCTCGCGAATGAGCGTGCCGGTCTGGGGGTTGATCTTCACCTCGGTAGTATCCGGCACTTGCTTTATGCAAACTACAATTTTCATGTTTTCTGTTTGATTTTTCTCTAGAAATTCTAAAAGGGCTAGAAGTTCTAGAAGTTCTAGATTTTATTTGAACAACTTGCCAGCGATAACCATGCGCTGAACCTCGCTGGTGCCCTCGTAGATCTCGGTGATCTTGGCATCGCGCATCATGCGCTCAACAGGATATTCGCGGGTGTAGCCGTAGCCGCCGTGGAACTGGACGGCCTTGGTGGTCACCTCCATAGCGGTCTCGGCAGCGAAGAGCTTGGCCATAGCTGCGGCGTCGCTATAAGGAATGCCGTGGTCCTTGTTGTAGTGAGCACGGCGGACAAGGAGGCGGGCAGCCTGGACCTTAGTCTCGAGGTCGGCCATCTGGAACTGGGTGTTCTGGAACTGGCTGATGGAGCGGCCGAACTGCTTACGTTCCTTGGTATATTTGACGGTCTCGTCCATAGCGCCCTGAGCGATGCCGAGAGCCTGTGCGGCGATGCCGATACGGCCGCCGTCGAGGGTCTTCATAGCGAGGCTGAAGCCCTTGCCAATCTGGCCGAGGAGGTTATCCTTGGGGATGCGGCAGTTTTCGAAAATCAGCTCGGTGGTAGCGCTTCCGCGGATACCCATCTTCTTCTCCTTCTTGCCGATAGAGAAGCCGGGGGCGGTGCGCTCGACGATGAAGGCGCTGATGCCCTTGGTGCCGAGGCTCTTGTCGGTCATAGCGATGATGATGAACACATCGGCATAGGAACCGTTGGTGATGAAGATCTTGCTGCCATTGAGCACCCACTCGTCGCCGTCGAGGACAGCGGTGGTCTGCTGGCCGGCTGCGTCGGTACCGGCGTTAGGCTCAGTGAGGCCGAAAGCGCCGATCCACTCGCCGCTGGCGAGCTTGGGGAGGTACTTCATCTTCTGTTCCTCGGTGCCGGCCTCCAGGATAGGAGCGCAGCAGAGGGAGGTGTGAGCGGAGAGGATGACGCCGGTCGTTGCGCAGACGCGGGAGAGTTCCTCGACGGCCATGCCGTACATGATGTTGGTTCCGCCAGCACCGCCGTACTGGGTGGGCACGGGGATGCCCATGAGGCCGATCTTGGCCATTTTTTTGACAGTCTCCATCGGGAAGCGTTCCTGCTCATCGACTTCGGCGGCCAGGGGCTTAACCTCTTTCTGTGCAAATTCGCGAATCATCTGCAAGAAGAGTTCTTCTTGTTTTGTAAAACTGAAATCCATTATGCTTTGCAATTTTAAGTGTTAAGTGTCGAATGCTAAACGAGCGTCTCGCGCTGCGGCCTACCATTCAACAGCTAAAAATTACCATTTTATTTCACGGCGATAGTCTCAATCTCAACGAGGGCGCCAAGGGGCAGAGCCTGCACGGCGAAGGCGGCGCGGGCGGGGCACTCGGTGGGATAATATTTGGCATAGACCTCGTTCATGGGCTTGAAATAGTCCATGCTGGCGAGGAGGCAGGTCGATTTGACCACGTCCTGGAAGGAGAATCCGGCCTCGTCGAGGATAGCCTTGATGTTCTGCATAACCTGCTCGGTCTGCTCAGTGATGCCCTCGGGAATCTTGCCCGTAGCGGGGTTGATAGGCACCTGACCAGAGATGTACAGCGTGTTGCCTGCCAGGACTGCCTGGCTGTAAGGACCGATAGCTGCGGGAGCCTTGGGGGTGTTGATGATTTTCTTCATAACGAGATGAAATTATTAAGTTATTATTTTATTATATTTGAAAGTGCAAAGATACGATTTTTTTTTGACATAATGGCATTCTTTCCGAAAAAAAATTACTACCCGCTAACTATCAGCCACTAACGGATATCGCTAACGACGATAGCCTCAGTCAAATTATCGATAGGCATGGCTGTCCCAAGCCCAATTCCGCGCTCTTTGCTCAGCTCCCTGCTGTTCAAAAAAGGGCTTCCCTCCCCCAGCACAGCCTCCGCCCAAGATGAGGTGTAGCTTCGTTCTGCATTGCTACTGCATTGCTACTGCATTGCTACTGATATGCTATGGCAAAGCAATGTGGTAGCTATGCAGACCGAATGCAGTAGCAATGTACAGCGAAGGTAAGCCGAATTTAAGGCGGTGCATAGCATGGTGTCGGGGGGTGAGGAATCGAAGCTGACGGACGAGACGAAGGGGGTGTCACGCTTGATTTTTTCAGGGGCATTTTTACGTCATTATTGGGGAAATGTTAAAAAATCAGGCATCAAATAGTTAAATAATCATAAATATTAGGGGGTCTGGGTAAAAAAAACGGTACTTTTGACTCTATATAGGTAAGATTATGAATTGCGAATTGTGAGACGCGAAATAATTGATGCAATTAATAAAAATAATACTATCGCACAATAACAAAAAAAAATCATCGTTATATAGATAACTTGCGGCTATGACGAAGAAGATAGAGATACTGCTGGTTTTGCTGGCACTGATGACAGGCCTACAGGCACAGAACGACACGGTGAACGGATATGTCTGCTCACACGGGGTGGATACGGCTATGTGGATTACGTTCGACAATCCAGTCACAATCAATACCCAAAGCAACTTTGATTGGAACGACCCAATCGCTATCGGCTTCGACCTCCTATACTTCGGCCAGGCCAGAAGGTGGGTGAAGCTTTCCCGCCATGGCACTGTGACTTTCGAGCACGAATCTCCATCGAGCTATAACCATTATATGCTATGGCCCAACACGCTCTTTCCCTTTGGCATCCTGATGGACTGGCACGCTGCCGCCTCCTACTGGAAATACCAAACCTTCGGCACGCCTGGCAACAGGGTTCTGGTCTTCGAGTATTGCGGAATTATTCATAGCGACGGCAGTGTGATAATATGCACCTACCAGATTCATCTGCGCGAGGCCGACAACAGCATTCATTTCGTGTATAAGCAGTCGGCTCCTGGAGCTTTTTCCAGAATCCTCATGACAGAATCAGGAGAGGCTATCTCTATAGCAAACCACCATGGCGTAGGGTATTTCTGGCGGAATGACGACCAGCCCTGGCCTGGGGATGGCCACTACTACTCCTTTGTGCCCCAGCCATGCCTGCCGCGCGTGAACGCCAATATCCGTTACAACAGTCCCACCTCTGTCACGCTCTTTTTGCAGCCAATCAATTCTCAGACCGTTGCCAACCAGATTGAGTACGGTCCCACAGGCTTCATCCGAGGAACGGGGACCCACATCAGCACCACGCTGAACAAGATAGACATCGACGACTTCAACTCCGAGGAGGGCTTCGACTTCTACATCACGCCACTCTGCGCCGACAGTTCGAAGGGCATCACAAAGGTGATACGGCATAGGGCCTCATGCAGCCTCACGGACGCCACTTCCAACCTGATAAACTATTGGGACTTGCAGCAGACCGATGTGACCTGCAGCTTTGGATCATTATCGACATCAGGCACGAGCATAGGCATCATCGACTATGGAGACAGCAGCCAAGAGTCGCGCCACACCGTCCATTCCGACACGTCCGAGACCGACCCATACACCTTGGGCGAGCTGCACACCGTCCCCGAAGGGCACTGCTATTCCGTGCGCCTCGGCAACATGCTCTCTGGTGGCGAAAGAGAGCGCATCACCTACCACCTGCACGTCGATACCAACAGCTACGACTTGCTCCTGCTGCGCTACGCCATCGTAGAAGAAGACCCCAACCATCCCGCCACCCTCCAGCTATTCTTCACCTTCGGCATCTACGACACTAACGGCGGCGCCTTCAACGCTTGCTACTATGCCAACTTCGTAGCAGGCGACTTCTCGGGATGGAACAGGTCTTACAATGGAAACACGCGATTAGTGTGGCACAACTGGCAGATTATGGGCGTCGATCTCAGCCCCTTGCACGGCATGGACATAAACGTTGCCTTGGACAATGCCGACTGCGCTGCTGGCGGACATTTCGGCTACAGCTACTTCACCCTCGAAAGCGCCACAAAACACATCAGGGCAGACTATTGCGGAGCCACTGACACCAATATTCTCCGCGCCCCCAAAGGCTTCACCTACAGATGGTACCGCGACGGCGACAGCAGAACGACCCTCAGCACAGCCGACTCGCTCGTCGTCACCGACGGAGATCGTTACTTCTGCGAAGCCACCTACCTTCTGCGAAACACTTCGTGCCACATCCTCCTCTCCTCCTACGGAGGCTCGCGCTACCCTGTGGCGGACTTCGACTTCGAGCCACAGAACGTCTGTGGAAACGTGTGCCAGCTCATCAACCGCAGCCTTGTGGCTCGCGACAGCCTCCGCACCCAGATCACCTCAACGCCATGCAACAGCTACCTCTGGCGCTTCGACGACGGCACCACATCCTCCCTCATCAGCCCCACCCACCGCTTCACCCCCGGCACCCACGCTGTCACCCTCTACGCCATGCTTGCTGACGGGCAATGTATAGACTCTGTGACGAAGTCCATAGATATTGTGACCGTTGCCGATACCTCCATCAGCATGCAGACCTGCTCGTCCGACACGCTCTTCTTCGGCGATTCCGCCTACACCGTCACAGGCGACTACATCTGCCCAAGCACAGAAAACGGCTGCACCCTCTTCACCCACCTACACCTCACTGTGCTGCCAGACTACCACTTCCACCATGCCGACACCTTTCAAAACGGACAGTCCTACACTTGGAGAGGCAGCACTTACCGACGCCCCGGCCTCTACCAAAACCGTTTCGCCACTACGGCAGGCTGCGACAGCATCTACGCCCTCAGCCTCAGCTGCATAGAACAGCACGACACCCTCGTCTGCCAAGACGACCTCCCCCTCTATTGGCATGGACGCCACTTCGACACCGAAGGCACCGACACCCTCGTCTTTCCCATTCACGCGGGAGCCGACAGCATCGTCCTCATCACCCTCCGCACAAGGAAGCACCCAGATTATGCCACATCCTCACTGCTCCACTGCGACGGCGTTCCCTACTATTCCATCGCCATCCCCGACTCCATGATCTACACCTTCCGCACTGACCCCCTCGACCCGCAGATCGACTCACTCAGCCGCATCATACCCTCCATGCCCACCCTCCTCATCATCCAGTCGAACTATCCCAGCGAACCCACGTGTCCCTCCTCCGACACCCTCATACTTGAGCCTCTGCGACCTCTGGTGGCACATCTCGAAGTGCAGCCAAAATGGATTGATGAGAGCGAGTCCGACATCACAGCCACCGACCGAAGCAAGGGCAACCTCTGGAGAGAGTGGTACATCAACAACGAGCTGCAAGAGAGCCAAGAGTCCTCCATCAGATATCGCTCTGACCTCCAGGGCGACAGCGTGACCATCATGCTGGTCATAGGCATCGATGAATGCACCGACACCGCATACACCACCATCTATATCCGTCACCAAGACCTCCTCTGGTTTCCCAACGTCTTCACCCCCGACCTCCTCACCAACAACCTATTCCGCGCCTACGGCATCAACATCCGCGACTACGACCTGCAGATCTTCACCCGCTGGGGCGAGCGCATCTTCCGCACCCACGACATGGCAGAAGGCTGGGACGGCACCGCCCGCGGCATCCGTCTCCCCCAAGGCACCTACGCCTACGTCTGCACCTATACCACCCCCACCGACGAGAAGAAAAGGATGTATGGCACAGTCACCCTCATACGTTGATACTTGATTAGTCAAGAACAGAAAGGGCACCAGCACAGAGTTTAAACGACCATGATAAAAAAAACGCACATACTATTCATTCTGTTAGTCTTGGCAGCAACTGTCACGGCGCAGAACGACACGGTGAACGGATACGTCTGCTCGCACGGGGTGGATACGTCAATGTGGATTACGCTTGACAATCCGACCACCACCATTATGAACTACAGCTCCCCCATACATATCGGATTCGACTTCCTATACTTCGGCCAAGCCATGAGGTGGGTGTGGCTTTCCTACATAGGTACTATAACTTTTGAGGACGAACAACCGACGAGATATAGTTATTATACATGGCCCCATACGCTCTTCCCCTTTGGAATCATAAATATGGGGGGCAACATCTACTGGAAATACCAAACCTTCGGCACGCCCGGCGACAGGATTTTGGTCTTCGAGTATATCGATGGTGCTTATGGTGGCACCAATATAAATTGCACCTACCAGATTCAGCTGCGCGAAGCCGACAACAGCATTCATTTCGTGTATGGGCTGCCGTCGGTACTACAAAGCTATTCATCAGGAATTTCCTTAACAGGATTAGAAGAAGCCATCACTATGGTAAACCACCATGCCATAGAGGGTTTCTGGCTATCTGCCAACAACCAGCCTTGGCCAGGGGAGGGACACTACTACTCCTTCGTGCCCCAGCCATGCCTGCCGCGCGTGAACGCCAGCATCCAACTCAACAGCCCCACTTCTGTCACGCTCTTTCTGCAGCCTGCCAACCCGCAGGCCGTCGCCTGCCATATAGAATATGGCCCCGCAGGCTTCGCCCGAGGAACGGGAACGCTTATCAGCACCACGCTAAGCCAGATAGACATTGACACGCTCAACTCCGGGGAGGACTACGACTTCTACATCACGCCATTATGCGCCGACAGTTCGGAGGGCATCACAAAGATGATACGGCATAGGGCCGCATGCAGTCTCACGGATGCCGATTCCAACCTGATAAACTACTGGGATCTGCGGCAAAACAATGTAACCTGCCGCCATGGGTCCCTTTATCAATCGAGCATACCCACAGGCGTCATCGATTACGGATACAGCAGCCATACGTCGCGCCACACCGTCCATTCCGACACTGCCGAGACCGACCCGCGCACCTTGGGCGGACTGCACACCGTCCCCAAAGGACACTGCTATTCAGTGCGTCTCGGCAACTGGATGATAGGTGGCGAAAGAGAGAGCATCACATACCGCCTGCACGTTGATACCAACAGCTACGACCTGCTCCTGCTGCACTACGCCATCGTAGAACAGGATCCAAGCCACGACTCCGCCAGCCAGCCATTCTTCACCTTCGGCATCTACGACACCAACGGCAGCCTCGTCAGTTCCTGCTACTATGCCAACTTCGTAGCAGGCGACCTCTCTGGTTGGAACAGCATAGACTACCGTGGAGAGCCGTTAGTGTGGCACGACTGGCAGACCGTGGGTGTCGATCTCAGTCCCTTGCACGGCATGGACATAGATGTCATCTTAGACAATGCCGACTGCACCGGCGGTGCTCATTTCGGTTACAGCTACTTCACCCTCGAAAGCGGCACCAAACACATCAAGGCAGACCGCTGCGGAGCTGCGGACGGCAACATTCTCCGCGCCCCGAAAGGCTTTGCCTACAGATGGTACCGCGAGGGCGACAACACCACCCTCAGCACGGCCGACTCGCTCGTCGTGTCCGATGCAGCAACATACTTCTGCGAAGCCACCTACCTTCTGCAAAATACATCGTGCAGCATCCTCCTCTCCTCCTACGGAGGCTCGCGCTACCCTGTGGCGGACTTCGACTTCGAGCCACAGAACGTCTGTGGAAACGTGTGCCAGCTCATCAACCGCAGCCTTGTGGCTCGCGACAGCCTCCGCACCCAGATCACCTCAACGCCATGCAACAGCTACCTCTGGCGCTTCGACGACGGCACCACATCCTCCCTCATCAGCCCCACCCACCGCTTCACCCCCGGCACCCACGCTGTCACCCTCTACGCCATGCTTGCTGACGGGCAATGTATAGACTCTGTGACGAAGTCCATAGACATTGTGACCGTTGCCGACACCTCCATCAGTGTGCAGCTATGCTCGCCCGACACCCTCTTCTTCGGCGACTCCGCCTATACCGTCTCGGGCAACTATACCTACACGGAAACCCAACTCGGATGCACGACCATCACACATCTGAACCTCACCCTTCTGCCGAGCTACAACATATCCCAAGCCGACACCTTCCTGCTTGGTCAGACCTATCTCTGGCACGGAACAGCCTACCAGCGTCCCGGCCTCTACACCACGCCCCTCCGCACCCTCCTCGGCTGCGACAGCATCCTCACCCTCCGCCTCAGCAGCATCGAGCGGCACGACACCCTCGTCTGCCATGACGACCTCCCTCTCTTTTGGCACGACCACGCCATGACCGCCGAAGGCACCGACACCCTCAACCTCACCACCCACGCAGGAACCGACAGCCTCGTTGTGCTTGTTCTCAGCACACGGCAACGCCATGACCACATCACCGACCCACAGCTCCACTGCCAAGGCACCCCCTATTACAGTATTCCACTCTCCGACACCCTCCGCTACACCTTCCGCACCGACCCCTACGACCCGCAGATCGACTCACTCAGCCGCATCATACCCTCCATGCCCACCCTCCTCATCATCCAGTCGAACTATCCCAGCGAACCCACGTGTCCCTCCTCCGACACCCTCATACTTGAGCCTCTGCGACCTCTGGTGGCACATCTCGAAGTGCAGCCAAAATGGATTGATGAGAGCGAGTCCGACATCACAGCCACCGACCGAAGCAAGGGCAACCTCTGGAGAGAGTGGTACATCAACAACGAGCTGCAAGAGAGCCAAGAGTCCTCCATCAGATATCGCTCTGACCTCCAGGGCGACAGCGTGACCATCATGCTGGTCATAGGCATCGATGAATGCACCGACACCGCATACACCACCATCTATATCCGTCACCAAGACCTCCTCTGGTTTCCCAACGTCTTCACCCCCGACCTCCTCACCAACAACCTATTCCGCGCCTACGGCATCAACATCCGCGACTACGACCTGCAGATCTTCACCCGCTGGGGCGAGCGCATCTTCCGCACCCACGACATGGCAGAAGGCTGGGACGGCACCGCCCGCGGCATCCGTCTCCCCCAAGGCACCTACGCCTACGTCTGCACCTATACCACCCCCACCGACGAGAAGAAAAGGATGTATGGCACAGTCACCCTCATACGTTGATACTTGATTAGTCAAGAACAGAAAGGGCACCAGCACAGAGTTTAAACGACCATGATAAAAAAAACGCACATACTATTCATTCTGTTAGTCTTGGCAGCGACTGTCACGGCGCAGAACGACACAGTGAACGGATACGTCTGCTCGCATGGGGTGGATGCGTCTATGTGGATTACGCTCGACAATCCGACCACCCTTAATTCCCAAAACCTATACCAATGGAATGCCCCTGTCCCTATCCTTATCGGCTTCGATTTCCAATACTTCGGCCAAGCCAAGAGGTGGGTGAGGCTTTCCCCCTTTGGTACTGTCACTTTTGAGGGCGAACCTCCGCTGAACTATAGTTATCACACATGGCCCCATACGCTCTTCCCCTTTGGATCCATAATGTTGTATGGGGGCTCCTCCTTCTGGGAATACCAAACCTTTGGCACGCCTGGCGACAGGATTTTGGTCTTCGAGTATATCGATGGTGCTTTTGGTGACACCTGTGCCTACCAGATTCAGCTGCGCGAGGCCGACAACAGCATTCGTCTCGTGTACGGGTCGCCGTCGGCACAAATCTATTCGTCAAGAATTTCCTTAACAGATTTGGAAGAGGCCATCTCTATGGTAAACCACCATGCCGTAGGAGGTTTCTGGCTATATGGCGACCAGCCTTGGCCAGGGGAGGGGCACTACTACTCATTCGTGCCCCAGCCATGCCTGCCGCGTGTGAACGCCAGCATCCGACTCAACAGTCCCACCTCTATCACGCTCTTTCTGCAGGCTGCCAACCCGCAGGCCGTCGCCTGTCATATAGAATATGGTCCCGCAGGCTTCGCCCGAGGGGCGGGAACGCTTATCAGCACCACGCTAAGCCAGATAGACTTTGACACGCTCAACTCCGAGGAGGGTTACGACTTCTACGTCACGCCACTCTGCGCCGACAGTTCTGAGGGCAGCACAAAGATGATACGGCATAGGGCAGCATGCAGTCTCACCGACGCCACCTCCAACCTGATAAACTACTGGGACCTGCGGCAAACTAATGTGACCTGCCGTTTTGGAACATTAGGCTCGGTCTCAGACCTGCACACAGCCATCATCGACTACGGAGACAGCAGCCATACGTCGCGCCACACCGTCCATTCCGACACAGCCGAGACCGACCCGCGCACCTTGGGCGTGCTGCACACCGTCCCCGAAGGTCACTGCTACTCAGTGCGTCTCGGCAACTGGATGACAGGTAGCGAAAGAGAGAACATCACCTACCGCCTGCACGTCGATACCAACAGCTACGACCTGCTCCTGCTGCACTACGCCATCGTAGAACAGGATCCAAGCCACGACTCCGCCAGCCAGCCATTCTTCACCTTCGGCATCTACGACACCAACGGCAGCCTCGTCAGTTCCTGCTACTATGCCAACTTCGTAGCAGGCGACCTCTCTGGTTGGAACAGCATAGGCTACCTTGGCGAACCGTTAGTGTGGCACGACTGGCAGGCCGTGGGGGTCGATCTCAGCCCCTTGCACGGCATGGACATAGATGTCATCTTAGACAATGCCGACTGTGCTGGCGGCGCTCATTTCGGCTACAGCTACTTCACCCTCGAAAGTGCCACCAAGCACATCAGGGCAGACTATTGCGGAGCCACCAGCGCCAACATCCTCCGCGCCCCCAAAGGCTTTGCCTACAGATGGTATCGTGACGGCGACATCGCCACCACCCTCAGCACAGCCGACTCGCTCGTCGTCACCGACGGAGATCGTTACTTCTGCGAAGCCACCTACCTTCTGCGAAACACTTCGTGCAGCATCCTCCTCTCCTCCTACGGAGGCTCACGCTACCCTGTTGCAGACTTCGACTTCGTGCCGCAGAATGCCTGTGGAAATGTGTGCCAGCTGGTCAACCGCAGCCTTGTGGCTCGCGACAGCCTCCACACCCAGATCACTACTACGCCCTGCGACAGCTATCTCTGGCACTTCGACGACGGAACCACATCCTCCCTCATCAGCCCCACCCACCGCTTCACCCCCGGCACCCACACTGTCACCCTTTACGCCATGCTCGCTGATGGGCAATGCGCCGACTCAGTGACCAAGACCGTAAACATTGTGACCGTTGCCGACACCTCCATCAGCATGCAAACCTGCTCGCCCGACACCCTCTTCTTCGGCGACTCCGCCTACACCGTCTCGGGCAACTATACCTACACGGGAACCCAACTCGGATGCACAAGTATCACACACCTCAACCTCACTGTGCTGCCGAGCTACAACATATCCCAAGCCGACACCTTCCTGCTTGGTCAGACCTATCTCTGGCACGGAACAGCCTACCAGCGTCCCGGCCTCTACACCACGCCCCTCCGCACCCTCCTCGGCTGCGACAGCATCCTCACCCTCCGCCTCAGCAGCATCGAGCGGCACGACACCCTCGTCTGCCATGATGACCTCCCTCTCTCTTGGCACGACCACACCATGACCGCCGAAGGGACCGACACCCTCAACCTCACCGCCCACGCAGGAGCCGACAGCCTCGTTGTGCTTGCTCTCAGCACACGGCAACGCCCTGACCACATCACCGCCCCACAGCTCCACTGCCAAGGCACCCCTTATTACAGTATTCCACTCTCCGACACCCTCCGCTACACCTTCCGCACCGACCCCCTCGACCCGCAGATCCTCTCTCTCAGCCGCATCACACCCTCCATCCCCACACTCCTCATCATCCAGACCGAACACTCCGACGAGCCCTCGTGCCCCGTCACCGACACGTTCCTCCTCGACCCGCTGCGGCCAGTCGTGGCACGTCTCGAAGTGCAGCCTCAATGGATTGAAGAAGGCCAGTCCGAAATCACAGCCACAGACCGAAGCAAAGGCATCCAATGGCGAGAGTGGTACATCAACGACGAGCTGCAAGAAAGCCAAGATCCCACCATCCTCTATCATTCCGACCTCCAAGGCGACAGCGTGACCGTCATGCTGGTCATAGGCATCGACCAATGCACAGACACCGCCATCGCCGCCATCCCTATCCGCCGCCAAAACCTCCTCTGGTTTCCAAACGTCTTCACCCCCGACCTCCTCACCAACAACCTATTCCGCGCCTACGGCACCAACATCCGCGACTACGACCTGCAGATCTTCACCCGCTGGGGCGAACGCATCTTCCGCACCCACGACATGGCAGAAGGGTGGGACGGCACCACCCACGGCATCCGCCTCCCCCAAGGCACCTACGCCTACGCCTGCGCCTACACCACCTCCGCCAACGAGAAGAAAAGAATATATGGCACAGTCACCCTCATACGCTGACCCAACAACACAAGCAGAACGCCCCCCCGACGGCCTCCGCCCAATTCTCAATTCTCAATTAAAAAAAACCATCCCCCGCCATTCAACGCACCCTCCAGAAAAGGCACTTTCGAAGAATGGCACAAATACCATAAAACACACGCAATTCGCACATTCTTAAATGTTAAAATAACCCATGCGGCTCTGCGAAAAAATGTTTTGTTCATAAAAAAGATGTACCTTTGCAGTCACAAAAAATTGGAGATATGCCGATTTTGAGATTTGAAGGAACGCCCTCTCATCCTCAAACCTTCTAATCCTCCTATCTCCCAATCTTCTTAACTTCAATACTACACAACTATGAAAGACATATTCGACAGAATCAAAGAATCGACAGGCGGTCCCTTAGGACAGTACCAAAAGTATGCAGACGGGTACTTCTACTTCCCCAAGCTCGAAGGCGAACTCGGCCCCGAGATGACCTTCAACGGCAAGCCCGTCCTCAACTGGAGTCTCAACAACTACCTCGGCCTCGCCAACAACCCCGAAGTACGCGCTGCCGACGAAGAAGGCGCTCGTCGCTGGGGCCTCGCCTACCC
Organism: Bacteroidales bacterium; assembly: GCA_024400665.1. GTDB lineage: Bacteria > Bacteroidota > Bacteroidia > Bacteroidales > P3 > Colimorpha. The sequence continues at coordinate 34,112 of JAKSML010000014.1, forward strand.
CATGGGCGCACGCATGATGAGCGGCAACACCTCCCTCCACGAAGAAGTCGAAGCCATGCTCTGCGAATACACCCATAAGAAGTACGGCTACCTTCTCAACTTCGGCTACCAAGGTCAAATCAGCATCATCGACACCATGGTGACGCTCCGTGACGTCATCGTCTATGACAGCGAGGCTCACGCATGCCTCATCGACGGCTTCCGCGTGACGGGCGCCAAACGTTTCAAATACCAGCACAACGACATCGAAAGCCTCCGCAAGCAGCTGCGCCAGGCCACAGCCCTCGCCGAGAAGCAGGGCGGCGGCATCCTCGTAGCCACCGAAGGCGTCTATGGCATGGAAGGCGACCTCGGCGCACTCGACCAGATCTGCGCCCTCAAAAAAGAGTTCAACTTCCGCATCCTCATCGACGATGCCCACGGCATGGGCGTCATGGGTCCTGAAGGCCGCGGCACCCACACCCACTTCCACTGCGAGAACGATATCGACCTCTACTTCTGCGCTTTCGCCAAAACCATGGCCATCATCGGCGGCTTCATCGGCTGCAACGACCCCGACATCATCACCTATCTCCGCATGAATATGCGCAGCCAGATCTATGCCAAGAGCCTCCCCATGCCCATCGTCTGGGGCGTCAAACGCCGTCTTGAAATCATCAACGCCCATCCCGAATACCGCGAACGCCTTTGGGAGATTGCCAACTACCTCCAAAGCTCCCTCCAGCACGAAGGCTTCAACACCGGCGTGACAGAATCGCCCGTGACGCCCGTCTTCTTCCCCGGCGACATCAACCAGGGCACCAACGTCGTCGTCGATCTCCGCGAGAACTACGGCATCTTCTGCTCCATCGTAGTCTATCCCGTTGTACCAAAAGGCCAGATCATGCTCCGCATCATTCCCACAGCCGTCCACACCATGGATCACGCCAACCGCACGCTCCAAGTGTTCAAAGAGGTGAAGAAGAAACTCGACGCAGGGGAGTACAACAAGCCCATGCCTGTAATGAGAGTGAACAAATAAAGGAAAGATATTCAGATGTTTAGATTTTGAGATATTCAGAAAGTCTGAATATCTGAATATCTTTTCATCTGAAAAAATCTTCATGATTTCCAAATCTATGAAATATCAGCTTGTTTGTAAGAATTGCGGCAAAGTGATTGGCGACTTTGCCACTTGGTTTCAGCAAGATCAGAAATGCCGCTGCGGCTCCACATACGCCGAAGTGGAATATCTGGAACAGCCATCGCTGCCGCAGGATTTTGTCACAGAGTGCAGCAGCAACTACCAAGAGCTCTACTTCAGCCTCCTCCCCCTGCTGCGCCGAGAGAACATCGTCAGCATCGGCGAAGGCACTGTGCCTATCGAACGCTGGACGCACCTCGAAGCCGTGGCACGCAAGCAGTATATCAACTGCAAGGTGTACGTCGTCCGCAACGACCTCAACGCCGGCTCTGGCACCTTCAAGGACATCAGCGCCGCCCTCGCCGCCTCTGTGCTCAAAGAGAACGGCGTGAAAGACTACTGCCTCGCCTCAACAGGCAACGCCGGCACCGCCTTCGCCACCTACCTCGCCAAAGCCGGCATCCACTTCACCGAGTTCGCCCCATCGTTTATCGACAAAAAGAGCGTGGAGACCATCCGCGGATGCGGACAAGACTGCGTCATCTCCGCAGGCGGCTACGGCGATGCCAAGAAAGAGGCAGCGGCGTTCCACAACGACAGCCACATCCTCATCAGCGGCGGCAACACCGACCCCCTGCGCATAGAATCAAAAAGAACGCTCGTCTTCGAATGCCTCCGCCAGTTAGGATTCATCCCCTCCGTCTATATGCAGGCTGTGGCTGGTGGCACAAGCCCTCTGGCCTTTGACAAAGGTGTCAGAGACCTCAACAAGATGTACCCGCAACGCCACTATCAGCTTCCCCGCATGCTCCTCGTGCAGCAAGACGAGTGCGACCCCATGGTGACAGCCTGGGAACATGCCGCAGCAGAATGCTTCCCCCACGGATGGGAACAGCAGTATGAGGCGAAGAAGGATGTCCACACCCATATCGGCATCCTCACCGCGGCCAATCCCGGCAACTATCCCCTCGTGGCGCCCCTCGTGTGCAGCAGCCGAGGCACATTCCTCCGCGTCGCCGAAGCCGAACTGCCCGCATACGCCAAGATGATGCAGAAGAAGCAAGGCGTCACACTCGGCGCCGCCTCGCTCGTATGCTACGCAGGCTTCTTCCAAGCCCTCAAAGAAGGCGTCATCCACGACCGCGACACCGTGCTCCTCAACATCGGCGAAAGCAACCAGCGCTCCGAATGGCCTAACGAAATAACCATCCATGAAGAATAATCAGCGAACCACAAACTGACAGCCAATCAGCCCAATTAGTCCAATCCTCCCAATTAGCCTCAACACTCAATTGAAACATCGATTCCTAAACAAAGTAATCTGGATTACGGGAGCCTCGTCCGGCATCGGCGAGGCTGCCGCCTACAAATTCGCCCAAGAAGGCGCCACCCTCATCCTCACAGCTCGCAATGCCCATAAGTTGCAACAAATCGCCGACCAATGCCAGGTCCTTGGAGCCGCACACGCCGCGACCCTCCCCTTCGACCTCAGCAACCTCGACGGCATAAACGCCCTCGCCGGCAAGGCATGGCAACTTTTCGGCCACATCGACATCCTCTTCAACAACGCAGGCATCAGCCAGCGCAGCACCACCGTCGAAACCGACATCCACGTCATCCGCCAAGTCATGGACATCGACTTCTACGCCCCCGTCATGCTCACCAAGAGCATCCTTCCCCGTATGATCGCGCAGGGCGGCGGACAGATCGCCGTCACCACCAGCATAGCCGGACGCTTCGGCTTCCCCATGCGCTGTGCCTACTCCTCCGCCAAGCACGCCCTCTACGGATTCTTCGAGACCCTTCAAGCCGAAAACCACAAAGACAACATCCACGTCACCATAATATGTCCTGGCCGTGTGAGGACGGAAATATCCCTCCACGCCTTAGAAAAAGACGGACGCGAGCACGGCAAGATGGATGCGGGACAAGCCTCCGGCATCTCACCCCAGCAGGCTGCCAATACCATCGCCAACGCCATCTACCGCCAACGACTCGAAATGCTCGTGGGCGGAAAAGAACTCCTCATGATCCATATCAAACGCCTCCTCCCTGCCCTCTGCGCACGCCTCGCACGCCATATCAAAGCAACATGACCCCCTCTCAATATGCGGCACCTAACTCACAACCAGCGAGGAAACCATCCCCCCCTCCTGCGACAGCCCGCCCAATTAGACCAATCCGCGCTACCCCTCCACTCTTTATTCTTCAATTCATCCATTCCCTTCACTCAGTTCTTCCAGCATCTGCCAAGCAGCCGAGCGGCCATCGTTGACCGCGTCAGTGAGGGTCATCGGGCGTTTGCAGGTTCCCGCCACAAAGAGTCGTCGGCGAGGGGTGAGGTTGTCTTCGAGGTGTGGTTCTTTCGACTGGGCGAAGCCGTATTCGCCGCAGATGTGGCACTGCGTGGCGAGCCGTGTCGTTCCCGGGGAGGCTTCGATGCCGACCATGAGCACCAGCATGTCCGCCGTGATGGTGACAGGCAGCCCCATGAGGGTGTCTTCTGCCTTGATCTGCACTCTGCCGTCGAAGGTGGAGGAGGCTTCGGAGATGCGTCCGCGGATGAACTTGATGCCATATTCCTGCTGTGCTGTGCGATAGAGCTCTTCGAAGTGCTGCCCCCATAGGCGGAGGTCCATATAGAAGAGGTACACTTGTGTGGCTGGCGAGAGCCGTTTCACTTCGATGGCCTGCTTGACGGCGGTGACGCAGCAGAGCTTGGAGCAGTAGCGATTGCCTGTCTTTTCGTCGCGTGAGCCTACGCATTGAAGGAAGACTACACGCTTAGGCGCTTCGCCAAGCGGCGTGACGAGTTGCTGACCACTTATCAGCCTCTCCATCTCCAACGAGGTGCAGACGCCGGCATAGATGCCATAGCCCAGTTCCTCTTTCCGATGCGCATCGAAAGGTTTGTAGCCAGAGGCCAGAAGCACCGCGTCGTATGGCTCACCATCCACCAACCACCTCGCACGACCATCCGTCGGAGGAACGATACGCGACACTTCCCTGCTGGTCGCCAACTTGATGCGAGGATGGTGGAGCTTCGCCCTCAGACGTGCTGCAACTTCTTGTGCATCGGCGAAGTTGGGGAATAGGAGGGCTTTGTCGGTGACGTTGGGGAGTGGGGCGTCTGCCTTTTCGTATATTACTACGTCGGCGTAGTCGGCGAGGATGGCGGCAGCCTCTATGCCGGCAGGGCCGGCGCCTATGATTGCGACGAGCTTAGAGCTGGATGTGATAAGATTTTTCATTTGATGTTTTGTTAAAGATGTTCAGATTTTCAGACTTAAAGATGTTCGGATTTAATGATTATCCGCAATCACCACTAATAAATGGAAGATATGTGATGCGGCAGCCTT